>JAYPXD010000036.1:2268-19601 GCA_038135395.1 Alphaproteobacteria bacterium | reverse complement strand
CCTTCCAAAAATATTCGATGGTCCTATCCTGTTCGGACTCATCAAATGCCAAGTATCAATTCTTACCTTTGATATAGATCAACGGCAACGCGCCACGTCACGACGGATCGGGACGTGGCGTCATGTTGCCGCGACTGGGCGGCATCCGCCTACAGCGGCAGCGTTACCGCCTGCCGTCCTCGCAGGCTCATCGTGACTGCATCGGTCCATTCCATGTACTTACAGCCAGTGGTGAAGTCGGTATGGGTGATCGGCTCGTTACCGCGGATGGCGTTGATGAACTCCTCCTCCACGCGCCAGCCGCCTTTCTTCGCCGCGTCGGTGGCGACGGGGGACAGGTCCTTGTCGCCCTTCTTGCCAGCGCTCAGAGCCATCTCGCCGCCCACCGGCTGGTGCAGGCGGATTGTGCCTTCGGTGCCGAAAATGTGCACGTCCGCCAACGAGGGCATGTGACCGACGACGCTGGAGACGTTGAACCGCATCTGGCCGCCCTGCTCCAACTCGCCGATGACATCGACATGGTCCGGAATGCGCATGGCGACGCGGTTGCCATCGGCGTCCAGGCGGTGCTTCACGACGCTCTGACCGACGGCCATGACCGTCTTCATCTGGCCGACCCAGCGCATCATCGCCTCATACCAGATGCCCATGTTCATGACATTGTTGCCGGAGAGGTCGCGGTCATGACGCCAGTGCACCGGGCTGCCGGCGTTCGGAAAGGCGCGGGCGGCCGCGATGCGGGCGTCGACTGCGATGACCTCGCCGATAGCGCCGCCGGCCACCATCTCGCGAATGGTGCGGTCGAAGGCGAGGGTATGCGGCGCAGGCACGATCTGGGCAATCAGCTTTGGCTGTTTCTGGGAGGCGGCCAGCATCGCCTTGCCATCGTCCAGGTTCATGGCCATACGCGCCTCGCACATGACATGCTTGCCGGCCTCCAGCGCGGCGATGGTGAGCGTGCGGTGCATGTAGGGCCAGGTGCCGATGCAGACAGCGTCCACGTTCGGGTCGGCCAGAACCTCCTGCCAGCCGTCGCATACCTTGGCGATGCCGAACTCGTCAGCAATCGCCTGGCCGGAGGCGCGGGTGCGGTTGGCGACCGAGACGATCTCGACATTCGCCTGTTTGCGGAAGCCGGGAATATGGCGGGAACGCACGTTGCCGCCCGCGCCGATCAGGCCGATGCGGATGGTATCTTGGGTCATGGGGTTTCGTCCTTCTTTGCTTGCTCGCGTTTGTGGCCGACCAAAGCCGCCAGCCGCCGGTCGCGCCAATTTTGCCGTGCCTGATGCTCCGCCAAAGGCAGAGCGGCGCGGCGTTGTTCGTTGATCCTGGCGACCAGGCCGGGAGTCCATTCCCGCGGGTCGGCCTGTTCCTTCGCCAGATCATAGTAGAGTTGGCCCAGCATGTCGCAATAGCCAGGGACGCCCTGTGCGGAATTCAGGTCGATGGTTTCGAACGGCCCGATGAACGACCAGCGCAGGCCGAGGCCATCCGCCACTGCCGCATCCACATCCGCGACCGAGCAAACGCCATCCTCGACCAACCGGAACGCTTCGGCCAGCAGCGCGCCCTGTAGGCGGTTGACGATGAAGCCGTTGATCTCCCGCGTTGAGCTGATCGGACTCTGGCCGACGGCGGCCATCAGGTCGCGGGTTTGCTGTACAATAACGGGATCGGTCCAGGGCGCCGGCACGATCTCCACCAGCGGGATGATGTGGGGCGGGTTGATCGGATGCGCCACCAGCACACGGCGCTGGCCGGCCAATCCCTCCGAAAATTTCGACGCAGGAATCCCGCTGGTCGAACTGGCCAGAACCGTCTCCGGCGCGGCGACGCGGTCCAGGTCTTTGTAAAGCGCTGCCTTCACCTCCACCCGCTCGGGCGCGCTTTCCTGGCAATGGACCGCGCCGTCCAGGGCTTCCTCCAGGGTCCCGGCCCGCCGGATGCGCGCCAGCACGGCGGCGGGCGTCTCGCCGCGCAGCAGGCCAGCCTCGCCTAACGAAGGCAGGTTTTGTTCGATCAGAGCCAGCGCCTTGGCTGCCGCGCCTTCGACCGGATCGAAAATCTGCACGGTATGGCCGGCTCGGGCAAAAACGATGGACCAGGCCCGGCCGACCAGCCCAGTGCCAACAATGGCGATTTTGGAGGACATGCTATTTCGCTTTCGCTGAATACCGGAAGTCGCAATGGCTCGCGCCATTCATAATCGTTTGGGAGCGCTCGAATTTGATCGAAGGATCATACCCTTCGCAGAACGTGCCGTCGCGGTTGCAGGATAGCAAATGGCCAATATGGCCAAGGCCCATTTCCCGATAAATCTCGGCATAGCGGCAGCGGGTAATGTTGAAATCAACCTGTTCCGGGGTTTCGGTGATCATTTCCATCTCAAGCGCGCCACCGGCCTGCCATTGCGGCAGCAGCGCCCTGAATCCGGCAAGCGATGGCTCGCGCCCTTCGGCGCGGGCGGCATCGGCATAGGCCTTGCCTTGAGCAACCGCATGTTTCGTGATTGCGGCGCCCAGGATTTCCTGGGCCTTAGCGTCGCCAAGGGCGGCAGCCATCTCTTCATAAATCGGCTTGACCAGGGCGGCTTCGATGCGGCGTTGTTCGAGGATTGGCAGGTCTGATTTGGCCATGGGGCAGGGGCTCCGGGCATAGGGCTCTTGGGGTTTGACAACGGGTCGATGCATCCACTATAAGCATCGCTTAGCTTTCTGAGAATGCAGGTAGAGCCAAAGTTCGCCCGACCTCGCTTGCCCATTCGCCCCGGCGGTGCGGCCAAGACTATCAGAACAACAAACATCATCCTGCAAAAGGACCACATCCATGTCTAAACGCATTGAGGCGAAGCATAAGATTGACCGCCGCCTGGGCGTCAACCTTTGGGGCCGCCCGAAAAGCCCGCTCAACAACCGCGAGTCGGGCCCAGGCCAGCATGGCATGCGCCGCAAGAAGCCGACCGATTTCGGCACCCAGCTGCGCGCCAAGCAGAAGCTGAAAGGCTACTACGGCAATATCACTGAAAAGCAGTTCCGCCGGCTGTACGAAGAAGCCGTCCGTCGCCGTGGTGACACCTCGGAGAACCTGATCGGCCTGCTGGAGCGCCGTTTGGACGCCGTGGTCTATCGCATGAAGTTCGTGCCGACTGTGTTTGCCGCCCGTCAGTTCGTCAACCACGGCCATGTGACCGTGAACGGCAAGCGCGTCAACATTCCGTCCTATCAGGTGAAGGATGGCGACGTTGTGTCCGTGCGCGACAAGAGCCGCAACATGGCGTTGATCCTGGAAGCCATCGAATCAGGCGAGCGGGATGTGCCGGATTACCTGGACGTCGATCACAATGATATGAAGGGCACCTATGTCCGGGCGCCGAAGCTGGCCGACGTACCCTATCCGGTCCAGATGCAGCCGAACCTCGTGATCGAGTTCTACTCGCGCTAATGCATTGAGCTCCACCGGGGAGTGAATTCTATGGCTGTAAAGGTGGAACCAACGGCAGGCATGGAAGACGATACCCGCTCCCCGGATGAACTGGAGCTCGCAGACGATTCTGAACGGATCGCTGCTTATAGCGAGGACTGGGTGACATCTCCCCGGCGCGCAGATAGCGGCGAGCGCCTTGGGATCGCTACCCAGCAGCGGGTGATCACTTTGCTGGCGCGCGGCGTCGATGAAGCGGCTATCCGCGAGGCCGCGTTGAATGCGCTTGCCTCGGAAGAGAAGCGAATCTTGCGGCGACACCGATGGATCGGATCGGCCGTATTCGGTCTTTGCATCGCAATTGGCGTTCTTGCAGCGCTAAATTGGGGTGGCCGCGGCGAAAGCCAGGGCGTTTTTCAGGTGCTGTTGCTTGGCGCGTTCGGACTTATGCTGGCGCATGGCGTCCAGGTTCACGGACAGCGCAAGCGCTCCAGACTGCTCCGGTCATCTGCTGCGCGCAAACAGGTGTGGCGCGCAGCAATTGAGCGGTTGTCACTGGGTCACGAATAAGCAATCATCAAAGTTTCAGCGACCAGCGCCGGACGGCTCTCGCCTTCGATTTCCATCGTCTGTTCGCAGGTCAGCCGTACGCCGTGCCCTTTTACTTCGTCAGCCGCCAAAAGTTTTGTCCGCAGGCGCACGCGGCTGTTCACCGGGACCATAGAGGTAAAGCGCAGCCGATTGACGCCATAGTTGATCATATTCGACGTGTTATTGATCTTGAACACCGGCAGGCCGGCGATCAACGACATCGTCAAATATCCATGCGCAATGGTGGACTTGGTCGGCAATTCCTGGGCAGCGCGTTCGCTGTCGATGTGAATCCACTGACGGTCATCCGTAGCCTCGGCAAATCGGTTAATACGGTCTTGATCGATCAACACCCAATCGCTTACCCCCAACTCTTGGCCTACATGGTTTTTCATGTCTTGAGGGGAATTTACTTCCAGCATTCTGCACTCATTTCTATTCACGGAACGGATATCTGATTTTCGCATAAGCACGATCTTAACGAGTGTCTACTGATTTTTTCGTCTCAATTGCCAGAGTTTCTGCGAATATTTTGACGGATTCTTTCATCGTACGGGACCGGTCCCAGGTCTGACGGGTTTCCTCTGCTAGTGGAGTGCGGGCCAGCATCTTGAATACGTCTTCAGCGCCACGGTGAAATCCGGTTGCAGCACCGATGGCGGCCAGCGTTTCTGCGATTTCCGCCATTTCGGGATGCCATCGCTCGGCGTCCGCCGCCAAAAAGCCGACCCAATTTTCCATGCTCTTTGCCCGGGCCGGGTCGCTGCCGGAAACCTCATTCATAAAGGCGTCAAACAGGCCATAGCGTTCTGCGGCGATAGCCATGGTCGCCTGCAAGGCCCAGGTACCCTTGTTCAGGCCGGCGTACAGCATCTTCAAGGTTGATGCCCGGCCTGCCTCGTTACCAGCAAAGCGCCAGGTCATGGTGTCTGTCGTCAACGCCTCCAGAGGCTTTGCATCAGGCCCAGAGACATAGATTCGTGGCGCCGCTGCTTTGCCGGGCGTCAGCCCAATGATGCTGCCATCGACATAAGATGCGCCGGCGTTGCCGATAATGTTGCCGATGGCTGCGGATGTCGCCGGCGAAATGGCATTCAAATCGGCAAACATCGGGCTGCGGCCCGCAGCGCCCATAGCCGCCGCGACGTCCCTGGCGAAGGATTCCGCGGCGGATGGCGGAACGATGGACAGCATAAGGTCGGCTTCGGCCATGATTGCCTCAAGGCTTCCGGCATTCTCCAACCCTGCGCTTTTCGCCAATTCCAGCGAACGCGTGCTGCGCCCGGTCAGGTTGGTGAGCACGCGGCGGCCGCTCTCACGGAGGGCCCTTCCAATGCCGTGGCCCATGTCGCCGGGGCTCATGACTCCAATCGTTTCGAGGCGCATCTGCCGTCCCCTTCATCCTATTTCGTAGGCATTCCCCGCGGCAAAGCAAAGCTGCAACGGCATTCCAAAAGCGAAACTGGCCCTAGCCGCGCAGCTTGGCGATCATCGCTTCCAGTGTTTCCAGGCTAACAGCGCCGGGCACGATCTGCTCGCCGACGACAAAAGCCGGCGTGCCGCGGATGTTCAGGGCTTCGGCCAAATCATAGTTCGATTGAATCGCATCCCTAATCGCAGAATCTTTCATCGCATTTTCCAACGCCGCCTTGTTGATGCCCAGATCGACAGCGATTTTCACTGCGGCGTCAAGGTTCAGCGTCCCGCGGAAATGCAGGGCCTGCGTATGGAATTCACGATAATGCTGAGGCGCTATGTGTTGGACGGCCAATGATACCCGCGTGGCGGAAATTGAATCTTCGCCAAGGATTGGAAACTCCTTGAATACCACTTTGACGTCTTTGTTGCGCTCAACGAGGTCGAGAACGGTCTGAAGCGAGCGTTTGCAATAGCCGCAGCGGTAATCAAAGAACTCAACGACGGTAATTTTCGCATCCGGGTTGCCGACGAACGGGTCCTTGGCGTTGCCCAGGATTGCATCTTTCTTTTCGGCGA
Source organism: Alphaproteobacteria bacterium (assembly GCA_038135395.1). Taxonomy (GTDB): domain Bacteria; phylum Pseudomonadota; class Alphaproteobacteria; order Bin95; family Bin95; genus JACKII01. The sequence goes on along the minus strand of JAYPXD010000036.1, from coordinate 13,592 downwards.
CCTGCTGGCGCTGGGCGTCTAGTTTCGCCTGTTCTTCCCGTGCCTGATATGCGCGGATGGCGTCGATCACCAGGTCCGGCTTTTCTTGCAGCAGCTTCGTCAAGATCTTTTCGATGCGCGCTTCGTCGATCGAGTCATCTGCAAAGCTTACGGTTGGCTGCAGCAGTAACACCAGCGCAGCCAGGGCTATCGCCACGATACGGTGTGGTCCGACGATCCGAGCAAACATGGGCAACTTCCTTTGATAAAGACCTATAGCGTCACCCGACAACTTGATCGCCATGAGAGGCATACGCAACCGGAAAGCTGGCTTGTCACGCTGTTTTGACGAGCAAGAACAGACTATCGCCTGCGCTGGTTTTCCTGGCGTTTCAGGATGAGGCGTTCCGATTCCTGCCGAATATCTTCTGCCCGCAGCCAGGACGGCGAATTGACCGCCAACAGAGTCTTGGCCCGGCTCGCTTGCTGGAACGCCAGGTCGGGACGGTCGAACAGCATTTCTGATTCCGCCAGCGCCAACGCCGCCTGGCCTAGCTTTCCCTGGCGTCCATAGGCGGTGCCCAACGTGCGCCAAGCGCTGGCGTCGCCGCGATCTTGAGCGACAGCGGTTTCCAACAACGCCACAGCTTTCGGTAGTCCGGAATCGTTGTTGTCGACGACAAGTGCATGCGCATAGGCGATGGCGATCAATGGCTGGTTCGGTGCGAGTGCCGCAGCTTTAGCGTAGGCGGCCAGAGCGCCGGCATTGTCGCCCCGCTCGAAACGGATTTGGCCGGCAAGTTCCTGCGCGTATGGGTCGTTCGGCTCCAAGGCCAGCAATGCTGCGAGGGTGTTATCCGTCTCAACCGTGCGATTGGTCCTATGAAAAGCAACGGCCCGTGCGATGAGGGCAGCGGCGCTGGCATTAGTTTCCGGATAATCCCGCAAGACTTTGCCGACTGGCGCGAGGAATCCTTCAAGTTTAGCCTTCATTCGCGTGTGCGCTTCGATTGACGCAGGCGGCGTAGGCACGTTCGTGAATTTGGACTTCGGCATACGCTGGCGAATGGCTTCAACCCGCTCGCGCGAAATTGGGTGCGTCCGAAGGTAGGGGTCCTGCTGTTGAGGCAACAACAGTTCCTGATTTTCCAAAACCTCCAAAAACGATGCGAGGCCGCGGGAGGATTGGCCGGTTTGATCCAACAGGTCCATGCCCGCCTGATCAGCGGCAGATTCCTGTGTGCGGCTATACTGCAATAGCGATTTTAACGCCGCGGTCTGACCAAAGGCTCCAACGGCCAATCCAACCCTTGGGTCGCCGGCTGCAACCGCGGCTGCAACACCAAGGACCGTAAACAGGATGGATTTCGCGGAAGCGGATTCGTACTCACCCTGAAACCTGGCCAAATGGCCGCCTCGGATATGGCCGATTTCATGCGCCAGTACGCCGATAACTTCTTCCGGCGACTTGGTTCGCATCAGCAACCCGGTATAGATGAAAATATGAAGCCCGCCCGCAACGAAGGCGTTTAGCTGGTCGCTTTGCACGATATGGAACTGAACATCCCGCGGCGAAAGGCCGGCAGCATGCAGCAGTGGCGTTGCCCAGCCGCGGATGGTACCTTCGATTTCTGCGTCGCGAATGAATGTCTGAGCGGTTGCCGGTCTCGCCAGAATGCCGCCGGCCATCACGAGGATGAGCAGCAACGCGACCGCACGTCTTTGCCAAAACCGGCTACGGTCGGGCCCGCTCATCAATCCAGAAATGCTACCGAATATCATGTCAAACCATTTTTCGAGCGTACCGGACTGCAAATGGCAAGCTAAGCACGGCGGTGCAAGGGGTCAATCCAAGCGGTTCGCCTGGGTATTTGCTTTTGCGCTGACCGCGCTGGGCGCGCTGTCTGGCTGCTCAGGCGATAAGGAACTTGGGTCGCCTGGATATGTGCAAGGATTCGCCGGAGGCGTGGTGACGGATGAGCCGTACGCAGCTTTGATCGGCCGCGATGTGCTGGCGGCTGGCGGCAGCGCCGGCGACGCCGCAGCCGCTACCTATCTGGCGCTGAGCGTTACCAAACCTGCTTCGGCTGGATTGATGGCCTACGGCTATTGCCTTGATTACAGCGTCGCGAACCAGACGCATCGTGGTTATCGGTTTGAAAGTCCGGGTGCAGTCCGCACCATGGCCGCCATCCATGCGCGCCTCGGTGTCTTGCCTTGGCGGCAGGTTGTTGGGCCGGCGGAGGCTCTTGCCCGATTCAACTACAAAGCATCGCTCGCGTTTGTGAACGATTGGCGGCGGGCCGCGCTGTCCGACCCTGCGGCGCAAGCAGTATTTGCGGCCGGAGCAATGGTGGGCGCGCAGTTGCAACAATTGGATCTGGCGGCGTTGCTGGGCCAAATACGCGAGCAGGGTGGCGGATCTGTCTATAGCGGTGGCGCTGCACGCCTGATCTGGGCTGCTGCGAAGACCGCAGGATTTCAGATCGATGAAGAGCGCTGGCGCAATACTTTGCCGGCTTCCGGCGATGCGAGCAGCAGCCGCTTGGGCGACCATACGCTGGCGGCTCTACCATTTGCCCGGCCGCCGGCAGGTGGGGTGGAAAATGGGGCGGAATCCAGTCTGGTTGCCGTTGACGGCAAAGGAAATGCGGTTGCTTGCGTTTTTGGCATGGGACGCCCGTTTGGCTCGGGGCGGTTGATCGGCGGAGTATTTTTCCCCGCCGCGGGCGCACCGATCGGAACGCCGTTGTTGGTGACGAACCCCAACACAAGAATCCTTCTGGCTGCAATTGCCGGCGGTATTTCGGAAGCAACCATCCAACAACTCGCAGGGCGGACTGTATTGGACCGGGCGCCGCTGGACCAGGAAGTGAAGACGATCCCCGCAAACGCTATCGTGTGCGCCAGGGGCCTGCCGAATTATCCGGAGTCGTGCCTTGCCGCCGCGGACCCGCGGTTCGACGGGCTGGCTGCGCCGGCGGAGCCGCACAAATAGGCCATCCGCCGCGGTTGAAATCACTATATTTGTTTGCAGATTGTTAGAGGTGCATATGCGGTTTGCCCCGGCAAAAAGAAGCGACATATCTCCATTTGAGGTCATGCAGGTGATGGCGCAGGCGGCCGAGTGCGAGGCGCGAGGCGACCATGTATTGCACCTGGAGGTTGGTCAGCCCAGCACGCCGGCGCCGCGGCTTGCAAGAGAAGCAGCAAAGCGCGCAATTGACGGTCAAGTGCTGGGATACACCCTGCCCTTGGGAACCGCCGCCCTGCGGGACCGTCTGGCGCAGCACTATCGCGACTGGTATGCGGTCGACATTCCGGCCCATCGCATTGCGGTGACGACCGGTTCGAGCGGCGGATTTCTATTATCCTTCCTCGCAAGTTTTTCTGCGGGCGATAAAGTCTTGCTCACCGATCCAAGCTATCCCTGCTACCGCAACATTCTGTCTGCGATTGGTTGCGAAGTCGTGCGGCTTCCCTCGGGGCCGGAGACAAATTACCAGCCGACCGTGGAGATGCTGGACCGCGTGTCCGGTCTGGCAGGTGCAGTCATCGCCAGTCCGTCCAACCCGGCCGGCACCATGATGTCGCCGGTGGAGTTGAAGGATTTTGCCGTGGCGTGCCATGAGCGTGGAATCCGGTTGATCAGCGATGAAATCTACCATGGACTGGTGTTCGATGGGCAGGCGGACACTGCGGCGCGCTATTCCGCAAGCGCTGTCGTCATTAACAGCTTTTCCAAATATTTTTCTATGACCGGATGGCGGATCGGGTGGATGGTAGTGCCTGACGACTTGGTCGATGCGGTTCAGCGGTTGGCGCAGAATTTCTTTATCAGTCCCCCTGGAATCAGCCAGGTCGCAGGTCTTGCTGCATTGGATGCCGGTGAGGAGTGCGAGGCCAACCGGGCGGTCTACGGCCGCAATCGCCAACTGATGCTGGACCGCCTGCCAGCAATGGGCTTTGCCAAAATGGCGCCGGCCAATGGTGCCTTTTATATCTATGCCGACGTGGGCCATTGGACAAATGACAGCAAGGCGTTTTGTGCCCAGTTGTTGGACGAAACCGGCGTTGCGATAACGCCTGGCCTGGATTTTGACCCGGACCGGGGTCATCGGACGGTTCGGTTTTCCTACTGTATTTCGCAGCCGGAGATCGAGCAGGCGCTGGACCGGCTGGCCGTTTGGCTCGCCCGCAGGGCAACGTAGGGACGGAGATCGGTGCAAAGCGGCGCGGCTCAGCCCGTTACTACGGAAATCGTGTTGGTCGGTGGCGGCCACGCCCATGTTGCAGTAGTGCGCGCTTTTGGCATGAAGCCTGAGCCTGGGGTCCGGCTGACCTTGATCGCTCGCGATGCCTTCACGCCGTATTCCGGCATGATGCCGGGTCACATCGCCGGCCACTATGACCATGATGCCTGTCACATCGACCTGGGGCCGCTCTGTCAGTTCGCCGGCGTGCGCCTGATCCACGCGCCGGCGACGGGCTTGGACCCGGAGGCGCGGCGGCTTTCGATCGAAGGGCGGCCGCCGCTCCGCTATGATCTGATTTCCCTGGATATTGGCTCTACGACGGGATGCCGATCAAGCCGCTGGACCGGTTCCTAGAGCGGCTGGATGCGCTTGAGCAGGGGTTGGCGTCCGGTGCTCCGATTTGCGTTGCCGGGGGTGGAGCAGGTGGGGCGGAGCTGGCACTTGCCTTGAAGTATCGGCTGCGTCACCTCGATCCCGCCGTTACGTTGGTGACCGATACCTCGACCTTGTTGCCGACCCATGCTCCTGCGGTGCGGCGGGCGATGCAGCGGCTATTACAGCGCCAAGGCGTGTCGGTAGTCACCGGCAACGCGCTGGCGGCTGTGCGGCCCGCATCCGTGGACCTGACTGACGGTACCCAACTTGCAAGCGCAATGACTGTCCTGGCGACCGGCAGCGCTGCGCCATCCTGGCTGGCCGAAACCGGTCTGGCTCTCGACTATCGCGGCTTTATCCAGGTGAACGAATCGCTGGTGAGCGTGTCTCATCCGAACGTCTTTGCAGCAGGAGATATCGCCTGTTACACCCCGCGGCCCTTGCCCAAGGCCGGGGTTTACGCGGTCCGGCAAGGGCCGATCCTGGCGCAAAACCTGCGGCAGGCGGCCCGGGGCAGGCTGTTGCTGCCGTTTCGGCCGCAACGGCGATTTCTCTCGCTGCTGTCGGGCGGCGGGCAGTTTGCCGTAGCCTCGTACGGCGGGCTGGCTGCATCCGGCGGTTGGGTTTGGCGCTGGAAAGACTGGATCGACCGCCGCTGGATGCAGCGGTATCAGGTTCTGCCGCCTATGGCAGCCGCCAAAGGTAAAGCGCCGATGCGGTGCGCGGGATGCGGTTCAAAGATCGGCGGCGATGTCCTCGCCCGGGTCATGGCCGGCCTGGATATGGGGGTCGCTTCCGGCGTTGTTACGGGGGCTGGTGACGATGCTGCCGTATTGCAGCCGCCGGCGGGGCAGGTGCTGGTGCAATCCACCGATCATTTTCGCGCCTTTACCGGCGACGCCTTTCGGTTTGGTCGGATCGCGGCGGAGCACGCCCTGTCCGACCTGTTCGCCATGGGGGCGAGCGCCCATAGCGTGTTGGTGCAGGTCAACGTGCCGTTCGCCTCGCCCGGAATTCAGGAAGCCGACCTAATCCAGGTGCTGACCGGCGCCACGGAAGCCATTCGCGCGGCTGGCGCAGCATTGATCGGCGGACATACAGCCGAAGGGCCGGAGCTTTCGCTTGGATTGACCGTCAACGGATTTGCTGCAGAAACAGAACTTTGGCGTAAGTCCGGGGCGGAAGTGGGTGATGTCCTGATCCTGACCAAGCCTTTGGGCGTGGGCATCGTCCTGGCGGCGGATATGCAGGGCAGAGCCCGGTCGGCCTGGGTAGAGGCAGCTTTTGCCGCGATGCTGCGCAGTAACCGACACGCTGTTCCTGTGCTGCGCAAATTCATGGCAAAGGCCGTGACGGACGTTACCGGGTTCGGACTTGCCGGGCATTTGGTCGAAGTGATGCAAGCCTCCAGCGTCGGCGCGGTGGTTCGGGAAGGCGCGTTACCGGTGTTGCCGGGTGTAGCGGACCTGATCGCAGCCGGGGTCGAAAGCACCCTGGCGCCGTCGAATAGCTTAGCTGCTCCCCATGCGCCAGCCATTGCCTGGGACCCGCAGACTTCCGGCGGGCTGTTGGTTGCGGTGCCTGCGGATTGTGCGGCAGCCTGTGTTCGGGCGCTGAGAGACGCGGGCTACCCGGATGCCGGGATCATAGGCAGATGTGTTGAGGGGGGGGCGCTTTCGTTCGACGGGTGACGATCACAGCCACCGTTTGCGGCGGCGGTAGAATTTGACGTCGCGGAAGCTTTTTCGCTCGCCGGAGGCAATGCCAAGGTAGAACTCTTTGACATCTTCGTTCTCGGCCAATGCTTTGGCGTTGCCGTCCATCACCACCCGGCCGTTCTCTAGGATGTAGCCATAATCGGCGTATTTCAGCGCCATGTTGGTGTTCTGCTCGGCCAATAGGAATGAGACCCCCTGTTCCTGGTTCAGAGACCGCACGATCTCGAAAATCTCTTCCACCAACTGCGGCGCCAGCCCCATACTGGGCTCATCCAGCAACACCGTGGTCGGCCTGGCCATCATCGCGCGGCCTATGGCGCACATCTGTTGCTCGCCGCCGGAGATATAGCCCGCCAGCGACTTGCGCCGTTCGCGCAGGCGCGGGAAATAGGTGTAGACCATTTCCAGATCGGACCGCATTGCAGCGCCGCCGTCCCGCCGCGTGTATGCGCCGGTCAGCAGGTTTTCCTCGACGCTCAAGTGCGGGAAGCAATGACGGCCTTCCATCACCTGCACCACGCCCCGCTTGACGAGGTCGTTGGTGGTCATAGCCTGCACTTCCTCGCCTTTAAATTTGATCGAGCCCTTCGTGACTTCGCCGCGTTCGGCGCGTAGCAGATTGGAGATCGACTTAAGGGTCGTCGATTTTCCGGCGCCGTTCGCGCCCAGCAGCGCGACGACTCCGCCTTGCGGCACGGTCAACGAAACGCCTTTCAACACCAAGATCACGTGGTCATAGATCACTTCGATGTTGTTCACTTCCAACAAGGCGTTGGCGGCAGCTTTTTGTGTGATCTCTGCGGCGCTGACCTGGGTCATGAAAAGGGTCTCCAGAGGTTCGGAAACAGTCCTCCTCCCGGGTCGGGCTAGACCCGGGAGGAGAGGCGTCAGGCTTTTACGAGCAAGTACGCGGGGTAATGTTGTTTTCCTTGGCGTAGAGTGCAGCATCCTGCTCTACCAAGGGACGCACGACTTCGCTCATGGCTGGAATCCAATCGGAGATGATGTTCCACTTGGTGCCATCCCACTGCTGCACCAACGCCGCCGGCGTGGTGCCTTCGTGGTTCTCGCACGTCACCTTGGTAACGGGCATCAGGCCGGTCAGGCCCAATTCCTCGATCCGCTCTTTGGTGATGTTCAGGTTTTCCAGGCCCCAACGCACGTCGGCGCCGGTCAGCTGCTTTTTGTTGAAATGCTTCTGGGCGACGACCATCGCTTCGGCGATATAGGCTGCGTTGACCATGCCGCGGTTGTAGAGCACGTCGCCCATCGCCTCGCCCTTGTAGCCTTTGCCGGCCGCGTGCGCCGCCTTGATGCTCTCGAACACTTTATAGTTCGTACCGGCGCCATGCATGGTGAAGGCCTTGTAGCCCTTAGCCGCTTCGGCCGCCGGCGATACGTCGGCTTCTGCGCCAGACCACCACCAGCCCAGCATTTTGTCCATCGGATAGCGGATAGCTGAGGCTTCCTTCATGCCGGTTGAGTTCATCACGCCCCAGCCAAAGAACAGCACGTAGTCCGGACGGTTTTTCCGCACTTGCAGCCAGGTCGATTTCTGCTCGCTCAGCGAGTTCAGTGCCACCGGCAGCTTCTCTAACTCGAACCCGTATTTCTGGGACAACAGTTCCAGGGTTGGGATCGGCTCGCGGCCACCCGGATGGTCGAAGTGAACCAGCGTAATCTTTTTGCCCTTAAGCTTATCGAGGCCGCCCATTTCCTGCCCGATATAGCGGACCATGCTGGAGGCTTGGCTCCAATAGGTTGCGGGGAAATTGAACACCCAGGGGAAGACTCTTCCGTCAGCGGCAGAGGTGCGGCCATAGCCCAGGGTTACGATCGGGATTTCATCTTTGGCAGCTTTTTCCAGCAGGCCATAAGTGGTGCCGGTCGACCATGGCGACAGCACAACCGCGCCGCCGCTATTATTTTTCAGACGGTCATAGCATTCGATGCCACGGTCGGTCTTGTAGCCGGTCTCGCACTCTTCCAGGATGAAGGGCACGCCGCCTACACCGCCGTCGCGATGGTTCAGCATCTCGAAATAATCGACATAGCCGTTGGCGAAGGGCACGCCGTTCGGGGCATAGGGGCCAGTGCGATATGAGAGCACCGGTATGAAATGGCCGCCTTCCGCCATAGCTGGGACCGCCGTCGCCAGCGTCGCGACCGCGGTGGCCGCCAGAGTTATCGTGCGCAGAAGCATGGGTTTCCTCCTGTTGTACTGGTTGCACTCAACTTACCAAACACGCCTCGCCCAAAGGCAGGCGCGTTCAGATTTAGTGGGGGAAGGGCCATAGCCGCAGCTTCTCCTTCCCCAATTGCCACAGTCTGGCCAAGCCGTTGGGCTCGGCGATCAGGAAGAACACGATCATCGCGCCGAAGATCATGAATTCCAGATTGGTGATGATGTTGCCGGGGATATCCAACCCGAACCAAGCGGGCGCACTGTTCAATAGGATCGGGAATAGCGTGATGAAGATCGCGCCAAAATAGCTGCCCAGGATCGATCCCAGACCGCCGATGATCACCATGAAAAGGATTTGGAACGACCGGTTGATGTCGAACGCTGTTGGCTCCACCGTATTGATGAAACAGAACGACCAGAGTGCGCCGGCGATTCCGCAATAAAACGAGCTGATCGCGAACGCTGTCAGCTTGGTCCACAGGGGGCGGATACCGATCAACTCTGCGGCGATATCCATATCGCGGATCGCCATCCAGGTGCGGCCGATGCGGGATCGCACCAGATTATAGGCGACCCAGGTCAGGCCAGCGCAGAAGGCCAGCACGAACAGATATTTCGCCCAGTTTGGCGCGTCGGCTCCGGTAACGTAAACCCCCAGCACAGTGGTTGGGGGCGGGGTGGGTACGCCGCTAATGGAGTAGTTGACAAACCATGGCACATGCGTGAACAGCCAAAGCAGGAAGAACTGTGCGGCCAGCGTGGCGACCGCCAGATAAAAGCCCTTGATCCGCACCGCAGGCAGGCCGAAGGCTAACCCAATCAGCGCCGTGGCGATGCCGGCCAGGATGATCGAGACCGGCATCGGCATCCATGGGAATGCCGTTGCAAATTTGTAGGCCATATAGGCGCCGGCGGCCATGAACGCGCCCGACCCGAGGGAAATCTGTCCGCAAAACCCTAGCAGCAGGTTCAGGCCGATTGCGGCAATTACCATGATTAACACTGGAATCGCGATGGAGCCCAGGAAGTAGTCGCTGGCCACAAAGGGCAACACCAGGGCGATTGCGATGCAGATATAGAGCATCGTCCGGTCCTGGCGGATCGGGATCAGCGCCTGATCCTTGGCGTAAGATGTTTTGAAATCGCCGGCTTCGCGATAGAGCATGTCGTGTTCCTACCTCTAAACCCGGTCGATGATCTTGTCGCCGAACAAGCCTTGTGGCCTGAACAGCAGGAAAATGAGGGCGACGATGTAGGCGAACCATTCCTCGATGGCGCCGCCGAACAATGCGCCCCAGTAAACCTCTGCGATCTTTTCGCCCATGCCGATGATCAGGCCGCCGATGATTGCGCCGGGAATCGAGGTAAACCCGCCGAGGATCAGCACCGGCAAAGCCTTAAGCGCGACAATGGAAATCGAGAACTGCACGCCAAGTTTGGTGCCCCACATGATGCCGGCGACCAGCGCGACAAACCCCGCAACCGCCCAGACGATTATCCAGATATGGTTCAGCGGAATGCCGACCGACAGCGCGGCCTGGTGATCGTCTGCGACCGCCCGCAGCGCCCGTCCAACGGCAGTGTAGCGGAAGCCCAGGGCCAAGATCGTCACAAGGAATGCAGCCGTAACACCGGCGAATAAATCAGCCTCCTGGATCAGGATCGAGCCATTGGCGATGAAGATGACATCATCCGGAATCCCGACATGCAGCGGCCGCACATTGCCGCCCCAGATCAATTCGCCAAAGCCTTCCAGGAAAAAGGCAATGCCGATAGTCGACATGAACAGGATCAGCTGGCTTTGGTTCACCAAGTGCCGCAACACCAGTTTTTCAATCGCCATTGCCAGCAAGGTCATGATGACCAGGGTAGCGACAAAGGCGATGATCGGATGCACGCCGGAATCCATCAGCCCGACGAAGTTCAACGCCGCAAACAGCACCATGATGCCTTGGGCAAAGTTGAAGATGCCGGATGCTTTGAAAATCAGCACAAAGCCCAGGCCGACCAGCGAGTACATCACGCCCGACATCAGCCCGGCGATGGCGACTTCCGCCAGAAATTCCGGCGCTTTGACCATTTCCATGATCGGGCCGACGAAGAAGTCCGTGAAAAATTCCACTAGAGCACGCTCCCAATCAATGTGATGCGCCAAGGTAGGCGTCGATCACGGCCTGATCGCTGCGGACCTCGTCCGGCGTGCCATCGGCTAGCTTTTCGCCATAGTTCAGCACGACCACCCGGTCTGACAGGTCCATAACCACGCCCATATCGTGCTCGATCAGCGCGATGGTCGTTCCGAACTCGGCATTGACGTTCAGGATGTAGCGGCTCATGTCCTCCTTCTCCTCCACGTTCATGCCGGCCATGGGCTCATCCAGTAACAGCAGGTCTGGCTCTGCGGCCAGCGCGCGGGCCAACTCAACGCGCTTTTGCAGGCCGTAGGGCAGGCGGCCAACAGGGGTCTTGCGGATGGCGTTGATTTCCAGGAAGTCGATGACCTCCTCCGCCTTGGCGCGGTGGGTGATTTCTTCGCTGCGGGCGCGCCCGAAATAAAAGGCTTGCTCCAGCATCGAGCTGTTCATTTTGAGCACCCGGCCCGTCATTACGTTGTCCAGGACGCTCATGCCGCGAAACAGGGCGATGTTCTGGAAGGTGCGGGCTATGCCCTGGCTTGCGGCCTCGGAGGGGCGCATATGCTTTCGCGTCTGGCCCTTGTAGGTAATCCGGCCTTCCTGAGGGTGATAGAACCCATTGATGCAATTCAGCATCGATGACTTTCGAGCGCCGTTCGGGCCGATGAGCGCCCGG
>JAYPXD010000036.1:1242-2258 GCA_038135395.1 Alphaproteobacteria bacterium | reverse complement strand
CCCGGATTTCGCCCTTGCGGATATCGAATGAAACGTCCGTCAGCGCCTTCACGCCGCCAAAGCGCAGCGTGATGTTTTCGACGGTCAAAAGAGTTTCCCGAGCTTCGGCCATATTTAATTACTCCGCCGCCCGCGCCATTGCGCCGGGTGCTGCGTCGACATCCCAGATCGGCACGTTGCCCTTGACGATATCACGCCGCCCGTCCTCGAACGTCACCTCGACCTCCATGTAGACCGATGTCGCGCCGCTGTAGAGCCCGTCGATCAGTGGCGCGTATTTGGTGGCGACTGCCGAGCGCCGCACCTTGTGTGTCCGGGTCATCTCGCCGTCGTCAGCCTCCAGCATCTTGGGCAGCACCAAAAAGCGCCGGATTTGGCTCGCCGCCATTTGCGGCTCTTTCGCCAGGCCGGCATTCATCTCGGCCAGATGCGACGCCATCAGTTCATAGAGTGCGGGTAGGGCCGACAATTCCTGATAGGAGGCATAGGCGATGTTCCGGCGCTCCGCCCAGTTGCCCATCGCGTCGGCGTCGATGTTGATCATGACGGCGGCAAAATCCCGGCCATCGCCGACCGCGACTGCCTCGCGGATGTTCGGGAAGAATTTCAGCTTGTTTTCCAGATATTTAGGCGCGAACAGGTCGCCGCTTGCCAGTTTGCCAACATCCTTGGCCCGGTCGATGATGTGCAGGTGCCCGCTATCGTCTATAAAGCCGGCGTCGCCGGTGTGCACCCAGCCGTCCGGTGTCTTGGTCGATGCAGTGGCGTCCGGATTCTTGTAGTACTCCAGGAACACGCCTTCGGAGCGGTACATAACCTCGCCGCCTTCGACGACTTTCAACTCGACGCCCGGCGCAGCCTTGCCGACGGTATCCGGCCGCACTTCGCCATCAGGTTGCAAGGTGACAAAGACAGACGCTTCGGTCTGGCCATACGCCTGTTTCAGATTGATGCCGAGCGCGCGGAAAAACACAAAAATCTCCGGCCCGATCGCCTCGCCGGCGGTATAGCCGATG
>JAYPXD010000036.1:0-1232 GCA_038135395.1 Alphaproteobacteria bacterium | reverse complement strand
CCGTAGATGCAAATTTCGCCCAACGCATACTTGAGCCGGCCGACCAGGCCTACGGGCTTGCCATCCAGAATCCGCTCGCCGACCTTTTTGGCGTGGTCCAGAAAGGTGTGGAACAGCCACTTTTTGAACCGCCCCGCGTCTTCCATGCGGATCATGACGCTGGTCAGCATGGTTTCGAAAATGCGTGGCGGCGCAAAGAAATAGGTTGGCCCAAGTTCCCGCAGGTCGATCAGCAACGTTTCGGAGGATTCCGGGCATGCCATGCAGAAGCCGGCTATGTGCGACTGGCCATAAGACAAAAGGTTGTCGCCGACCCAGGCCATCGGCAGGTAGGCGAGCACATCATCCTTTTCCGACAGCTTGTCGAATTCGATCGCCATTGCGCCGATCTTGATGCAGTTTCTATGCGTTAGCACAACGCCTTTGGGCTGTCCGGTTGTGCCCGACGTGTAACACATGATGGCGTGGTCTGTGCCCTTGCCGGCATCGACCTGCTCGTCGAAGAATTTGTCATGCACTTTGTTATAGCCGCGGCCTTCGGCCAGGACGCCGTCGTAATGGTGCAGAAACGCCTCGGTGTAGTCGCGCAAGCCACGCGGGTCGCAGTAGACAATGGTGTGGAGCTCTGGCAATCGGTCTTTGATTGACAGGACCTTATCGACCTGCTCCTGGTTTTCCGCGACCACGATCTTGACGGAAGCGTGCTCCAGGATGAACTGCATCTCGTTCGCGACCGAGTCCTGGTAGACTGGCACCGGGATTGCCCCCAACGCTTGGGCGGCAGCGATGCTCCAATAGAGCCTCGGGCGATTTTCGCCGATGACGGAGATATGGTCGCCGCGCTTCAGGCCCAGATTGGCAAAGCCGCAGGCCAACGCCCGTACTTCGGCGGCCTGTTCGGACCAGGTGAAGGTCTGCCAGATGCCGAGGTTTTTCTCCCGCATCGCCGGGCGATTGCCCCGCGTGCTGGCGTTATGGCGCAACAGCTTTGGGAAAGTGTCGTGGCGGTCGAGATCAGGTAGAGGCATCGCGTCCTGGCTCGGTTGCGGGACTCCACCTATCGGGTGCTGTCTTCGGCAAGTGGCGTTTCCCAAGGATCGTTGCAGCGCCTGCGATTCTGCTCTGTCGGCAGGATTGGCAGACGGCAGAGTACTCTAGCGGCAAGCCGACGCTCCGGTAAACAGTTAAATGATACGAAAGTACTGCAAGCGCCTGTGCATTTGGTATTGTGC
>JAYPXD010000035.1:8689-19933 GCA_038135395.1 Alphaproteobacteria bacterium | reverse complement strand
GTAAAGGCTCGGTCGACAGCCAGGCGGAAATGGCCGGATATCGGCGGGCGGCGGATCGCATGCGCTGCTTCAACCAGCCAGGTCTTGAGTGCGTCGATACCGATGTCGGCGAGCGCCGATGTCTCGTGGATCGGTGCGCCGGCGAAGCTGCTGCCATACAGCATGTCGGAAATCTCACCCCGGACTTCGGCCAGCCGCTCGGCAGAGACCCGGTCGACCTTGGTGATTACCACGGCTCCTGCCGGGATTTGCATCAGATCCAGGATCGACAAATGCTCCCGCGTCTGCGGCATTGGTCCGTCGTCCGCCGCCACCACCAGCAGCGCGAGGTCGATGCCGGCGACGCCGGCCAACATGGTGCGCACGAATTTTTCATGGCCGGGGACATCCACAAAGCCGATGGTCAGCCCAGGCGACACCGGCCAATAGGCAAAGCCCAGGTCAATGGTCATCCCGCGGCGCTTCTCTTCGGGAAGCCGGTCGGCATCAACGCCGGTGAGGGCTTGCACCAGGGCGGTCTTGCCATGGTCGATATGGCCGGCGGTGGCGATTATCATGGCCGCAAGTCTTTCAGTTGCGCCGCAAACCCGGCTTTGTCCTCCAGGCATCTGAGGTCCAGCCACAGCGCGTCGTCTGCGGTCCTGCCCACGACCGGCCTTGGCAATGCCCGCAGCGCCGCCGCAAGCCGCGATAGCGCACGTCCTTTGCCGCGGGCTGCCGTAGGACGGGCCACCAGAGCCGCGCTCGGCAACAGGTCGACCGGCAAGGCGCCGGAGCCGATTTGGCTCTGGCAGTCCTCGACGCTGACGGCAAAGTCTTGTCCGACCGCCGCCGCAAATGCCGGCGCCAGTCTTTCTGCCATTTCGCGGATATCTGCTGCCGGTCGGGTCAGGAGCCGTAGGGCTGGGATGCGTTGCACCGCCCGCTCCGGATCGTCGTAAAGCACCAGGGTGGCCTCTAACGCGGCCAGCATCACTTTATCTAAGCGCATCGCCCGCTTCAGCGGGTTGCGCCGCAGCTTCTCTACCAGGTCCTTGCGTCCGACGACCAGGCCTGCCTGCGGGCCGCCCAACAGCTTGTCGCCGCTGAAAGTGATTATATCCGCGCCGTCGGCCAGGGCTTGCATCGGCGTCCGCTCGGCAGGCAGGCCCAGCGCCGCCATGTCGACCAAAGCGCCGGAGCCCAGATCGTCGATGAACGGCAGAGAGTGCTGGTGCGCCAGAGCCGAGATTTCGGCAGGAGCCGGCTTGGCGGTAAAGCCCTGGATCGCATAGTTGGAGGGGTGCACGATCATCAGCGCACCGGTTTTTGGCCCGATGGCGTCGGCATAATCCCGCAAATGCGTGCGGTTCGTCGTGCCGACTTCGACCAGCCGGGCGCCGGCGCGCTTCATGACGTCCGGCACACGGAATGCGCCGCCGATTTCCACCAGTTCGCCGCGGCTGACGTGCACTTCCTTGCGGTCCGCCAATGCGTTCAGGGCCAGCAATACTGCGGAGGCGTTGTTGTTGACCACCAGCGCCGCCTCTGCCCCGGTCAGGCGACAGAGCCAGCGTTCCACGTGCGCATCCCGCTCGCCGCGCCGGCCTTTCGCCAGGTCGAATTCCACTGCCGCAGCGCCCGCAGCCGCGACCATCGCCTGAACCGCTTCGTCAGCCAGCGGCGCACGGCCCAAATTGGTATGGAGAACCGTGCCTGTTAAATTGTGTACGGCAACCAAGCCGATGGCCTGGCGGCTCGCCAAGGCCCGCGATAGCAAATCCGGTAGCGTGGCCGCATCGAAACGGTTGCAGGTTCGAGCGTCGTCCAGCGCAGCGCGAACCGCAGACAGGGTCGGACGCCGGCCATAGTGGGCGGCTAGTGCAATAATCGCCGGCAGCGACAGCAGGCTGTCGACCGAAGGCAATTGGATACGCGTGTATTCTGAGGCGGGCATTTGAGTACTTAGGCGGCACGCGCTGCCCGTCGTCAAGCGCCACGATCGCCAAAGTCCTCCGACAAGCCGTCGTCATCGTCGTCGCCCGCAAGGCGATCCCCGTCTTTAAAGCCGGCCTCGGCCGCCGGCACCCTTGGGTCCAGCGGGATGGCGGCCGGCGTTGTCCGTGCAACGGCCACAAACGGTTCCTTCTGGTCCTGCGGCGGTGCGGCCCTAGCCTTGCGGCGGACGATGGCGAACACCATGCCCAAAAGGGCAACGGCGGCGATTTGCGCAAACATCCCGCCTGGACCGAACCAGGACATAGAGTAGCCAGCCAGCACAGGGCTGATGATAGCGCCAGACCCAAACATCAGCAGCAGGCCCGCGCTGACGCTGATGCGGTCGCCGTCGCCCATCACATCATTGACATGGCTGACGCAGACGGCGTTCACACAAAATGCCGTGCCTCCGAACGCTGCAGCCTGCGCCAACCAAATCGGCGCGGGCAGTTGCCATCCCATTATCGGCACCAAGGCCATCGAGGACGCCACCAGAGTCACCAGTGCAAAAATACCGATCAATACCGTGCGCCTGTCGATCCGGTCAGAGATCCAGCCAAGCGGCCACTGCATCAGCGTGCCGCCGAGGATGACTGTGCTTAAGAAGATCGTGGTCGCCGGCAGGTCCATACCCTGACGCTGCGCATAGACCGCACCCAATACCCAGTAAGGCGATGTGATCATGCCGGACAGGAAACAGCCGACAACGCCCATCGGCGACAGCCGGAACAGCTTTCCGACGTTCAGCCGCACCGTCGGCGGCATCATCGGCTGTTCGCTGCGGGTCAACGCGACTGGCAGCAAGCCAACGCACATCAGCACTGCGGCGATGGCGAACAGGTCCAAGCCTCGCGGATCTGCTAGTCGCAAGCCCTGTTGCGCCATCATAGCCGCGCCCAGGTTAACAACCATATAGATGCTCATCATGCGCCCGCGCGTCGCGTTGGTCGCGCGGACATTGAGCCAGCTTTCCACCGCCATGAAGCTGGTGGTCATCGCAAAGCCGGTCAGAAACCGCACCGGCAGCCAGGCGACCGGCTCCGGCAACAGGCCATGCAGCAAGGTTGCGGCGGCGATCAAGGCGCCGGCGGCCGTGAACATGCGGATATGGCCGACGCGGCGCATGAGCGGCGGCAGGAAAATGCATCCGCCGAAGAAACCGGCATATTAGGCGGTGCCAATGCCGCCGATCAGCGTCGCATCGAATCCCTCAATGTTGCCGCGGACGGCCAGCAGCGTTGTCAACATGCCGTGGCCAAGCAACAACAGGCGGGCGCCGAGGAAGATTGCGGCGAGGCCGCCGATGGTATGGCGCATCACCGCTCCCTCATTCGGTCTGGGGATACCGGAGCCGCCGACCGCAGCGCGCAGGAAACGGGCGGTCTTAAGAGATGGGATGCTTCAGATCGCACACGTCGATACCGGAAACAGGGGCAGAAGACCATCAATGTACCGGCGATTGCCGCTGCCTGAAACCTCTCACCCGGTTTTCGATGCGATGCGCCACATGGAGCAACCCCGTACGCATCGCCGGACACTTGCAGATGGCGTTTGGTCCGCGGGCCTAAAACTGGTCGAGCAAACGTTGCAGGTAATTTTGTTCGGGCGCAGATCGTTCCTGATCGGCGCTGCGGCGGAACAGGTCGTTGCGGATGCGCCGTGCTTTTTGAGCTTCTGTCTCCGAGGGTATCCGGACGCCAAGCGGGTCCGAGTTTTGCCCGTTCGTCCCCTCACGCCCGAGCGGGTCGTGGTCCTGCCCAGGGCGGCGCTCGCCCCTGCCGAAGCGCAATCCGGCGGCATTGCCCTGCATGGTTCCCATTTGCCCGGACAATTGCTGCGCCAACGCTTGGCTGCCTTCCCGCAGCTTCGCCAACGCTTCCGCCTCCGCCGTCAGCGATTGCTGCCCCGACCCTTGGCGGAGATGGCCGGTCGCATCGCGCATCGCCTGCTCGGCCTGCTGCAATGGCATAGGGATAGCGCCCGATAAAGTTCCCATCCGGTGCATCAACTCGCCCAGATCGAGGCGCAGCAATTGTTGTTGTTCCGCCAGTTCCGGCATGGGCGACATTTGATTGGGATCGCCCGGCTGTCCGTCCGCAGGGCTCTTCGGGCCGGACTGGTTTTCTGACTGCAGCGTCCTGCCAATTCTGTCCAGGAAATCCCGAAGATTTGTAAATGGCGGCATCTGTCCGGCTGTTGGGGCAGGTGGGCCATTTGGCTTTGGTTCGGCGGCCTGCATGCGCTGGAATGTTTGATCGAGCAAGGCCTGTTCCCGGCGCGCCATTTGCATCATCTGATTCAGCATTTGGGTCATGGCTTCCACTTGCTGCCGCTGTTCCGCGCTCATGCGCGGCGGCGCCTGCGAATGCTCCAGCATCTGTTGCAGTTGCGACAGCAACTCCTGCGCCGCCTGGCGGGCGCCGCTGTCCGCCAGTGCCTGGACCCGGTCGAGCATCGCCTCCAGATCGACCTCCCTGACCAGATCGTCGCCGTTCCAGCCCATTTGCGGCGGCGGGCCGTTGTCGTTCAGGTCTGCCAGTTTATCGGCGAAGCGCCGCATCGGCAGGCGCAGGTCTTCGACCAAACGCGCTATTTCGGCAGCGTCTGCGCCGCGGTTCAAGGCCTCCTTCAGCGCATCCTGCGCTGCCCGCAAGCTTCGCTCGGCATTGGAGAGACCGCCGTGTTCCAGGTGAAGCGCCAGATCCCAAAGCAGGTTGCGCACCCCGTCGCGGTCGGAAGCGTTCGTCAGCCGCCAAAGCCGGAACGCAGCCACCCTCAGCCCGAGGAATACGGTGCTATCGTCGGCAAAGCGGCTGGGGTATTGCGCAATTTTCCCCAGCGCCATCGAAACCGACCGATGCGGCTTGCCATCGTCCAACGCCTTGCGTTCGGCAATGATTTCGCGCGCGACCGGGTGGTTGAACTCTCGTTCCGGCAGGATGAGGGCGGCGGGTTCGCTGGCACCCGTTTGCTTGACAGCGTCCTCGGCCAGAAGCCGCAGGGTGACCTCTTTTCCCGCCCAAGGATGCGGGGTCAGGTCGAAAAAGGCGTCTGCTTTTAATGCCGATGCGGCGTTCGCCAGTGGAAGGGGCAGGCGGAGCAGTTGGTCGGTGGCCGTGGGCGAGGCCAGGCGGATCTCCACCCATGCCTGGGCGACGCCATAGTCGTCGGCCAGCGTGTAGCGCAGCCAGAGCGATCGTCGTGGCGTCGTCTCCGGCGGCGCAGAAAACGCCGCGGTCGGCGGCAGGTCTTCGATCGCGGTCAATGGCCAGGACCTTAGAACGTCCCTGCCGTCGCTGACAGTTAACGTTCCGCTTTCGGCGACTGTTAGTGTCAGACGGTGACTGTCCGGACCGGCCACGGTCAAAGCGTGCGTGTGGCCAAGAAGATCGAGCGCCGGATGGCTTGCTGCGGTCACCCGGACTTCCAGTTGACTGCCAGCCGGCACACGCATCGCTTCGCCCGACTTGCCGGCGTAAACCGGCGGTTTGCGGGTATAGGCCGGCGGGTCGATCCACAGATCGACAACCGGCGTCACGCTGGCGGCAGA
This sequence comes from Alphaproteobacteria bacterium, assembly GCA_038135395.1. GTDB lineage: Bacteria > Pseudomonadota > Alphaproteobacteria > Bin95 > Bin95 > JACKII01. The sequence goes on along the minus strand of JAYPXD010000035.1, from coordinate 14,406 downwards.
CGCCAGGCGCGGCGTCAGGCTGCTGTGCAGGTGATTGATCCAGTCGGCGCCGGCAACGACCACCGCGACCACCAGCGCAAGCGCTGCACCGGCCCTCCAGGCATACCGGTCGATTTGCGCCAACCTGCTGGCTGGCGGTGCCGGGTGCAACTCGTCGAGCCTGTGGGCCAATTGGTGCTGATGGGCGTGCCACAGCGCCAGACCAACCGGATCATCTTGCAGCGGACGGTCACTCAACGCCTGCAAGGGGCGATGCGGCACGCCGCTTTGGTTCTCTAGCCGACGGATGGCGGCGTACCGCGTAGGCAGACGCCACGCTGCGCGCCCGCGCCACAACGCCCACGCCAGTAGTCCGACCGCTCCCGCGAGGCAGGCCGTATGCAGCCAGCCGCCAAGCGAAGGCAAAAGACCGGAGACCGCAACCGCCAGCAGGCCAAGCACAATTGCTTGCATTGGCCAAATCCCATTCCAGATCTGCTCCAGCCATAGGCTTAACCAGGCAATCGCGATGCGGTGGCGGATCGGTAGGAAGCGGGCAATCTTGTGCAGCGGTTCAGGCCTCCTCCAGCCAGGGCGGCAAGCTTTGTGCCGCCAGCATTTCCTCATAGGTCGGGCGGCGGCGGACGACGGCCCAATCCGAGCCGCGAACCAGAACTTCCGCCGCGCGCGGGCGGCCATTGTACTCGCAGGCCATGACGGCGCCATAGGCGCCAGCTGCGCCGATCACCAACATGTCATCCGCCTGCAAGGGCGGTAGGGCGCGGCCCTTGGCAAAGGTGTCGGTGCTTTCGCAAATCGGCCCGACCAGGTCGGCCTCGGTCCAGACCGTTTCCGGCGTCGGCGCGGTTTCCGGCAGAATCGGGTGGTAGGCATCGTAGAGCGCCGGGCGGATCAGGTCGTTCATTGCCGCGTCGACGATGACGAAGCGCTTGCTGGCGGTCTGCTTTTCGGTGATGACCTTGGTCACCAGCACGCCGGACAGGCCGGCGATGCGGCGCCCCGGCTCGAACACGAACTGGGCATCGAGGCCATGGAACACCTCACGCACCACAGCGGCATATGCGGCCATGCTGGGCGGTTCCTCGTCGCGATAGGTAATGCCCAGTCCGCCGCCGAGGTCGATCCGCTGCAGCGGAATGCCCTCCGCCTTCAAGTCCTCATAAAGCGTGCGGACCCGGCGAAAGGCGTCGTGGTACGGCGTGAGTTTGGTAATCTGCGAGCCGATATGCACGGCAATGCCGACCGGCTCGACCCCCGGCAGGCTTTGCGCGCGCCGGAAAAGAGCCGCGGCTTCGTCATAGGCGATGCCGAACTTGTTTTCGGCCTTGCCCGTCGAAATCTGCGCGATGGTGCCGGCATCGACATCCGGATTGATGCGGATCGCCACATGCGCGGTCCGGCCGAGCGCGGTGGCGATCTGGCTCAGGACCTCCAGTTCGCTGGCCACCTCGACATTGACCTGCATCACGCCTTCGCACAGCGCGAACTCCAGCTCGTCCCGGGTCTTGCCGACACCGGAAAAAACGATGCGGCCAGCAGGAACGCCGGCGGCCAGCGCATAGCGCAACTCGCCGCCGGAGACCACGTCGGCGCCGGCCCCCTCTGCCGCCAACAGGCGCAGCACCGCGAGGGAATCGTTGGCCTTTACCGCATAGCAAACCGTCACCGGCAGGCCGGCAAACGCATCGGCATAGCTGCGATACGACGCCTGGAACGCGGCGCTGCTGTACACATAAACCGGCGTGCCGACTTTCCTGGCAATATCCGCCAACGGAATGTCTTCGGCGTGAAGGCGGTGGTTCTGATAATGGAATGGTGTCATCGCTATGCTCTCAAATGGAGCCGTTCCCATACCAGGACCGCCGCTGCAACTCCACGCCTTTTGACGCGACGGCGCTTGCACCCGGCCTAGGAAGGCGCTAGCGGCCTTTGAATGCCGGCTGTCTTTTTCCCAGAAATGCCGCAACGCCTTCCGCGTGGTCTTCCGTGCACATGCTGTCGGCGATCAGTTCGCCTTCCATCTGCATCTGGCTCTCCATGGTCAGATGGTTCGTGGCGTTGAACAGTCGTTTGGCGTTGGCATAGGCATGGGTGGGTCCGTTTGCCAGACGGCGGGCCAGCTTGTCGGTCTCGGCCTCCAGGTCGGCGCGCGGCACCACCCAGTTGACGATGCCCAACTCCTTGGCCTTCTCGGGGCCGAAGCGGTCGCCCAGGAATGCCAACTCCATCTGTTGCTTCATTCCCAAAGTCCGCCCGAGAAAATACGACGAGCCGCCGTCCGGGCTTGCGCCGATATGACAGTATGCCAGCGTGAATATCGCATCGTCCGCGGCGATGGCCAGGTCGCAGCAGCCGACCAGGCCCATGCCGGCTCCGGCAACCGCGCCCTGGATGCTGGCGACTACGGGCTTGCCCATGCGGCGGATGGCGAACAGCGGCAGGTGCAGCAGGTGGATGCCCTCCATGATGACCTGGCGGCGCTGGGCTTCCGGCATTTCCAGCCGTTCTTTCATCACCCGGATGTCACCGCCCGCCATGAAGTGATCGCCGGCTCCTTTGATCACGACGCACCGGACATCGTCGTTGAATTCCAAGTCGCCGATCACATCGCGGAACCGGGTTCGCAATTCGGTTGTCAGAGCGTTGCGAACTTCGGGCGCATTCAGGGTTACGGTTGCCACGCCATCGGCAATATCGAGCAGAACAGGGTCACTCATGCGGGTAAATCCTTTAGTTCAAGAAAGGGACACAGCATCGTTATTGGGTATCGTTTGGCAATTGCTCTACCTATGGCGTAATAAAAGCACGGCACGAGATTGAAGAGAGAATACTGCATGCTGATTCGCCGCCGACCATCCTGGGAATTGCCGGAAAGTGCAGCGACGCCGGAATCCGTCATGCTGTCGCGCCGCAGCCTTTTGGCCGGCAGCGTCGGACTGATCGGCGCGGCGGCGATGCCCGGCCTGGCGTTGGGAGCCGCCAGCGATGATCTCTATCCGGTGAAGCGCAACGAATCCTTCACCTTGGATCGGCCGATTTCCGACGAACGGGACGTTTCGACCTACAACAACTATTACGAGTTCGGCAGCAGCAAGAACATCTGGCGCGCGGCGCAGGCGCTGCCGGTTGAGCCCTGGCAGGTCATTATCGACGGCATGGTCGAAAAAGAAATCAGGATCGACGCCCATGACCTGATCCGGAAGATGCCGCTGGAAGAGCGCCTCTACCGCCATCGATGTGTCGAACGCTGGGCGATGGCCGTGCCGTGGAGTGGGTTTCCGCTAAAGGCATTGGTGGATATGGCCAAGCCGACCTCGGGCGCCAAATACCTGCGCATGGAGACCTTCAAGAATACCGCGGTCGCCAGCGGTCAACGTGCGTTTTGGTACCCCTGGCCCTATATCGAGGGCCTGACGATGGAAGAGGCGACCAACGAGCTGGCCTTCATCGCCACCGGCATGTACGGCAAGCCCATCCCGAAGCAGAACGGCGCGCCGTTGCGTCTGGCAGTGCCGTGGAAGTACGGCTTCAAGTCGATCAAGGGCATCGTGCGGTTCAACTTCACCGACAAGATGCCCACCAGCTTTTGGATGGAGGTCCTGGGCTCGGAATACGGCTTCTACGCCAACGTCAACCCCGGCGTGCCGCACCGTCGCTGGAGCCAGGCGCAGGAACAACTGCTGGGCGAAAGCACCTACCGCCCGACATTGATGTACAACGGCTATGAGGAGCAGGTGGCGCACCTCTACAAAGGCATGCCGCAGAACAAGATATTCTACTGATCATTGGGATCGCCCGAAGCCTGTCGACCGGCTCCGGGCGCTTCAGCGGCTGTTACTCTGCTGCTGGCTTGGCCTGTAGGCGCGCATCGGTCCGTCCCTTGACGCTGGGCGCGAGCCCGCCCGGATCGACCGCCATGTTGTGCATCTGCATGTTGTGGCTGTGGCAGAGTTGGTGCAGTGCAAAGGCGGTGGCCATCTGTTGCTGGAAACCGGCGGCGTCCTGCGCCTTGTTCACGGCTTCCTTGGTGGTGCGCAGGGCGAACAGGGGCTTGGTGGCGATCTTGGCCGCCATGGCGACGACGAAGTCCATCATTTCCGCCCGCGGCACGACATGGTTGACCATGCCCAGGCGGTGCGCTTCTTTCGCGGTGAAGAAGTCGCCGGTGAACAGCAACTCCTTGGCCTTGCGATAGCCCAGTTCGTGCGGATGGGCGAACCATTCGACGCCGCAGACGCCCATTGCGACGACCGGGTCGCAGAAGGTGGCGTCGTCTCTGGCGACGATCAGGTCGCAAACCCAGGCCAGCATCAGCCCGCCGGCAATGCACTTGCCCTGCACGGCGGCAATCGTCGGCTTCGGCAGGTCGCGCCAGCGTTGCGAGACATCCAGATAAATCTCGTGCTCGCGGCTCAGACGGCCTTCCGCGCCGGGTGCGCCATGCCCGCCCCAGGTGGAGATCGGCGCAAAGTCGTCCAGCGTCTTGTCCGCCTTGCCGCGCAGGTCGTGGCCGGCGGAAAAGTGCGGGTCGCTGCCCGCCAGGATGATGACCTTGGTGTCGGCGTCGTGCGCGGCAAAGTTGAACGCCTCATTCAGATCGTAGGTCATCTGCAGGTCTTGCGCGTTCCTGGCCTCGGGCCGGTTCATGGTGACGCGCAGGACATTGTCCGCCGGTCGGTCCAGCAGCAAAGTTTCGAAATTCGGCACTTGGGACATAGGCAAGGCTCCGTTAGGCTGAAGGCACTGCCGGCCAGCCTAACGGAGTTTCACTCAACAACAAATTCCCCGCAGCAGGCCGGCGCTCCCGATGGCGCTACCGGGAGCAGCGGTTTAGCATCGGGCTAGACCACCCGCTTGGCGTGCAGGTCGGCGATTTGCGCCGCTGTATAGCCAAGGTCCGCCAGAATCGCGTCCGTATGCTCGCCCTGTTCCGGCGTGGCGTTCCGCATCTGGTGCGGCGTGCGGCTGAGGTTGGTGGCGTGGCGGGCGATGTTGATTTCGCCGATCGCCGGATGCTGGACCGGCACGACGAAACCCAGGTGCTGCACTTGCGGGTCCGCGCAGGCCTGATCGACCGAATAGATCGGCCCGCATGGCACGCCCGCCTCGTTCATCGCCGCGACCCAGTGGGCTGAGGTGTTGGTGCGGGTGTAGGTGGCGATTTCCTCGTTCAACTCGTCCCGGTGTTTTTGCCGGTCCTTGTTGGACTTGTACTTGGGATTACTGGTCATGCCCGGCGCGCCCAGGCAATTCGCCATGCGCTCGAACATCACCCCACCGGAGGCCGCGATGTTGATGTGACCGTCGGAAGTTTCGAAGACGCCCGTCGGTACGCCGGTCGGGTGATTGTTGCCGGCCTGCGGCGGCACCTCTCCGCCCATGGTCCAGCGCGGCACCTGGAAATCGAGCATGGCGAGTTGCGCCTCCAGCAGGGACGTATGCACCCACTGGCCTTCGCCGGAGACCTCCCGCTCCAGCAGCGCCGTCAGCACGCCGATGGCCAGATACATGCCGGCGGAAAGGTCGGCGATCGGCACGCCGACGCGCACCGGGCCCTGGCCAGGCAGGCCGGTGACGCTCATCAGCCCGCCCATGCCCTGGATCATGAAGTCGTAGCCCGGGCGGTCGCGATAGGGTCCCGTCTGGCCGAAGCCGGTGACCGAGCAGTAGATCAGGCGCGGGTTCACTTTCTTCAGGTCTTCATAGCCGAGCCCGTA
>JAYPXD010000035.1:7213-8679 GCA_038135395.1 Alphaproteobacteria bacterium | reverse complement strand
TGCCCTGGGCGATCTGATCGACGCCCGGCCGGTCGCGGTAAGGGCCGCTCTGCCCGAAACCCGAGATCGAGCCATAGACAATGCGCGGGTTCACCGCCCGGCAGGCGTCATAGTTGATGCCAAGGCGGTCTTTGACGCCGGGGCGGTAATTCTCGATCACCACGTCCGCGTCTTTGACCAGCTTGAAGAAGATCTCCTTACCCTCGTCCTTTTTCAGGTTGAGGGTCAGCGAGCGCTTGTTGCGGTGCAGGTTCTGGAAGTCGAAGCCGTGCCGGTCGCCGGCGGTGACGGACCGACTGTCGCTCTCGCCCGGGTCTTCGATCTTGATCACGTCCGCGCCCATATCGGCCAATTGGCGCACGGCGGTAGGTCCCGCGCGGGCGCGCGTCAGGTCCAGGACTTTAAAGCGGGTCATCGGGAGCTTTGGCATGGCGTTTCTTGCCTCGGGTTTGGATCAGAGGTTCTGGAGGTATCCTAAGCAGGTCTGCTGGCCCGTGCTACTGCGGCGTGCCCGAAATGGGTAGGAATCACACGACGCCGCGAACGTGGTTTAACAGCCCCAACACATCCTCCGGCGCGTCATCGCCGCGCCAGGCGATGTGCTGGTCCGGGCGGACCAGGACCAGCTTTTCGCGGTAGACGGCATCTGCCTCGCCCGGTGCAATGTCCAACACTGCAAGCGGCAGGCCCAATGCCAGGGAGGCTTCGGCAAGTGCATGGGTCTTGATGGCCGGATCGAAGCGCAGCAAGGTGAACTCCGGCCCCAGCGCGTCATAGAGGCTGCGTCCGTCCCTCAGCCAGAAATGCGGCGCCCGGCAACCCGGAACGGTCGAGGCGGTGAAGTTGGCCATGGAATAGCCGGGGGCTTCGCCATCGTCATAGGCGATGATCGGCGAGTCTTGGTAGAACGCGCCGAAATTCAGGCCCGCCGCGCAGTATTGCTGCACGTTCAGGTCATAGGCCTTTTGCCCCAAGGCCTGGCGTGCCGCCTCGCCGGCCGCATCGTCCGCTTCGATATTCGCCGGCACGCTGCCGCGCTGGCCAGCCATGGCGTGGGCGTGGTCCATGACGAAGTACGAGACTTGCTGGGTGATCGGCTGGCGTTCGGCCTCATAGGCATCAAGGATGGCTGCGTCGGCCCAGCCGTTCAGGTGTGCGGCCAGCAACCACGACAGCCCCATGGCGTCGGCAATGCCGGCGTTCATGCCATAGCCGGCATAGGGCACCCAGATATGCGCGGAATCTCCACACAGAAACACGCGGCGGTCGCGAAATTTGTCGGCTACCAGGCGGCGGCCGTACCAGTCCATTGGCTGGATGACCTCGTAGGCAAAGTCTGTACCTACGCCCAGGATTTCACGGATGGCCCAGTCGCGGTCGACCGAATCGAAATCGGGCTCGTCCGGCTTCAGGTAGTTGTGGATGACCCACCGCTCTTTGCCGTCGATGGCGTAGCAATTGCCCGA
>JAYPXD010000035.1:2203-7203 GCA_038135395.1 Alphaproteobacteria bacterium | reverse complement strand
GGCGCGGATTCAGGCTGAAAGTCGCCCAGGCGGGCTTTTCCCGCTGTAGGTCGATCAAGCCCGGCGCGCGGATGAAGGTGGATTGCACCCGCTGGATAACGGCGTCGCCCTCGAATTGCGCGCCGATACCCTTGCGGACGATCGACCCGCCGCCATCGCAGCCGATCATATAGCGGCAGGCGATTTCGGTTTCGCCGCCGGCGTCGAGGTGGCGGACAACGGCGGTGACGCCGGGTTCCGTCTGTTCGAACCGCTCAACACTGGCCCGGTTGATCAGGCGGATGCGCGGCGAGGCAGCAGCATGGCGAAAGAGGATAGGCTCCAGAAAAATCTGGTTGATGCGGTGCGGCGGCTCCGGCGTCGGCCAGCCGGTGTCCGGCCCGCTGGTGGCGGTGTAGCGGTCGCGCCGGCACGGGATCGGAATGCGGGTCAGTTCCTGGCCGGTAAAGCTGGTGCGGTAGGAAACGTCGTTTGGGTAGTCGGCAGGCAGCCCGGCGTTCCGCAGGTCGTCCGCAATACCCAGCCGCCGGAATATCTCCATAGACCGCGCGGCGACGTGGTTGCACTTTGGCAGAGGCGGCTCGGCCTCCGCCCGGCGCTCGACGACCGTGCACTCAATTCCGCGCCAGGCGAGATCCAATGCCAGAGTCAGGCCAATCGGCCCGCCGCCGACGATCAGGATAGGCGAAACCACCGAATTGTTAACCGTCGCCAGCGACGGTCCCATACACCAATCGCGGCAGCCACAGCGAGAGGTCCGGAAATGCCCAAAGAATGCCCAGCATGCCCAATTGCAGGGATACGAATGGGATCACACCCTTGTAAATCTGCATGGTCGTTACGCTGGGCGGCGCCACGCCGCGCAGGTAGAACAGGGCGAAACCGAAAGGCGGCGTCAGGAAGCTGGTCTGCATGTTCACAGCAATCATGATGCCAAGCCAAACCGGGTTCAGGTCCATCTTCAACAGGATCGGCGCGACAATCGGGATAACGACGAAGCTGATCTCGATAAAGTCCAGGAAGAACCCCATGATGAACATGGTTGCCATGACCACCAACATCGCGCCGAATGCGCCGCCCGGCATGTTGTGCAGGAACTCGTGCACAATGTCGTCGCCGCCGAGACCGCGGAACACCAGGCTGAACAACTGCGCGCCGATAACAATACCGAACACCATCGCGGATATTTTGGTTGTCTGCTGCATCACTTCGCGCAGCGATCCCTCGATATGGGTGCGGCGCAGTGCATCGAATACGCCGATTCCCAACAGCACCAAGCAGACGAACGCAGCATAGATTCCATATTGTTCCGTATCGCTGACTTCATTGCGGCCCAATCGCAAATCCAGTGCGCCCGTCAGGAACAACACACCAACCAGTGCCAGGCCGCCAATCAGCATCACCACTTGCTGGCCGCCTTGGGCCAGCCGCATGCCACCGAGCAACGTCGCGCCGATGGCGCCGACTGCCGCGGCTTCAGTCGGAGTGGCGATGCCGGCAAGGATTGAGCCAAGGACTGCAATAATCAACACCACCGGCACAACCAGCGCGCCAATCGTAGTGCCCAAGCTGACCTTGACCACCATGTTCTCTTTCGAGATAGCTGGTGAGGACTCAGGCCTGACAATAGCCACCAGCAATTGCCAGGCGATGTAAAGCCCAACCAGCATCAAGCCGGGAATCAGCGCGCCGGCAAACAGATCGCCAACACTAACGGGATCAGGCGCGAAATTGCCGAGGGACCGCTGTGCATCCTGGTAGGCGTTAGAAATCTGGTCGCCCAGCACCACCAGCACGATCGAGGGCGGGATAATCTGGCCCAGGGTGCCGCTGGCGCAAATGGTGCCGCATGCCAGCTTTGGATCGTAGCCCCAGCGTAGCATGGTGGGCAGGCTCAGCAGCCCCATGGTGACCACCGTCGCGCCGACAATGCCGGTCGACGCCGCCAGCAGGGCGCCGACGACGCAGACGGAAATACCCAGGCCCCCGCGCATGGAGCCAAACAAACCGCCCATGGTGTTGAGCAGATCGTCCGCAACCTTGGAACGCTCCAGCATCACGCCCATGAACACGAACAGCGGTACCGCCAGCAGCACCTCGTTGGTCATGATGCCGAAAATGCGGTTTGGGATGAAGCCAAAGAACGACAGGTCGAAGACGCCCAAGGCATTCGCCAGCAGCCCGAATATCAGTGATACGCCACCGAGTGTGAAGGCCACCGGAAAGCCGGCCATCAGTCCGACGCAGATGCCCCCGAATAACAGCAGGGAAAGGACTTCAGCCAGAGTCATACGCCTTCTCCCTGCACATCGGCTTTCGGTCGTGGCGGTTGTTCAGAGCCGCTGAGCACCAGGGCAGACCGTGCCATCATTACCAATCCTTGTAACGCCACTAGGGCGCAGAACACGATGATCATGGACTTGAGAATGTAAATTCCGGGAATGCCGTTGTCGCCTTCCGGCGAGCCCTCCATGATATTCCAGGCGCGCGATACAAAGCCGAATGAGGCCCATGTGATCATGGCGCACATCGGGAGCAGGAAGACCACCCCGCCGATAAAATCGACAATCGCTTTCCCGCGGTCGCTCATCCCGCCATAAAAAATATCGACCCGGACATGGCCATCATGCACCAGCGCATACCCTGCTGCCGCGAGAAAGACGGTGGCATGCATGTAAATGATGCTCTCCTGAACTGGGTCAGCACCATAAAAAGCGCTAGCCAGGATATCAGCCTTCCCAGGCGCTCGTTGAGCAAATCGATAGTGCGAACGAAGGACGTGAGCATAACAATCCAACATCTGAGGCAAGCCCCAGCGACGTCTACGCAACCACCAGGGAAGAATGATACCAATCCGCTTGCGGCGGGGCATGGCACGGCTAGTTGTTAGGGCAATCAAGCCCTGACAGCTAGAGTAACAGTGACTAGAGCAGAAGTGAAATACAATGCCTATCTATCATGCTCCGATAGGGCATTGCGCCATTGCCGGAGGATCACCCCGCCCGGCTACCGCAGCCCAGGTTAGCTGGAATGCAGTAGGTAGGATTGGCGACTTTTACTAGTGATCAGTCTCTGACGTTTCTGCGCCGAAGGCATCGTGGGTGTCGCTGTCGGTAGCGGAGCCGTCGCTGTCGCCACCGGAGCCGTCGCTGTCGCCACCGGAGCCATCGCTGTCGCCACCGGAGCCGTCGCTGTCGCCACCGGAGCCGTCGCTATCAGCCCATGCCGGCGAGATGAGGCCATGAGAGCCTGCCAGCGATTGAATAGTCAACATACCAGTTGCAAGGATGGCCGCGAGGGCAAGAGATGAAACCGAGGTACGTAGAAAGGTCAAAACCGTCTCCTTTTGATCTGGCCGTAAATGCGAGATCGGGGATTCGTTCCCGCAATTGCCGGTAGTAAGACGTGGACCGCCTCGGTCGCTATTGGCCTGGCGTTTGAATCCCGCTTTTCATGACTGGGGTTTAGAGTAGGGCTCGACAAAAAACATCGCATAGCCGTCCCATGCATCCGGTAAGGCATTCTAAGTTATAGGTTTTGCACCAATCCCCCTGCGCTTGCTTCTGGACCTGCCTGAGCGAGGGAATTTGCCGAAATTATGGGGTCTGTGACTTAGGATTAGGGGTAAGAACCATTGCTGCGGCCCGAAAGGCCATCGGCAGATAAAGATAAAGCCCGGTCCGAAACAGACCGGGCTTCACTTGGTGCAAGCTGTACCACGTTGCCAGGACGCCTGTATGCGCGCCCTGGCCCTTGAGTTGTTGCACCCTTGGCGCTCAACCGTTCTTTGCGCGGAAGTTCATATAGCCAAGCTCGGCGCGTGGTGCGTACTCGACGGATTGCTTGAGGAAGGCCTCATAGCTGTCGGCAATACGCTTGGTCATGGCGTCGGTCGCCGCCATGGACGCAACCACATCGGCAGCTGCAGCTTTCGCCTTCATCATCAACTCTTCGGGGAATGCCCGAACCTTAACGCCGTGTTTGTTCACGAGCGTATCCAGCGAAGACTGGTTCAGCGCGTTGAACTCTGACGATTGATCCTGCGCTTCCGCCTTGATCACAACCGAAATCAGCTCCTGCTGATCCTTCGGCAGGCTGTCATAAAGCTTCTTGTTGATGCCGAATGAGGCTACCGTACCCGGCTCGTGGAAGCCCGGACCATAGTAGTTCTTGCAGATCTTGTAGAAGCCGAAGGCCAGATCCTGCCACGGGCCGACCCACTCGGTCGCGTCGATGGCGCCGGACTGCAGCGATGGGTAGATTTCGCCGATCGGCAGGTTCAGCGGCGTCGCGCCCAGCGCGCGCAGCACCTCGCCGCCCAGGCCCGGCATGCGCATTTTCAGGCCCTTGAAGTCATCGACAGTGTTGATTTCCTTCCGGAACCAGCCGCCCATCTGGGTGCCAGTGGTATGGGACGGAAAGCCTTTGATGTTGAAGCCTGCGGACAGTTCATCCCACAGTTCCTGACCGCCGCCATAGCGAATCCAGGCGTGCGTTTCGATGCCGGTCATGCCGAATGGCACCGCGGTGAGGAAGTTATAGCCTTTCGCCTTGCCTTGGAAATAATACTCGGCGGCGTGGTACATGTCGGCGTCGCCTGCGGAAACGGCATCGAACGACTGGAAGGCTGGCACCAATTCGCCCGCGCCATAAACCTTGACTGTTAACGCACCGCCGCTCAACTGGGTGATGCGGTCAGCAACGCGCTGGCCGGAGGTGCCGGCGCCGGGTGAGTTTTTCGGCCAGGCCATGACCATTTTCAGCTCGCGCTTGTTCTGCGCGATGGCGGGAGCGGCCAGTGCAGTGCTGGCTGCAGCTGCGGCGCCCGCTAGTGCGGCGCCTTTCAGAAAATTGCGGCGTTCCAAAGGACGATCCTCCATTGTCTGTGTTGGGCAGTCAGATATTTCATACTGCCCGGGTTGATTACGTGATCAGGCTAGTAGGCTCTGCGTCGCATGGCAATCACCAACCGACATGGATCAGCAGGCTTTGACCAGCAC
>JAYPXD010000035.1:0-2193 GCA_038135395.1 Alphaproteobacteria bacterium | reverse complement strand
GTGCCTGCCTGCGTCAGGTCTCCCATGCCGATCACTTGGTTCTCGTCTGAAATCGCTATGTCGTTCAGGCGCGCGCCGCCGCCACGAACGAGCCTGCGGGCTTCACCATTGCTGGCAGCCAGGCCGGCTCTCTTGAACAGGTCGAATGCCGGAACGCCTGCCGCCAATTCGTCTGCCGCGACCTCAACGGTCGGCAGTCCTTCCGCTTGCGCTCCTTCCTCGAAGGCCTTGCGCGCTGTCTCCGCAGCATCCTCGGCCTTGGCCCTCCCATGCAACAGGGCAGTAGCTTCTGTCGCCAGCACCTTCTTCGCCTCATTCACCTCGGCGCCCTGCAAGGCCTCCAGCTTGGCAATTTCGTCCATCGGCATGACGGTGAACAGCTTCAGGAAGCGCCCGACATCGGCATCCAGCGTGTTGCGCCAGAACTGCCAGTAGTCGTAGACGCTAAGCCTGTCTTCGTTCAGCCAGATGGCGCCAGCCGCAGTTTTGCCCATCTTGGCGCCGTCGGCCGTGGTGATCAGCGGGCTGGTCAGCCCGTATACCTCGCGCTCGATGTACCGAAGATCGACGCAGCCAAGGCGCTGCTGAACAAGGTCAAATCGCATATCGGCGGGGTCAAGCTTGGGCTCGAATTTTTTTGCGCGCATGGCCATCCCGGGGTCCACGAGATCGCTCATATGGGCCTGCCCATCTTCCTCGACCTGAAGCTGCATGACATCCCCAATACCGTGGCTGGTGCCATGCAGGCGATCCATGTGCTCGAACCTGCGATCGTCACGATCCACGCCAGCGGCGGGCGCGCCATGATGGAGGACGCAAAGGCCGCCGCGGCCGACGGGTGCAAGGTCGTGGCCGTCACCATGCTCACCAGCCTCGACGAGCGCGACATGGTCCGCACCGGCATCGGCGGCAGCGCGCATGACCAGGTGATGCGCCTTGCCGAACTCGCGCACGACGCCGGGCTCGACGGAATCGTATGCTCGGGCCACGAAGTAAAGGCGGTCCACAAGCAGTGGAAGGACGGCTTCTTCGTGGTTCCCGGCCTGCGCCCCGGCGGCAAGGCCACTGGCGACCAGAAGCGCGTCGTCACCCCGCGCCAGGCGCGCGACGACGGCGCCAGCGTACTGGTGATCGGCCGACCGATCAGCCGCGCAGACGATCCGCTCACTGCTGCCCGCGCGATCGAGGCGACGCTCTAGTCCAGCAATGAGCGTGCAGATCAAGATTTGCGGGCTGTCGACGCCCGGGACAGTGGATGCCGCTATCGCTGCCGGCGCTACGCATTTTGGCCTCGTCCATTATGAACCGAGCCCGCGCCATGTTTCGCTCGAACAGGCTGCTGCTTTGCGCGCGCATGCCGCTGGTCGCGCTAAGGCAGTGCTGCTGCTGGTCAATGCGGAACCTGAGCTAACCGCGCGAGCAATCGGTACGGTAAAGCCGGATATCGTCCAGTTCCACGGTGGCGAAACCCCCGAATGGTGTGCGCTCGTTCGCGAGAAGGCCGGGGTCGAGGTGTGGAAGGCGCTCGGCATGCGAGACGCCGGCACGTTGGAGCGTAGCACCGATTTCATCGGCAAGGTTGACCGCCTGCTGTTCGATTCGCCCGCAAAGGCCATGCCCGGCGGCACAGGGGAGACCTTTGCCTGGGGCCTGCTGCAAGGGCACAGGCATGTAATCGACTGGGGCCTTGCTGGCGGGCTTAGCCCTGCCAATGTCGCCCAAGCTATCAGGGAGACCGGCGCTCCGCTGGTCGATACGTCATCGGGCGTGGAAAGCGCCCCTGGCGTCAAGGATGCGGAGTTGACTCGCGCCTTCTGCGAAGCGGCCACCAGCGCCTGAATCGAAAAGGGCGGCCCATCCGGACCGCCCTTCCCGTTTCGTTTCCGACGCGATCAGAAGGTCACGCCAAGGCCGACTGCGGCGGTGTTCAAGTCAACGAATTCGCTGAAGAAATGCCGGTATTCGGCCTTAAGATAGACCTAGTCGTTGATCTTTTGCTGGGTGCCGCCGCCGAGGTGCGGCACGTCTTCGCCTTCACCGAAGCTGTAGCCAGCGGTCGCGAAAAGCTTGCCGCTCTTGCCGGTCTTGGCGCCCAGACGTGCGGTGGTGCCGAAATAGACATTCGCACCGTCGACAAGAACCTTGTCGGCCGAGCCTTCGACGCCGAAGAAAAAGCTGCCGGTTTCGCTGTCG
>JAYPXD010000034.1:13721-20116 GCA_038135395.1 Alphaproteobacteria bacterium | reverse complement strand
CCCACCCGCACCTGGTGCGGCAACAGCGGCTCCAGCCGCTGCGTACAGCATGACTGCAATTACGGAGGCCACGCCCGACCATCCAGGGAGGCGGCGAAGCAGCGTGCGCAGTAGTCTACCTGGCATGAAATTGACCTCTGTCTGTCTGAAAGTTCCGCCCCCCCCACACACTCTGCAGGGGCAGTATGTCGTTAATAGGGCCGGTCGCCCTGGAGTTGTGTCCTGTACAGCAACCTGCGGTCGGAAGCCTGAAATGCGTCCCGGTGATGGATCACCGCGCGGTTATCCCACATAAGCACATCGCCGACGCGCCAGACCTGATTCCATATCGCCCCGGGCACAACGGCGGCATCCCACAAGGCGTCAAGCAGGGCTTCGCTTTCTTCGAGCGGCAATCCCATCAGATAGGCATTCCGCCTGCGGCCCAGGAACAAGCACTTTCGCCCGGTTTCGGGATGGGTGCGCACGACCGGATGCACCGCTCCCGGCAGTTCCCGCGGGTCGTCGATGCCTTCGAACCCGGCGCGGCGTTGGCCGGCGCTATTGGTCGATGCATCGTGTTTGCACATCAGCCCGGCGTCGACGCGCCGTCGCAGGTCTTGCGGCAACCGTTCGTAGGCCAGGGCCATGTTGGCAAAATTGGTGTTGCCGCCGACCGGCGGAATCTCAACGGCATAAAGGATCGAAGCCGTCGGCGTCTCGTCCTTGTAGCTCATATCGGTATGCCAGATCGCTTCGCCATGGCCGAGCGAGCCGATGGGACGCCCATTTTCCTCAATGTTCGACATGACCGCCACAAAGGGATGCGACGGCAGATGCGGCAGACCCGTCCACGGTGTAATCGGCGCCCGGTCGAGCCGCCCGAAATAGCCGCTGAACCTCTCCAGATCCTCCAGCTTCAACGACTGATGGCGAAAACGAATGACCAAATGGTCCAGCCATGCATTGCGAATGACCGTGATGGCTGCGTCATCAATCGGCTGAGAAAGGTCGATGCCCTCGACGTCTGCGCCAAGCGCGCCGCCGGAAGGTCGGATAACCGGTGTAACCGAAGACACTGGCATGAGCGGCAATTCCTTAACAATTCCGGGTGAAGCAATAGGGCGCGCAGATGCTGCGGGCAAGCCATCACCCTTTCCGCCAATGGCTCGACGCCTGATGTGGTGCCTCAATCGGCACTGTACTCGATCACGAAAAGCAAGTCCTTAGCATCAATCTGATCGCCTGGTTTCGCCAAGACCTCGGTAACCTTCCCACCGCGGTCAGCATGCAGCACACTTTCCATTTTCATCGCTTCGATTGACAAAAGGTTATCATCTGCGCATGCGCGAAATCGACAAAGACCTTTGGATACATCAGATAGGACGATAGTTCTGCCGCGCGGACGACACGATATCGCCAGTATAGCAAAGCGCCGCCTTGCAGACCCCGCCCTCGTTGCGGACGGCATCGATGGCCAGGCGCTTGTTCTCTACCCAGTTCAGGCAATCGAATACGCAGAAGAGGTCAACGCCGCCCCGTGCCGCCTGAGCAACGAAGTGCCGGACCACATTATCCGGATAGTTGGTGTAACCAACGCCATTGGCGCCGCGCAGCAGCATTTGCAGCAGGATGTTCGGCGCGGGATCGTCGATCCGAACTGGCTGGAGTAGACCGCTAGAGTGACTGGTCCTTTTTGCGATGCACCATATCCGACCGACATCGACCCTGGTTTTGGCTGGACGCTTACCAAACCGGGCCGCAGAATCCCGTGGCCTGGCCCTGACCAGACTGCAGCCCATGCAATTTCTGCTGGCCACCACGCAACGGCTCCGCCAATCTCCGGACTTTCGCACTCCGGAGGACGCAAACCAGAATGAAAGTTGGAATAGTCGGAGCCGGCGCAATGGGCTCGGTCTATGGCGCATTGATGGCCGATTCAGGCCACGAAGTCTGGATGTTCGACAAATGGCAGGACCATGTCGATGCCATGCGCACCCACGGCCTGCGGGTTGAAGGCGCATCCGGCGACCGGACCGTTGCGGTAAACGCGACCTCCGATGCCGCCGCCGCCGGGGCCTGCGACCTGGTGATCGTCGCAACGAAAGGCCATGACACAGATGCCGCCGTGGCCGCCGCGCGCGGCATGATTGGCGCTGCAACAGCCGTGCTGTCGTTACAAAACGGCCTTGGCAATGTCGAGAAAATTCAGGCGCTTTTAAAGGGACATGAGGGCGGAGTACTCGCCGGAATCGCCGGTGGGTTCGGCGCCAGCATGATCGGACCCGGCCACGCGCATCACAATGGCATGTCGGCCATCAATATCGCCGAAGCCGCAGGCGGCCTGACCCAGCGCCTGGAAAGGGTTCGCAGCGTCTGGACCACATCCGGGTTCCATTGCGAGGTCTTCGAAGATATCTGGCCCGTCGTCTGGAGCAAACTGAACGCCAATATCGCTGTCAGCGCCACATGCTCGCTGTTCGGCCTGGTCACCGGCGAGGTGAGAGCGAACGCCCCGGCGTGGGAGTTATCCAAAGCCTGCGTGCTTGAGACATCGGCCGTCGCGGCTGCCAAAGGCATCAAGCTGCTTTACGACGATCCCGTCCAATGGGTCAGCGACTTTATTGCCAAGATGCCGAAGGCCCGGCCGAGCATGTATCAGGATGTCCTTGCAGGTCGGCGCTCAGAAATCGATACGATCCACGGCGGCGTCGTAGCGGAAGGCCAGAGGGTCGGTGTGCCGACACCAACCTGTGCATTTATGGTGACCGCGGTGCGCGCATTGCAGGCAAAGAACCAATTACAGGGAAGCGCTTATAAATCCAGCTGATCCCCGCCCACCGACGGTGAAGCCGCGCTATGCGGCTTCTTCCGTTGCTTCGTCCTGATCGTCCATATCGGATTCGCTATCGCCACTCGCAGGATCGGCCGCGGCCGCCTTTGCAGCACAGGAAGCCGCACTCAGAATGCTTTCGAGCTTGGCTTGCGCCGTATCCTCATCCGTACGATCGACTGCCGCCAGTTCCCGCATCAGGCGCTCCAAGGCTGCCTGATAAATTTGGCGCTCACTGTAAGATTGATCCGGCTGTTCGGCATTGCGGTAAAGGTCGCGCACAACCTCCGCTACCTGGACGATGCTACCAGAGTTGATCTTGGCCTCGTATTCCTGGGCGCGTCGGCTCCACATCGTGCGTTTAACCCGCACTTTACCCTTAAGCGTCTTCAGAGCATCAGCCATGTCCTTTTTCGAGGATAGGCTGCGCAATCCCGCGGCGCCAACTTTGCCCAGCGGAATTCTTAGGGTCATTTTTTCTTTTTCAAACTCAATCACCAGCATTTCTAGATCGAACCCTGCTACGCTCCGGGTTTCGATCGCCGTGACCAACCCCAATCCATGGGCCGGATACACAACATAATCGCCGGGCTCGAACTTCGATTGCTTTGCCATATGTTTGACCTTTGCCGCTAAACAGCGCCTTGTTGGTGCCGCAAACAAAAACCCATCAAGACCGCCGCCCTCGACCTCAGCCGCGGAACGCATCCGTCCCAGCAGACAAGCCAACCCTCAGGCGCGAAACCTCACGTGTATAAACGCAAAGCCTCTCAACCGCTAAGTTGGCATAGCCGGAAGTCAATCTCGATTTGGTCCCCGATCGCAACAGAGTAACGAAAGAGGCAGACGTTGCCCGAAACGGCAGCATCTATCCGTCATACAAATGCAATATAGCATAACTCGGCGCCAATTCCCACACTTGAATCGGTAAGCATCACCGCCCCATTGTATTGAACTATGGATTACCTGGGGCCGGGTCGAAGTGGTTTTTAAACTTGTCGGGAACCCCTTCCCAATCCTTGGCATCTGCCGGCGCCTCGCCCTTGCGGGTGATATTCGGCCATTCTTCCGCATATTGGCGGTTAAATTCGACCCAATCCTCCGCCCCCGGCTCTGTATCCGGCTTAATTGCATCCACCGGGCATTCCGGTTCGCAAACGCCGCAATCGATACATTCGTCCGGATGAATGACCAGCATGTTTGCGCCAACATAGAAACAGTCAACCGGGCACACTTCCACACAGTCCATGTGCTTACACTTTATGCAGTCTTCATTCACAATATAGGTCATGCGATAGCTCCAGATGCGCCCAGACCGCTGGCTACGAGGGCTTTTTGATCGAGAAGTGTCGATATTTCACCGGCTTTTGTGCCAAAATCAATCGGAGGGTACCAGTTCCTCGTACAAAAGCCGCGCTTCTGTCGCAGGGCCGCGGCGTTCGCCAAGCGCCAACACCCGCACAACTGCGATGTTGTGCCCACGCGGGATTGTCAGAATGTCACCCGGCTTCACTTCATAGCTGACCTTGCGTACGGGCTCGCGATTGACCCGTACCCGGCCTTTGGTAACCAACTCCGTCGCCACCGTACGTGTTTTGCAGAACCTGGCGTGTACCAGCCATCGATCGATGCGCAATCGGGGAGGCGGCTCAGTCGACATCAGCCGGCGTCCACCAAGTCCAACGCCGCGCGCAAGCCTGCAAATGGAGAATCCGGATGACCGCGATCAGGCCTGTCAGCCTGCCCAGGTACCTTGCCAGACCGCCTACGATGCGGTTGGGCTTTGTCCGATCGTCGTGCCCCGCGTCCCTTACGGCCATAAATCTTGTCGCCGGCCTCCGTGGTCTGACCGGTCGGCGCCAGATGCAGGCGGCGGAACAGATAAGGCAGCGCGTCGTCGTCCACCCCAGCGGCGCGGGCCAATTCCGCGCTCGCGACAAGCGGGCCGGCCTCCAGCGCCTTGAAGGCAGCGGCGGCGAAAGCCTCCCACCGATCCAGCCGGATGGCCCGCGGCCCGATGACGGTGTAGCCGAACAGCCGATACCAGTCGGCGTCCACCGCCTTGTCCGTGGCGACCACCGGATCGCGCGTCAGTTCTGGCGCTGTTGTACCCCCGAACAGACACCAAAGCGTCATGCGCCACCGGTGAGCACCGCCGCTCACTAATTGGTGCACTTTGAGGCTTTCCCTTCCGTTGCGCACGGCGAGGGCGCTAATCTGCTTGCGCTCAGCCTTGGTCAGCACCGCCAATTGCTCTTGCAAGGCCCGCCGCGGCATTACTCCCGCCATCTCCGCCAGCCGGTAACCGATGCCGCGGAGCGCTGGGGAGCCTTCCAGGGACCGCAGTTCCGCCAGCACGCCGACGCGCCGGCTGACCTCCCGGTCCAGCCACTCCTGCATCCGCCCGCGCAAGGCCTGACGGTGCCGGCTATCGAGCAATGCGCTGCCCAACGGCTCCAGCCGCGGTTTTAGCCAGTCCGACCCTTTGACCAGCACGCCCAGCGGCTCGCCATCCCAGGTGATGCGGCCATCCTCTGCCAACCGGAAGTCTTTATGCTTGGCCTGCGTGACCAAGCCGACGCGGCCATCGATTTCCTGACGCAGCACCCTGTTGGCGGCATTCAGCAACGCCCGGCCATCCTCGCCGCGATCAGCCGTGTCCGCGGTGAAACGAAAGCCGCGGAGCGTGCCGACGACTTCTCCCTCAACAACGACTTCTCCCTCTGCATTAACGCCGCCAATCAGCTCGTCGCCATCGGCCAGGCGGCGGACCAGCACTGCCGTCCGCCGGTCGACAAAGCGTTGGGTCAGCCGATCGTGCAGCGCGTCCGACAGCTTGTCCTCGATCGCCAGAGCCTGTTCCTGCCAATGCACCGGGTCATCGAGCCAACCGGTCCGGTGGCTGATATAGGTCCAGGTGCGGGTACCAGCGATGCGCGCCATCAGCGTGTCGATATCGCCCTCGGTCCGGTCCAGCCGCTTGATGTGGCCGGCCACCCAATCGGTCGGCAGGCGGCCCTCGCCCTGAGAGCGAAAGCGATAAATCCGCCCCAAGAGCCGCGTGTGCGAATCGGTCAGCGTCTTGGAAAAATCCGGCACCTGGCAGACATCCCACAGCAATTGCACGGCGGTCTTGCCAGTTGCGCGCTCGACCACCTCGGACATCTCCGCCAGCGATTCAAGCGTGCGCTGGTCATCGGCGCGGCGGGCGCGGCGCAGGAACGGGTATGGCGGCTTGGCCTCCAGCGAGGTCAACAGGCTTTTAATCGACCGGAAATCCAGGTCGATGCTGCGCCACATCAGGGTACGCAACGTCTCGAAATCGTGATTTTCGACCCGCAGCACCACTTCGTCGCCCATGCCTTCCAACCCGGCGGTGGTGCCGAAAGTGCCGTCGGTCATGTGCCGCCCGGCGCGGCCGGCGATCTGGCCGGTTTCGGCCGGCAGCAGGTCGCGCATGCGGTTGCCGTCGTATTTACTAAGCGCCGAAAAGGCGACATGGTGGACGTCCATGTTCAGCCCCATGCCGATGGCGTCCGTCGCCACCAAATAATCCACCTCCCCAGCCTGGTACATCCCTACC
>JAYPXD010000034.1:9299-13711 GCA_038135395.1 Alphaproteobacteria bacterium | reverse complement strand
TTCCGCGCCCGCGGGCTGAGCGCGCCCAGCACCACCGCCGTGCCGCCGCGCTGGCGCCGCACCAGTTCCGCCAGCCGGTACACCTCCGCCGCCGAAAACGCGACGATGGCCGAACGGGGCGGCAGGCGGGTCACCTTGCGGTGCCCTGCATAGGCCAATGTGGAAAACCGTGGCCGGGTGATGAACTCGCAGTGCGGCACCAGTTTGCGGATCAGCCAACGCGCCGTCTCCGAGCCGAGGAACATGGTCTCAGCGCTACCGCGCGCATAGAGCAGGCGTTCGGTGAAGATATGACCGCGCTCAGAATCCGCCGCCATCTGGATTTCATCGATGGCGAGGAAATCGACCGGCAGGTCCAGCGGCATGCTTTCGACGGTGCAGACGAAATAGCGCGGCCGCGGCGGGATGATTTTCTCCTCGCCGGTGATCAGAGCCACCTGGTTCGCGCCTTTCAACTTGACGATTTTGTCGTAATTCTCGCGCGCCAGAAGGCGCAACGGAAAGCCGATCATGCCTTTTTGGTGGCCCAGCATGCGCTCGACCGCCAGATAGGTCTTGCCGGTATTGGTCGGGCCAAGCACCGCCATGACCCGGCCCTCGCCTGGGGGCGGAGCCGGCTGGTTATCGTCGGTGGGCCGCCCAATCAGGGGGGAATCCATCGGCGTCTCCCGCAAGGTCCTCGACTACGGTTTATGCATAGAGGAGATTCCCCCTGCCGCGCAATGGCGGCGATAGGTCAGCCGTAGGTGCCGCCATCGACCCGCAGCGTCGTACCGGTGGTAAAACTGGACGCATCGGAAGCGAAATACAGCGCCGCCCCGACAATCTCGCCCGCCTGGCCTCCGCGCTTCAACGCAATATGGGCCTCGGCCCGCTGGGCGAATGCTTCTGAGTGGATCCAGCCGGCGGAGATATCCGTGTCGAACGGCCCTGGCGAGATGCAGTTCACCCGCACCTTCGGACCGTATTCCATGGCGAAGGTCGTGGTCATGTGCGTCAGCGCCCATTTGGCAGCGCCGTAGGGAGCGGTGGTCTTGTTCGGATTGAACGCCGCCGACGAGGCGACATTGATGATGCTGCCGCCATCGCCCGCCGCCATGCGCTTGCCGACCATGGCAGCCGCCCGAAACGGCCCCTTCAGGTTAACGTCGAACACTTTATCGAACAGCGCCTCGCTGACATCATCCAGCGAGGGATAGAGCGGCGAGAGGCCGGCATTGTTGACCAGCACATCCAACCGGCCGAAATGCGCGTAAGCCGCCTCTACCATCGCCTCCACCTGCCGCCAGTCGCCGACATTGCAGGCATAGGGGAAGGCGCGACGTCCGGTTTGTTCCCGGATCTCCGCCGCCAGTTCTTCACATTGGGCGATTTTGCGGCTGGCGATCATCACGTCGGCTCCGGCTTCGGCGAATGCCCGCACCATCTCACGGCCCAGGCCGCGGCTGCCGCCTGTCACCAGCGCAATCTTGCCTGTAAGGTCAAAAATGTTCTTGTACATGCCGATCCATCGTCCCTTGCGCATTCGATCTTGCCCGCTGCAGTGCGGACGCTAGGCTTCGCAGCATAGCAAACCTCAAGAGCCTCGTGCGAGCCTTCATAACATGACCGACTACAGCAATTGGACCCTGGTGCATCAGGTGCGCGAGCAAGCCGCCACGCGGGGCGATGACATATGGATGACATTCGGCTCCGGCGCGCCGCCCCTGACCTACGCCGCTTTCGACCGCCGCTCGGACGCCGCGGCGGCGGCACTGGCTGCCCGCGGCGTCGGCGAGGGCGACCGGGTGATGATGCTGGTAAAGAACCGGGCGGAATTCCTGGTGGCGATGCTCGGCATTATGAAGTGCGGTGCAATCTTTGTGCCCATCAACACCGAGTTGCGCGGCGCCTTCCTGCAACACCAGTTGCGCAACAGCGAGCCGAAAATCGTGATCTGCGAGGCTGGGCTGCTGGGCGCCTTCGACGGTGTGGATGCCGGCGGAGCCGAGCCAGCACATCTCGTCGTGGTCGCCGGCGACCTGCCGGATCAGTTGCCGCCCGCACTCCTGCAAGCCGACGCTGTCCGCTGGGAGGCGTTCGAGGCGTCCGGCGAGAGCCAGGCGCGACCAGACTTCACGCCCGCCAAGGACACCATCGCCGGCATCATGTACACCAGCGGCACCACCGGCCCGGCTAAGGGTGTGCTGCTGCCGCACGGGCATTGCTATTATTTCGGCGTCGGCTCGAACGGCGCGACCGGGCTGACGGCGGAGGACGTCTATTACGTCTCCATGCCGCTGTTCCATGTGAACGGTCTGTTCATCCAGACCACTGCCGCGCATCTGGCCGGCGCGCGGGTACATCTGGTCGAGCGGTTCAGCCCGAACCGCTGGCTGGACGAGTGCATCGCCTGCGCCGCCACGATCACCAACCTGCTGGGCGTCATGCCGGAGTTCGTGTTCAATACCACCCCCTCCGACCGCGACCGGGACCACCGGCTGCGCCTGGTGATGGCTGTCCCGATCTCAAAGGAATGGGGCCAGGCGTTCGAGGATCGGTTCGCCGTGCGCTTCCTGCAGGGCTTCGGCATGACCGAATGCGGCATGCCGCTCTGGGGCGACCGGGACGATCCGGAGCCCGTCATTGGCGGCTGCGCCGGGTATCCGCAGAGCGACTATTACGAACTGCGCATCGCCAACCCGGAAAACGATAATCCATTGCCGGTCGGCACTGTCGGTGAACTCTTGATCCGGCCGAAAATTCCCGGCGTCTTCTCCGCTGGCTACTACAAAATGCCGGAACGCACGGTGGAAGCCTGGCGCAATCTCTGGTTCCACACCGGCGACGCCTGCCGCATGGATGAGAAAGGCCGCTTCCACTATATCGACCGCATCAAGGACTGCATCCGCCGCCGCGGCGAGAACATCAGCGCCTTCGAGGTGGAGCAGGTGCTGAACGGCCACCCGCAGGTCGCCGAAAGCGCCGTCGTCGGCGTCAAGGTGGAGGGGGCCGGCGGCGAGGAGGAGGTGATGGCCGTCATCGTGCCGGAACCCGGCGCCGCACAGGTGGACGAGGTCGCTCTGCTCGACTATTGCGCCGAGCGCATGCCGCGCTTTGCCGTGCCGCGCTTCGTCCAGTTCATCGACGCGCTGGACAAGACCGCCAGCGGCAAGCTGCGCAAGGGCGACCTGCGCGACGCCGGCGTCACGCCAGAAACCTGGGACCGGGAAACGGTCGGATACCAACTGGCGCGGCGGTAACTACTGCCTCCGCCTTGAAAGGAGCTTACGATATGCGGGCCGCCGTTTTGCAAGGCAGCACTATTACGGTGCAAACCCTCCCCGATCCCTCTCCCCGCGCTGGCTGGCTGTTGGTGGAGCCGCTGGCGACCGGCATCTGCGGATCTGACCTGCATTATCGGGAACGCGCCGTCAGCGCCGAGGCAGCCCTGCCGGCAGACCAACGCCAACCCCTGCCCCGCATCGTGCCCGGACATGAATTCTCGGCGCGCCTGCTGGATATCGGGCCCGGCACAGAAACCCGCTTCAAGCCGGGCGACCGGCTGGCTCCCCTGCCCTTTACCCATAGCCGCCATGCGCCGAACGGGTTCGAGGTGATTGGCCTTTCGCCGACCTATTCCGGCGGCCTGGCAACGCTCAGTCTGGTCGATGCGGCGCGCGCCTTCGCCATTCCCGACGCGGTGCCGGACGACCTGGCGGCGCTGACCGAGCCGTTGGCGGTCGGTCTGCACGCGGCCAACCTGGCGACCCGCAACCGCGGACCGAACGTGGTGATCGGCTGCGGTCCTGTCGGGCTGGCGGTGATTTTTGCCCTGCTGGGCCAGGGCCGCGGCCCGATCCTGGCCGCCGATTTTTCCGCCGAACGCCGGGCGGCGGCTGAAGCGCTGGGGGCGGACATCGTCCTGAACCCGGCGGAAACCTCGCCATTCAGCCGTTGGCAGGACCTGGGCTTCACCGCCCGCCCCTCATCGCCATTGTTGGAGCGGGAGTTCCGGGGATTGCCGCCCGGCGCGAATATCTTCGATTGCGTCGGCGTGCCTGGCCTGCTGGACCAGATCGTCAAGAACGCGCCGCAGCACAGCCACGTCATCACCGTCGGCGTCTGCGCCCACGAGGACAAACTGACCCCGCGCGAAGCCATCGTCACCGAACTGACGCTGGAGTTCAGCTTCGCCTACCGCCCGGAAGAATTCGAGCAGGCGCTGGCCGCCATCGCAGCAAATCCGGAGCGCATTCGCCGCCTGATCACTAGCCACTTGCCCCTGGCCGAGACCGGCGGCGCCTTCGACCGCCTCACCAGCCGCCCGTCCGAGATCAAGGTGTTGATCGACCCGCACCGCTAGCGCCGGCGCGCCGTTGCAGGTTCGGGTCCGGCCATGGGCCTTTCGAGTCGGGCCAACGGCGATGCAG
>JAYPXD010000034.1:0-9289 GCA_038135395.1 Alphaproteobacteria bacterium | reverse complement strand
CCAATCGTCCGGTTGTTCGCGGATTTGCGCCTCAACCACCTCGTTCAAGTGGGCCGTCATCGCCAGTTCCGCCTCGCGCCGGCTTTTGGTCGAGGTCTCGGCCAGTTCGATCGGCGGTATCACCCGTGCGAACATGCGGTATTTTGCAGGCCCCAACCGCTCCACGTGGCCAAAAATTATGGGCGCCCGAAACCGCATCGCCATCTGGGCCGGTGCAGAGGTGGTCATCGCCGGCCGGCCAAAAAACGGTGCCGAAACACCCTCGTTCAGTTTCTGGTCGATCAGAATGCCCAGATTGCCGCCGGCGGCCATGACGCGGCGGACCTCCCGAAAGCCTTCCAGGCCCTTGGGCAGCAACAACAGGTCGCTGCCGCGCAATTGCCGGTAGTAGTCGTCAACCAGCGGATTGTTGGCGCGCCGATAGATCAGCGCCAATGGATAGCCGTGTCTGACGGCGACCCGGCCGAACACTTCGAAATTGCTGAGGTGCGCGCCGACGAAGATCATCGGCCGGCCGTCGGCCTTGGCCGCGCGCAAGGCGTCCAACTGGTCGTCCGGCACCGGCACGGTCTCGGCAATCGCGGCCAGGTGCGGAATTTCGCCGAAAATTCGGCCGAGGTTGTCCCACATGTTGCGGATCAGCGTCTCATGCCGGGCCGACCCGAGTTCCGGCATGACCAGCGCCAGGTTGCGCCTTGCCCGGTTCGAAGCCGGCAACCGCGGCCCCAGCGTACGCCCAGCCCAGGCGCCCAGGTTCGACGCCTGCACCGGCGACAGCAGCCCCAGCCCGCCAAACAGCAGCCGAACCAGCGCGTACTCCAATGGGTCTATCAACCAGCGCTGCAACCAAGTGCGCTTCATCCGTCTCTATCCAATCGTTGCGATAACCAGCCGCTCACCCGCTCCGCTTCGGCAAATTGCAGGCGGACCGGCAGCGCGGCGACACGCCCTTGCCATTCCTGCGGCAGCCGGACGTGATCTTTTTCCGTCGTAACCAGCGAGGCGCCATCCGGCAGGTCCCGCGTCATGCGCTCAATCTCCTGCCCGGTGTAGACGTGGTGATCGGCAAATGCATGCCGGGCGTACACGTCGGCGCCCAAGGCGTCCAGCGTCGCAAAGATTTTGCCAGGACGGCCTATACCCGCAAAGGCGACGACCCGCCGGCCACGCCACTGCCCGGCATCGTCGTACGGCGCAACTTCCGCGCGGAACACAGGCCCTCTCCAGACGAACGGCAATTCGCCCCCGCCGATCAGGACCACAGCATCGGCCCTGCGCAGGCCGCGGCTGACCGGCTCGCGCAGCGGGCCCGCCGGGATACAATAGCCATTGCCTATCCCTTGCGCCGCATCCACCACCAATACCGACAGCGTCTTGGCCAGGGCAGGGTTCTGAAAGCCATCGTCCATCAGGATCACGCCGGCGCCGGCTGCCGCGGCGGCCTGTGCGCCGGCCACCCGGTCGCGTGAAACCCAGGTCGGCCAGCGGCGGGTCAGCAGCAACGGCTCGTCGCCAACATCGGCAATAGTATGCCTGAATGCATCGACCTGCACCGGCCCCGCCAAGCGCCCTCGATAGCCGCGCGTGAGAATATGCGGCCGCCGCGCCTGCAGTATCTCAGCCAGGGCCAGCACCGTAGGCGTCTTACCGGCTCCCCCCGCCACCAAATTGCCGACGCACAACACCGGAACCGGCACAACTACCGGACGCGCCCGCAACTGCCGCAACCACCCGCCGGCGGCGAAAACCCAACCGGCAGGCGCAAGCAGGCGCGCAACCAGACGGCGGTCCTGCCAAAATTCAGGGGCTTGCATGATGCCCAGAGGTTGCCACGACGTTGGCGTTCGCAACGGCGACCAACGGCTCCAGCGCCGCCAGCACCTGCCCCAGGACCTGGCTTTCCGAAACGGCCACGCGCGCGGCGGCATCAACCATCTGACGGCGCAACGGCGCATCGTCCAACAGCGCCCACACCGCTTTCGCCAGCGATTCCGCATCCTGCACGTGGTAACAGCCGCCCGCGGCGCGCAATGTCTGGCTAACCTCGGAAAAGTTGAAGACATAAGGGCCCAATAAGATCGCCGCCCCCAGCCGCGCCGGCTCCAACGGATTGTGCCCGCCGATTTCCACCAGCGATCCGCCGACAAACGTGACTTGGGCCAAACGGTAGAACAGGCCCAGTTCTCCCAAAGTGTCGGCAATATAGACTTGTCCGTCCGGCCAATCGCCACGGCTGCGCACCTGCGGCTTCAGATGGGCGAGCGTGGTTTCCGCCCAGGCCTCGCCGCGATGCGGGTGCCGTGGCACAATAATCGTCAACACGTCGGGAAGTTCGGCCATCAGCAATGCATGCGCCCGCGCCACGGCCTCGTCCTCGCCCGGGTGCAGGCTCGCGGCCACCCAGCAAGGCCGGTTGCCAATGATCGCCTGCAATTGTCGCAATTCGTCCGCATCATACGGCAAGGGCGGCGCCGCGCTTTTCAGGTTGCCGCGCACCTCGACGCGCGGCGCACCCAGGCGCATGAAGCGAGCCGCATCCTCTGTCGTTTGCGGCAGGATCACATCGAACGCCCCCAGCAAAGCCTGCGCCATGCGCGGCCACCGCCGCCAGCCTTCCGCCGATTTGGCGGACATCCGGCCATTGACGAGCGCCATCGGCACGCCCCGCTCTTTGGTCTGGCGGATCAGGTTCGGCCACAGTTCGGATTCGACCCATACGGCCAGATCCGGCTGCCAATGATCGAGGAAGCGTTCGACCGCGCCCGGACGGTCCACCGGTACGAATTGGTGGATAATACCGGCTGGCGATCGTTCGGCCACCAGTTGCGCGGACGTTACGGTGCCCGTAGTCAGCAGCACATGCCAACCTTCATGTTCCGACCCGAACCGCTCCAGCAGCGGCAGGACCGAGACCGCCTCGCCAACGCTGGCGGCATGGCACCAAAGCAGCTTGCCGGCCGGCCGCGGTTTGCCCGGATGGCCGAGACGCTCGGGAAACCGCGCCGGATCTTCGCGCCCCTTTGCCTTGCGCCTGCGCAAATAAAGGCCGATTAACGGCCCGGCAAGCCAGGTGGCAAGGCGATAGGCGGATAGCAACATGCGTCCCAGCCTCCCCGAACCTCACGCCGCCGCCGGTGCGTCAGGTTGCACCACCGTTGCGCCCACCAAAACGTCGGCTTCCGCTGTCAGGCGGTTCATTTCGGTCTCCAGCAACAAGCGCAGATGCTCACGTTCATCTGTCTTTGCCGAGCGTGGCACTGTGATCGGGTCGCCGACCAAGAACGCAGCTTTGGCGAAAGGAACCGGCAATGGCACGATCATCCGGTCCCAGGAGCCAGCGCGGATTGCCGGCGCAAGCGCAGCCGTCACAGGCACCAGGTTGACCCCACCCATCTGCGCCAGCCGGATCGCGCCCTCACTCGCGCGCATCCGCGGCCCGCGTGGGCCGTCCGGCGTAATCCCGATATAGCGGCCGGCCTGCAGGCGCGACACGATCTCGCGCGCCGCCGGCACGCTGCGCCGGTCGCGGTCGCCACGCGCAGTCGACCCCTCGATAACGCCATAGCCCAGCTTTCGCGCAGTGTTGGCGATCAACCTGCCATCGCGCGAACGGGAAATCAGGATATCGCCACCGGCGCCGCGCCAGCCCAGTGCGACGGGCAATAACCGCCCGTGCCAGAAGCAAGCGACCACAGGACGCCCGCGCGCCAATATTGCGTTCCCCTTTTCCGAATCGTCTCGCACCATGCGCATACAAAACCGCGCAGTCTTTAAGTATCCGGCTGCGATGGATGGCAGTGCGGCTTGGACAGCGCCAGAAGCAAGAAATCCTTTCACCTCGCCTCAGCCCCCCGCAACGGTCATGCCGTCGATCCGCAGGGTCGGCGCGTTGACGCCGCCGCGGAATTCCAGGTCGCTGGCCGGCTGCAGGTTGCGGAACATGTCCCGAAGATTCCCGGCAATCGTGATTTCGCTGACGGGATAGGCGATCTCGCCGTTCTCGATCCAAAAGCCCGTGCAACCGCGGGAATAGGTGCCGGTGACGATGTTGACGCCCTGGCCGATCAATTGCGTAACGAACAACCCATTCTGGATGTCGCCAATCATTGCTTCCGGCGTTGCCGCACCGGCCTCCATATAAAGGTTGGTCGAGCCGACGCCCGGCGCAGCGCCGACGCTACGCGTGCCGCGGCCATTGCTCTGCAATTCCAACTGCCGCGCCGTCGCCAGATTGAGAAGCCAGCATTGCAGGACGCCGTCCTCGATCAACGTCAGCTGCTCGGCCGGCAACCCCTCGCCATCGAAGGGGGCGGAGGCAAGGCCGCGGCTGCGGCGCGGGTCGTCGATCACCCGCACGCCGGGCGCGAACACCGCCTTACCCATGGCGTCCTTCAGAAAGCTGGTGCCCCGGGCAATCGCCTGGCCATTAATCGCGTTGGAGAGCGTCATCAGCATGCCGCTGGCGATGCGACGGTCAAAGACGATGGGGACCGCCTGGCTCTTGGGTTTGCGCGCCCCCAGGGCCCTGACCGCCCGCTCGCCGGCGCGGCGACCGATCAGGTCGGCCGGCTCCAGGTCGGCGCGATGCACAGCCCGGTGCGCATCGTACTGCCGCTCCATCGCCGTGCCCTCGCCCGCCAGCGCCACCGCGGTGAGCGACGAGCCGGTGCGCTGGTATTGCGCGGCAAAGCCGTTGCTCGCGACCACAGCCAATGCCGACCGGCCCCACGAGGCCTCGGCTCCCTCGCTGTTAGCGGAGACGCCCTTGACCGAAAGCATTGCGTCTTCCGCCGCCTTGGCCTGTTCCCGCAATGCATCCACCGACGGCTCGGACGCGTCGAACAAGTCGAGGTCAGGCCAATCCCTGGCCAGTTGCTCGGGATCGGCAAGGCCGGCGGTCGGATCTTTGGGCGCGACCTTCGCCATCGCCACCACCCGCTCCACCAGCGCCTGCAGGGCGGCCGGCGACCGGTCGGCGCTGGAGGCGCCGGCCTGGCTCTGCCCGATCAGGACGCGCAGGCCGATATCCTCGCCCTCGCTGCGCTCCACATGCTCCAGCGCACCATGGCGCCATGCAATAGACAGGCTATCGCCCCGTACAGCAACAGCATCGGCAGCATCCGCGCCGGCGGCGCGGGCCATGGCGACGAGGTCGTCCAAAATTGAAAGAACGGCAGTATCAGTCATGCGATCCGTTCTAGACCATGGCGAACGCTCCGTCACGCGGCTCTGATGCCGCCTGCTCGTCGAACCCATCGCCCGTGACGTTCAGGTTATGCCCTATCCGATCAAAAAGTCGGCCGCGAGGCTCCGCTAACCCCGCAGCCTGATTGCATCAGCCCGATTGTATCGTTCAGGCCGCGTTCGCCTGCATCAGATACCCATGTCGTCGAAAACCGTCTTCGCCTCACGGAAGGCTTCGACCGCGGCCGGAGCGCCGGCATACACCGCCACCTGTAGGAACACCTCGGCGATTTCATCCTTGGTCATGCCGTTGGTAATCGCGCCGCGGGTGTGTAGCTTCAACTCGGCCGACCGGCCCATGGCGGCCAACAGGGCGATGTTGATGGTCGAGCGGGTCTTGCGGTCCAAGCCGTCGCTGCACCAGACAGTGCCCCAGGCGAATTCGGTCACGAACTGCTGCAGCTTACGGGTGAAGTCGTCCTGGTTTGCGCGGTCGATGGAAGGGCCGACATATCCGTCGCCCAGCACTTCGCGGCGCACTTGCAGGCCGGCTTTGAAACGGTCGGTGTTGTCGAATTTGGCGGTGTCCATAGGATTGGTCCTTGGTTTCGGTTGAACAGAGTTGACCGGGCCGCATCAGAAGCTAAGTACGCCCTTCTTGCAAGCATCCCCAATTTCTAGGAGCGCGGACCATGGTGCGCTTTGACTACACCGGAAAGACCGTGCTGGTCACCGGAGCTTCCGCCGGAATCGGCAATGCCATCGCCTGCGCCTTTCGCGACGCCGGCGCTGCCGTACACGCCACCGGGACCCGCCCGCAATCCAGCTATGACACCGATCTTCGCGGCATGGTGTTCCTCCAGAGCGACGTTGGTTCCGAATCGGACCTGCAAACGCTAGCGGATGCAATCCCGGCACTGGATGTGTTGGTCAACAACGCCGGCATGGTGCTCTACAAGCGGCAGGAATACGAACGCCCATCGTTTCAACGCGTGCTGGACGTCAACCTGACGGGGATGATGACGCTATCCGGCCTGCTTCGGCCAAAGCTGGCGGCCGGCGGTCAGGGCAGCATCGTCAATCTGACGTCCGTCACCGCGTTTTTCGGCAGCCGCGGCAATCCGGCCTACGGCGCTTCGAAAGCCGCCATTGTGCAGCTGACCAAGACCTTGGCCGTCGCCTGGGCCCGCGACGGCATCCGCGTCAACGCCATAGCGCCTGGCTTTGTGGCTACCGAGATGACCAAGGTTTCCCAATCCGGCGCGATCAACGAGGGTATCTTGCAACGCACGCCGCTGGGCCGGTGGGGCCAGCCCGAGGACATTGCCGGCGCCGCGCTTTTCTTGGCATCATCGCAGGCCAGTTTTATCACCGGCGAAACCATCACCATCGATGGCGGCTTCGCCAGCAATATTTGATATTGGCCATTCGGTCCCGGCGCGGCGCTTCTTGACGGCCTATTGATTAGTGCGCTATTAAATAGGGCATGCAGCAATTTCAGATCGGACGACAGATTGCCGTTGTGGCCAGGCTTTGGCGGGTCGAGCTCGACCGTCGCCTGCAGCCGTGCAACCTCAGCCAGGCGCGGTTCGCGCTGCTAACCTATTTGGCGGAAACTGCTGGACCGTTGGCGCAGAGCGACCTGGCCGAACGGGCAGGCATCGCCGGCCCGACCCTGGTACGACAACTGGACCAGCTGGAAGCCGCCGGGCTGGTCGAACGCCGCGATGCGCCGGGCGACCGCCGGGTAAAACACGTAAGTATTACGCCGGCCGGCCGGGAAGCGCTCGGAATGGCTGAAGCATTGGCAATCGGCTTGCGGCGAGAAATTACACAAGACCTATCCCCACCGGCAATCGACGCCTTGCACTCGACCCTGGCGACGCTATTGCAGCGTCTGGATGATATCCGCCTTTCAGATAGTCCAAAATGACAGAAACACCTCCGCAAACTCCGCAACCCTTAAGGCAACCTGTGCGCCGTGGCCGCCTTGGCCGCAGCATGGTCCGCTATTTCGTGATCGCAGCAATTGCCGCGACGGCGCTTTACTTCGGCTATACAGAGGTCAAATCGCGCCTGACCCACGTCTTTGAGTACGACGCGCGCATCACCACCGACCTGGTAACCTTGTCCAGCCGCCGTGACGGCCAATTGCTGGAGTTGACCGTGATGGAAGGGCAGCGGGTCATGAAAGGCGATGTACTCGCCAAGCTTGATGCCCGCATCCAGCGGTTAGAAGCTCAGGCGATCCAAGCGCGCCTGGCATCTTTGGAGTCCGACCGGGAACGACTGTCCAACAAACAGCAAATGATGGGTCAGCAAACCGGCAGCCGCATCTCGTCTCGCAATTCAGAACTGCTAGCCACCGAAGCGAAACGGGCGTCGCTGCGTGCGGAACTGGCCCTGGCGCAACAGGACCTGGCGCGGGTGGAGCAATTGTTTCAACGCAAGGTGATCAGCCGCGCCAGATTGGATGAGGCCCGGGCAACGGTCGGCCGATTGCGCAGCGACGTAGCGGAAGCCGAAGCCCAGATGCAGCGCGCGCGCGGTGCGATTGCCGAAACCGAGGCAGAACGCGGCGAGGTTGATATGGTGGCGCAGGAGATGGCCATGCTCGACCATCAGGCCGTCGCGCTTCGGGCGGAACTCGAGCAAAAACGGGTCGAAATCGAAGAGCATGTCATCACCGCGCCCATTGCCGGCGTCGTGGACCGCCTGTTTGTCGAAGCAGGCGAATACGTCCGGCAAGGCCAGCGTATGATGATGATGCACAACCCAGACGACATTTGGGTGGAAGCCAATATCAAAGAAACCGAACTTCGCCTTTTGCGAAAAGGCCAGCCGGTACACATTTTGATCGACGCTTTCCCAGACGCCAATCTCAAAGGGTCAATCGACCGGATCGGCTCGGCCACAACCGCTAAGTTTGCGTTGTTGCCGACACCGAACCCCTCCGGTAACTTTACCAAAATCACGCAGCGCGTCCCGGTTCGAATTAACCTGGACCTCAGCAAAGCCGCCGAATTGCCGCTTGCCCCCGGGATGATGGTGGAGGTTGAAATCGATGTGCGCGAATAACGCCGGCTAAAGGCAAAGGGTAGGATGGCCAATACGGCTTCGCACCCTACAGCAGAGACGATGGACGTCCTCAGCGCCCGCTATGGCGCTGCGCGCTACCGCTGGCTGGTGGTCAGCGCGTGCCTCGCCGGCACGCTGGGCATGGTGTTATCGTCCGTCAGTATGAATGTCGCCATTCCCAGCGTCATGGGGGCTTTCGGCGTTGGCCAGGACCAGGCCCAATGGGTCGCCACCGGCTATCTGGCCACCATGGTCATCGGCATGCTGCTCAACGCCTGGCTGGTGGCGGCACTTGGCCAACGGCTGACGTTCTTAGTGATTATCGGGGTATTTCTGATCGGCTCGGCGGTTGGCGCATTCGCCACCAGCATCGACATGCTGATACTCAGCCGCATTCTGCAGGGCGTGCCTGCGGGGGTCATGCAACCCTTCTGCATGATGGTGAATTTCCAGGTATTCCCACCCGAACGGCGGGGAACGGCCATGGGAATTTTCGGCATGGGCGTCGTGCTGGCGCCGGTGTTTGGCCCCCTGTTGGGCGGCGTCGCCATCGATACGCTGGGGTGGCGCTATATCTTTGCCATGCCATTGCCGTTCATTGCTGTGGCCCTGATCATGGGCCCGATCTTCCTGCCGCAGAAAAGCGCCCGGGCGCCGCTGCCGAAATTCGACTGGACCGGCCTGATCATCCTGACCGCGGCATTAGGCCTGGTGTTAAGCGCTCTGACCAGCGGACAACGGCTGGGGTGGCTTTCGGACGACGTGCTTGGCCGCGGCGCACTGGGCATTGTAGCAGTGGTCGCCTTCGTTGTCTGGGAAGGCCGGGCCGTGCGTCCGTTGCTGGACTTCAGCCTGTTCCGCAACCCACGCTTCGCCTGCGCCATGGCCGTGTCGTTCATCTTTGGGATTTGCCTGTTCGGCTCGTCCTACGTCGTGCCGGTGTTCGCCCAAACCGTCCAAGGCTATTCGGCCATGCGCGCCGGCTGGCTGCTGGCGCTGGGCGGCAGCGTCATGGTGTTCATGTTCC
>JAYPXD010000033.1:6357-20336 GCA_038135395.1 Alphaproteobacteria bacterium | reverse complement strand
GAGAAAGCCACTGGCCAGGCCCCAGATCGAGCCCAGCGTCGTCCCCAGCAGAACGGCCGAAATGGCGACGATCAGCGAGGTTCGGCTACCGTGTATTGTGCGGCTAAGCGTGTCGCGGCCGATCTGGTCCGAACCGAAAAGGTGCTTTTCCGACGGCGGCTTGCCCATGGCGAGGAAGTCGGCCTTCAGCGGGTCGATCGGGGCAATCGCCGGCGCGGCGACGGCGATGACGATGATCGCGATCGATATCAGGCCCCAAAATGCGGCCATCGGCGAGCGACGGTAGAATCCACGGATGCCCTTCCAGAGCCGCAAGGCCAGCGAAGGCGGCTTCGGCACCGGGCGGCTTGGAGACTGGGCCATGTTGCTGGGAACGCTCGTCATGAATAACGGATCCTCGGGTCCAGCCAGGCGATGATGATGTCGACGGTGATGTTCAGCGCAACGAACACCAATGCATAAAGAAATACCAGATTTTGCATCACGAAGATGTCGCGCTCGTTCACGGCGGTGAACATGGCGTAGCCCAGGCCGGGTACGCCGAACGCGCGTTCAACCGGGATCGAACCCGCCAGTACAAAGCCAAGCAGAATGCCCGACAGCGTGATGACCGGAAGCAAGGCATTCGGCAGCGCATGCAGCCGGATGACACCGCGGCTGTTCAATCCCTTTGCCCGGGCAGTGCGGACATAGTCTTCCCGTATGACTTCCAGCAGGGTGGATCGGGCCATGCGGGCGATGTAGGCGGCCTGTCCAAGGCCCAACACGATGGCGGGGCCGATGATCATCTGGAAGGTGGTCCACGGCGCATCCAGCAATGAGGCGCCCGTCAAAGGCTGGCGATAGCCGAACCAGAATAACAGCGCCAACACGATCAGCATGCCCAGCCAGAAGCCGGGGATGGCGATGCTGATGATGGAAAGAAACCGAACGAGGTTGTCTGCAATGCTGTTCGGTCGCAGTGCGCTGACGATGGCGACCGGGATGCCGATCAGCCAGGATAGGATGACCGAGAGAATCGCGATCTGCGCGGTCAGCGGGCCGCGCCGCAACACCATCTCGCCGACGCTTTCCGCGCGAAAGAACGAGCGGCCGAACTGGCCGGTAGCGATGTCGCCCAGCCAATAAAAATATTGGACGATCAGTGGGTCGGAAAGGCCGAGTTCTTTCATATAGCTGGCGCGCTGGGCTTCGGTCAGCTTGGTCATGCCCTCCGGCCCGAATATCGCCGTCAACGGATCGCCGGGCATGACCCGCATGATCAGAAAGACGATGATCGAAACGCCGAATACGGTCAGTGCGCCGAACGCCATTCGTCTGATGATATAGGTGTACATCTTCCCGACCGACCCACTTTCTGGTGAAGGCGCATGTTTTTCACTCCAGGATTAGAGTGGCGGTTGGTCTCTGTGCAAGTCAAGACGCCTGTGAAGATTGTGGCGGTGGACCTGCCTTCTGAATCAGGTTCGGCTTTCGCAAGTGGCGGCATCGGTGGTAGATAGACCTGTCTGGCTGATGGCCGACGCTTCTGTATCATTTCCCCCTTTATCCTGCGAACGATGAGCACGATGGCCCCGAAGAAGAACCCGCTGAAACTGAACCCGCTGCAGTTGAAGACCCTTACGGTGTTGCAGCAACTGGCCACGGTGCCGATGTTTGCATCTGCTGATGAAGCAACCGGCGAGGTGGTGATCCACCACTTGCCCAGCCCGCATGGCAATCACTTTCACTGCGGCGATGCCGTTGTGATGAGCAAGGACGCGACCGGCCTGCAAAACCGCGCGGTCTGGACAGCGCTGGAGCGCAAGGGGCTGGCGCGGTCGATGTTCCCGGCCTCGATTGCGTTGTCGCCGGAAGGCCTGCGCTATGACACCGGCCTGTCCGATTCGATTCTGCACCGCAGCGATCATTGACCGGCGGCCGGGTCCGGTAAGGGCCGGCTGGCCGCATGGCAGAGCATATCCTTCCGCTGCTGATGTTCCTGACGCTGCTGGGCCTGATGCTCACCGGCTATTCCATCGGCGTCATCCTCGGCGGAGTCGCCATCCTCTATGGTTGCATCGGCATGGCGTTCGACCTGTTTTCGATGGTCGAGTTTTTCAATCTGGCGCCGCGGGTCTGGTTTTTGGCGGAAAACCTGCAATTGGTGGCCGTGCCGCTGTTGATCCTGATGGGGGTGCTGCTGGAGCGCTCGCGCCTGGCGCAGGACCTGTTGCTGGCGCTGGGGTTGCTGTTGCGCGGAATACCGGGCGGGACCGCCCTGTCCGTCACCATCATGAGCGTGTTGTTCGCCGCGATCACCGGCGTAGTCGGCGCATCGGTCATCGTTATGACGTTGATTGCTTTGCCGCCGATGCTGCGCGCCTGCTATCACCCACCGCTGGCGCTGGGAACCATCGCTGCGTCCTCCACCCTGGGCATCATGATTCCGCCCAGCATCCTGCTGGTGTTCCTGTGCGAGATGCTGCAGATCTCCTATGGCTACCTATTTGCGGCGGCGATTTATCCCGGACTGTGCCTGGCCGGGCTCTATGTTCTCTATATTGGGACCTATGCCTTCCTGAACCCGAAGGCGGCGCCGAAGCTGTCGCTGCCGCAATTCCTGGAGGCTCAGCCGCCCGAGCATCGGCATGCCGCGCCGTCCCGGGTGACGGTGGCTGTTTTGGTCGCGCAGGGGATCATTCCGACGGCGATCCTGATTATGCTGGTGATGGGGTCTGTGCTATCCGGGATTTTTACCGTAACGGAATCGGCGGCGGTCGGCGTTCTGGGCGCGCTGTTGCTGGCGGTATTGCGCCACAGGATGCGGCTTTCAAACCTGCACGAAAGTCTGACGCGGGCCTCCATGACCATAGGCATGGTCTCGCTGCTGTTCATCGGCGCAACTTCGTTCGCCTATGTCTTTCGTGTCCTGGGCGGAGAGGAAGCCATTCTGGAGTTGATCAATGTTGGCGCTTTGAGCGCCTGGGGCATTCTTATGCTGGTGATCGGCCTGATCTTTCTGATGGGCTTTTTCTTCGACGTGCTGGAGATTCTGCTGATCGCTCTGCCGATCTTCGGCCCGATCGTCGCGCCGCTGGATTTTGGCGATCACATCGCGCAGGCTGACGTCGTCTACTGGTTCGCGATTCTGGTGGCCATCACCCTGCAAACCTCGTTCCTGACGCCGCCCATGGGGCTGTCGCTGTTCTATATCAAAGGCGTTGCGCCGGCCGGGGTGACCATGCGGCAGATCTATACGGGCATTATCCCATTTGTGCTGTTGCAGATGGCCTGTGTCGGTCTGGTGATGTGGCAGCCGGGACTGGCGGTGAGCCTGCCGAAATTGTTGTTCGACTCCAAGCCGTTCTAGAGAGGAGAGGGGATCCAAATGGCCGCGCAATCCCACCGTCTGGCTCTCGCCGGGCTTCGCCTCGCCGACTGGATCGAGCGTCCCGCCGTCTGGCTTGGCCGGTATTCGTCCTGGCTGATGCTGGCCTTGGCCGGTCTGATCGTGTTCGATGCGCTCGGGCGGCGCTATATCCGCAATTGGGACTTCGTGGTCGAGCGCAACTGGCACTTTCTGATCAACTCGCCGGCGATTCAGGATGGCGAGTGGCACCTGCACACCATCGTCACCTTCTGCGCGCTGGGCTATGCCT
The DNA here is from genome assembly GCA_038135395.1 of Alphaproteobacteria bacterium. Taxonomy (GTDB): domain Bacteria; phylum Pseudomonadota; class Alphaproteobacteria; order Bin95; family Bin95; genus JACKII01. The sequence continues at coordinate 16,695 of JAYPXD010000033.1, read as the reverse complement.
ATACCCGACACGCCCATGTGCGGCTGGATCTGGTCCGGCCTCGGTTCAGCGCCCGGACCAAGCTGTGGATCGAATGGCTGGGCGGATTGTTGTTGTTTCTGCCGTTCCTGACGATCTTTTGCGCCTATGCTTACAAGTACTTCTACTTTGCGTGGCTTGTGGCCGAGAGTTCCGGCGAAAGCAACGGCATCGGCCATCGCTGGTTTATCAAATTCTTTATGTTTTTGGGGCCCTTGGCCCTGTTGTCGGCCGGGGTGGCCGGCATGATCCGTCTGACCGTGCGCCTGTTCGGGCCGGAAGCGCTGCACAGCCAGACCGGCACCGAGCCGATTACCGCGGAAAATCACTCCGCCTATTCCTGATGCGCAGCCCGTGCGGCGATAGCCTGCCCGGCGGCGACGCCGGAGGACCAGGCCCATTGAAAATTATAGCCGCCGAGCCAGCCGGTTACGTCCACTGCCTCGCCGATGGCATAGAGGCCGGGGACTGTGCGGGCCTCCATTGTCTTGGACGAAAGGTCGGCGGTATTGATGCCGCCGGCGGTGACTTCGGCCTTGGCGAAACCCTCGGTGCCGCTGGGACGGAAGGGCAGCCGCGTAAGCATCTCTGCGGCCCTGTCGAGCGCGGCGTCCGCGGTATTGCCCAGCTCCGTCTCGATGCCGATGCGCTCTGCCAGGGCTTCGGCCAACCGATTGGGCAACAGTTCGGACAAGGCGGCTTTCAGGCGCGCGCGCGGCATCCGCTGCTTGGCGGTGCGCAATTTGGCCGCCGCGTCGGCAACCAGGGTCAGCGTCACCTCCTGCCCCGGTTTCCAGTAGGAGGAGACCTGCAGGATCGCCGGGCCGGATAGCCCTTTGTGCGTGAACAACACGGCTTCGGCGAAGGAGACGCCGCCGACATGGGCGACCGCCGGAGCGGAAACCCCGGAGATGGCGCGGAAGGCGTTGTCCTCATATCCCAGGGTGAAGGGCACCAGCGCCGGGCGGGGCGGCACAACGCCCATTCCGAACTGCTTTGCGATGGCGTAGGCGCGGCCGGTCGCCCCCATCTTGGGGATGGATGCGCCGCCGGTGGCGATGACCAGTTGCGGCGCTTCAGCGCCGGCGACGCGGAACCGGCCATCGGCATGCGAAATCTCGCCGATGGCGGTGGCTAGACGGATGTCTACGTCGCCCCGCCGGCATTCCTCCAGCAGCATCGCCACGATCTGCCTAGCAGAGCCGTCGCAGAACAATTGGCCAAGCGTCTTTTCGTGCCAGGCGATGCCGTAGCGCTCGACCAGAGCCAGAAAATCCCATTGCGTGTAGCGGCTGAGCGCGGACTTGGCGAAATGACGGTTCTCAGAGAGATAGCAGCCCGGCTGCGTGTCTTTGTTGGTGAAGTTGCAGCGCCCGCCGCCGGAGATCAGGATTTTCTTGCCGGGCTTGTCGGCATGGTCGATGACCAGCACCCGCGCTCCAGCCTGGCCGGCCGTAGCCGCCGCCAGCAGGCCAGCGCCGCCCGCACCCAGGATAATGGCGTCATAGCGCATCGCCATTGCTATTCCACAGACCTGACCGATCTAGTTCCGCTCCAACTCGAACCCACGCATCACCAGCATGCTGTCCCGGGCGAGGCCATGCGCTTGGGCGAGCGACAAGTCGGCAGACCGCCGAATCATCCGCTTGGTCATCCACAGTGCATCATGCGAGAAACCGGCCAGGGTCTGCGCCATGGCAATGGCGGTTTCAATGACGTCAGCATCCGGCACAACCCGGTTAACCAGCCCGATTTCGGCGGCCCGCGCCGCAGAAATGTTCTCGCAAAGCAGTAGCAGTTCCGAGGCCCATTTGCGCCCGATTTGGGCGACAAGAGTCGGTGAGACGGCGGTTGCAGCCAGGCCGCGCTTGACCTCCGGGTAGCCGAAAACCGCATTCTCGCCGGCGACGACGATGTCCGAGGCCATGACCAGCGCGCATCCGCCACCCAGCGCATAGCCATTGACTGCGGCAATTACCGGTTTGTCGATCGCCATAATTGCCTCGTAAAGTGACGTGGAATGGCTGGACGCCTGGATGCGCGCGCGATGGCCGCGGCTGGCGTGGCTTTGCGCCTCTTTCATGTCCGCCCCGGCAGAAAACGCGCGCGGCGCGCCGGTCAGGACCAGCGCTGCCACGTTGTCATCGGCATGTGCACCGGCAAGCGCAGCGCTGAGGTCGGCGTTCAACGCGCCGTTGATGGCGTTGAGCTTGTCGGGTCGGTTCAAGGTCAGCAGGCGCACTGCGCCGCGGTCTTCGGATAGTACGGTGTCAGTCATGGAAAATTCCTTCGATTGGCCAACCATATGGCACTGTCTGGGCCAGCATACCGGTGCAGCTGTTCGAAAGTCACGCGTCCACGCGGGCCGAAAGCATTGCTTGCCAATTAATTTCTGGCCGCTGCGCCTCCAAAGCGTTGGCGATGCGCTCCCGATATTTGTCTGCGGGCAATCGGATGCGTTTGGGGCCGCGCCGACCTTGGCGGCAACGACCATCGTTCACAGTCTCTGCGCTGTACTCTATGGCGACTCATGCGCTAATGCATGAGGATGGAAACATTATAACGACAGGGTGCAGTCGATGTCCGCTTCTTCACCGATTCCGAACCATCTGACCGGCGCCGAGGCCATGGTGCGCATGTTGCAAGCCTATGGCGTCCGTCACATGTTTGGGCTTTGCGGCGATACCACACTGCCGTTTTACGACGCGCTTGCCCGGCTTGATCATGGCATCCAACATATCCTGACCCGGGACGAACGACATGCTGCCTACATGGCGGACGGATACGCGCGTGTAACGGGCAGGCCCGGTGTCTGTGAAGGGCCCTCCGGTGGTGGTGCCACCTATATTTTGCCGGGCGTGGTGGAGGCGAACGAAAGCTCGATTCCGATCCTCGCCATCACAACAGACGTCTCCACCGCCGCGCGTGGCCGCTATCCATTGACCGAACTGGACCAGGTCGCCCTGTTCCGCCCGGTCACCAAGTGGAATGCCTCGCTTGACGATGCTGCCCGCCTGCCGGCCATGGTGCGCGCCGCATTCCGTGCCATGACGACGGGCCGTCCTGGCGCTGCGCATCTTGCTTTGCCGTTCGACACCCAGAAAAATGCGGTGGACGAGGCCGAGATCTGGGCAGATTCGAAACACCGCAGCTTTCCGGCGGAGCCTGCCGCGCCAGACCCGGTTGCCATTTCCGAGGCTGCGCGCATCTTGGCAAAAGCCACCAATGCGGTTGCCATTTGTGGTGGCGGGCCGGTGATCGCCGGTGCGTCTGCGCCACTGGCCCGTCTGGCGCGCACGTTGGAACTGCCCATCGCGACCACCGTCTCTGGCCAGGGCGCGATTGCGGAAACGGATTCGCTTGCTGTCGGCGTTGTCGGCTCGAACGGCGGCGTGCCCTCGACCCGCGCCGTGATCGACGAGGCGGACGTGATCCTGTTCATCGGTTGCCGTGCGGGCTCGGTGACGACGGAACGGTGGCGGTCTCCGCCGCAGGGCTGCACCATAATCCATATCGACAGCGACCCCGAGGTCATCGGCGCCAACTACCAGACCGCCGTGGCCATCAATGCAGACGCGCGCCTGGCGCTTGACGCCCTCGCGATTGCCGTCGCGGCTCAACCGGAGCGCAACCGGCAGCACGGCACCGCGCGGGCGGCCAAAGCCTGGGCCGGAAAACTCGCCAATTTCCGACCACTGGCCAATTCCACCGACCTGCCGATTCGCCCGGAGGCCGTGGTTCAGGCGTTGCAGGGCGCCCTGGACCCGGACGCCACGATCGTCGCTGATCCTGGCACGCCCTGCCCATACGTTTCCGCGCATTATCGGTGGCGACAAACTGGACGCCATTTCATCAGCAACCGGGCGCATGGTGCGCTGGGCTATGCTCTGGCAGCCGCCATGGGCGCGCATGTCGGCCGCCCGAACGTCAAGACCGTAGCGTTAATGGGCGACGGCTCGTTCGGTTTTTGCTGCGGCGAGTTTGAGACGATCGTGCGCCACAACATGCCGATCACCAGCATTGTCTTTTCCAACAGCACGTTCGGATGGATCAAGGCCGGGCAGCATGCCGGATTTGGCCAGAGATATTATAACGTCGATTTCAACCGCACCGACCACGCTCGCGTTGCGGAGGCGTTCGGCGTCAAAAGCTGGCGCGTGTCCGATCCGGCGGAACTGCCAGCCGTGTTGAAGCAGGCGGTCGCCCATGACGGCCCTACCCTGGTCGATGTGCTGAGCCAGCCGTTGCACGAAGCGGCTGCGCCGGTTTCCGAATGGGTTGCCTGAAGCTATTACGTCCCGATCCCCCGGGCTTCTCTCGAATCTTTTCTGTATCTCAGCGAGTCTTCAATGTCTGTCACTATGCCTGCAATCGACCCCGCCGTCTTCAATGCCCTTGCGTCTCGCCGTTCCGTTCGCGCTTTCAAACCGACGCCTGTTCCCATGGAGACGGTCCGTCAATTGCTGGAAGTCTCGTCACGGGCGCCTTCCGGTACGAATATGCAGCCCTGGCTGGCCCACGTCGTTACCGGCGCCGCAAAGGACCGGGTTTGTCAGGCGGTCTTGCATGCCCGCAACACCGAGAACGATAAACACGTTGCCGAATACAACTATTACCCGAATGTTTTTCCGGAGCCCTACAAGTCCCGCCGCCGCAAAGTCGGATGGGACATGTATGGCCTGCTGGGCATCGGGCGCAGCGACACCGACAAGATGTTCGCCCAGACCGGCCGCAATTTCGTGTTTTTCGATGCTCCCGTCGGTATCTTCTTTACGATCGACAAGGCGTTGGAAATCGGCAGTTGGCTGGATTTCGGCATGTTCCTCGGCAATTTTGTTACCGCGGCGCGCGGTGCCGGCCTAGACACATGTGCCCAGGCCGCCTGGTGCCATTATCATACGGTGATACGGTCCGAAATCGGGTTTGGCGCGGACCAGACCGTGGTCTGCGGCATGGCGCTCGGCTATGCCGACAACGATGCGGACATCAACCAACTGGTTACGGAGCGTGCGCCGCAAGGGGATTGGGTAAAGTGGCACACGGACTGAATCATGGCGAATTAAGTAATTGAAATAGTGCGGTTAAATCATCGATTCGTCAGCTTGTGAATTGCGCGACAGTTTTACGCAGGCAACAGATGCAGAGGGCCGTATAATCCGCTTGTGGTTGTCGGCAGATATTCGCATATAGCGCCGACAGAATGGCCCAGGGAGACTTTTTTGCCCCTGGCCGGCTTGGTCTAGTTCTCTCCGTTCCAGGCTCAAATCCGGGCGCAAAGCGGCTCTTTCTCTCTTGCCCCTCAAGGAAACCAACCATCAATGCCTTACAAGCGCATCGTCATTGACGGCGTTAAACATTATGGGAAACATGTGATCCTCACAGCATCCGGTTGCAACGCCGCGTTGCTGGAGAAGGATAAAATCGCGGACTTTTGCCGCGACATGGTCAAGCGCATCGACATGGTTCCGTTTGGCGAACCTTTCGTCGAGCGGTTCGGTGGCGGCGACGAAGTCGGCATCTCTGCCGTGCAATTGATCCAGACGAGCGCGATCACAATCCACACCAATGACGAAGCACGCGATATGTATCTCGACGTGTTCTCGTGCAAGGATTTCGAGGCGGAAACCGTTATCAAGACCGTGAAAGACTGGTTCGCTCCCTCCGGGATCGACAGCCAGACCCTTTTGCGCAAGTGACCCGGTTCTACCCGGACGCGGTTCCGACATTTCCGCACGAACCGACGCAGGACCGCTTCGCCATACGCCCGATTGGCCGGGACGTTGGCGTAGGCGTGGTGGCGCTGGTCCCGTTCCAACCGGGTGAGGTCGTCTTTCGCTTTACGGGCTTTTTCAGCAGCGAGATCACTCTGTTCACGCTCCAGGTCGAACCTGGCCATTACCTGCACGATCCCTATTTCATGGGCAAAGTGCTGCACCGTTGCGACGCCAATTGCGACGTGGACATGCGGACCCGCACGTTCACGGCCAGGCGGCCAATTGCGGCGGGAGACTGGGTCACGATGAATTACGAGCAGACAGAGGACCGCCTGCACCGGTCGTTTGTGTGCGTCTGTGGCGCGGTGCCCTGCAATGGCTTCTCGCCGCGGGAGATCAAGGGGCGTCTGGTCAAATAGACGCTTCACTCACCGTGAATTGTTGAAATCGCCGCTATCGCGCCCAAGCGATAGCGGCGATTTCATTTGGGATGGTCAGGCGGTCCCGGGGAAAGCCGTCTTGGACCAGGTCACGCGGTACAGGTCGAAGCGCCGGTCGGCATAATTCCGCGTCGTACCGGTATGCCGGCTGGTCAACAGCGATGGCAGCGACAGGTCGGCCAATGCGATGGTTTCGGTGTTTGCTGCCGTGTCGGCGGCAACACCATCTCGGGCAAAGGGAAAATCCGACGGCGTCAGGATGCAGCTTTCGGCGTAGTGCACGTCCATGGCGTCAACGTTCGGTAAATTGCCGACTACGCCTGACAAAATCATATAGCACTGGTTTTCAATCGCCCTGGCGTGGCAGCAATACCGCACGCGCAAATATCCCCGTCGCTCGTTGGTGCAGAAGGGGACGAACAGCATTAGCGCACCCTGGTCTGCCAACACCCGCGCCAACTCCGGAAATTCGCTATCATAGCAGATCATAACGCCAATTGGCCCGCAATCGGTCGGGATCACCACGGCACCGTCGCCGCCTTCGATATTCCAGTATTCGCGCTCGCTGGGGGTGGGGTGCAGCTTGTCTTGCGCATAGACAGCGCCATCCCGCAGAAAGACGAAACAGGTATTCCGGATCGACCCTGCCTCGGTCATCGTCAGGTGGGACCCACCGATGATGTTGATATTATACGAGACGGCAAGCCGGCTCATGAATTCCTTGTAACGTTCGGTGTATTCGGTGACTTTGACGATGGCTTCCTGAGGCGGTTTTTTCTCGGTTTCCAGAGACAGCAATTGCGTGGTGTAAAGCTCTGGAAAGGTGACGAAATCTGCTTTGTGGTCGGAGGCGACATCGACAAAGTATTCGATATTCTGCTCGAATTCTTCCACGTTCGCGATCCGTCGCATCTGAAACTGCACTGTCGCGACCCTTACCTGAGCGGGCAGGCGGTGGTCCGGCCGGGTGGTGCGGGAGGTCGGAACTTCCGCCACCAATTCGTTGGTCCACAACATGTGGACGGCGTGGCCGCCGGAAGCCTTGTCATCGGGCAGGTAGCCTTTCAGGACGCCAATCGGCTCAAAACCCTGTTTAATCTGAAAATTGATGACCTGGTCGCGAACGGATTGCGCAAGCACCGCTTCCAGGTATGCAGATGGGTCCGGATAATCCTTGCGTCGCCGCTGATAGCCCGGCATGCGGCCGCCAAACATGATCCCTTTGAGTTCCAGCCTGCGGCACAATTCGCGGCGTGCTCGGTAAAACCGTTGCCCGATACGGAGGCGGCGATAATCCGGATCAACCGAAACGTCCAGGCCGTAGAGATAGTCGCCCTCAGGGTTGTGGCGAGAGCTAAAGCCACCGCCGCTGATTTCGTGCCATGTGTGCTGACGTCGCGCGATCCGTTCCTCGATAATGCAAGTCACGCAGTAGCCGACGATCTTGCCGTCATATTCGGCGATAAACACGCCATCGGGGAAATTGTTGATTTGGCCGCGGACCTGCTGTGGCGAGTAACTGAGGTCGGCCGCATACACTCGGCGAGATAGCGAAACTATGTCCGCGATGTCCGCCAGCGAGGCGTTTCTAATGACGAGTTTGGCCTTGGTTTCTTGCATAAATGGAGTGTCCTAACGGTTGTCAGTACGAGCAACCGCTAACCCGTAGCGCGGTTCTCGAGTCGAAAGCAAGGTCGCCGCTACGGGCTCTGGACGTAGGGCCGCCGATCGGAAACAATTGTGCCGCATATTGTTTCCGATGTTCCGAATGAGGCTTTCATGACCCGCCAGTTTCCGCGAATCCCTGTAATTGGCTACTGCGATCCGCTGTCTGTCCGGCCTGGTGAGACGATCCGTTTCAAGGTTTCTTGTACCGAAGCTGGCGCCTTTTCGGCGCGCCTAGCGCGTTCGATTTGCGCCGATCCGAACCGCGACGGCCCGGGCATTGTCGAAACCGCGGTTGAGGCGTCGCTGGCCGGCGATTATCCGGCGCGCCGGCAGGCCTTCAATCCCGGTTCCTACGCCATCGTTGCCGATGGCCCGGCCGTTGCCGGCAATGTGACGCTTGCCGCCACGATCTGGCCGACTCTGCCCGGCGATGGGGAGCAGGCGATCCTTGCCGCCGGCGGCTTTGAGTTATTGCTGGATGCAGGTGGTGCGCTGGCCGGGAGGGCGGGCGGCGCGTACGTCAGCACCGGCAAGCGGCTGCTGGCCCGGCAATGGTGCGACGTGCGGTTGTCCTATGACAGCGCATCCGGCGCATTGACGGTAGAGCAGCGCCCTGCCGGCATTTGGGGCGAAGCTGCCATTGCCAGCGCCCCCGACGTGGGCCATTCCTTTGATGCCGGCCAGCCGGTACTGGTCGCCGCTGCGCTGCGCGACGGACATCCCGACCGCCATTTCGACGGCAAGATCGAAGCGCCAGCGATTTATGGGGCCGCCTCTGTCGACCCCAGCCGCCTGGCGGCGCGGTGGGATTTCGCCCGGCAGACCTCCAGCCTGTCCATTGAGGACACAGGGCCGGGGCGACACCATGGCCGCTTGGTCAATCATCCGGCGCGCGCCATGGCCGGCGCTGCGTGGGATGGTTCCGAGATGAACTGGCAAAACCGGCCAGAGCATTACGGCGCGATCCATTTTCATCGCGACGACATTTATGACTTCGGATGGGATACCGACTTTGAGTGGACCGTGCCGGATGGCTTTGCGTCCGGCGTCTATGTCGTCCGCATCCGCCAGGGCGAGCATGAGGACGCCATCCCGTTCTACGTCTGCCCGCCCAAGGGCAAGCGCACGGCAGACCTGGCAGTGCTGGCCTCCACCTTTACCCATGTGATCTATGGCAATCATTCCCGGCCAGACTTCAAACCGCATTGGATGGACCGCCACCTTGCCCGCGGCGGCTATCCCTATAACCCGGCGCAATACGAGGAATTGGGGTGTTCGACCTACAATTTCCACCGCGACGGCTCCGGCATCTGCCATTGCTCGCATCTGCGCCCGCTGCTGAACACCCGCCCGGGCTATATCACCATGGGCTATGGCAAGGGCTCCGGCCTGCGCCATTTCCAGGCCGACAGCCACCTGATCTGGTGGCTGCATGAGAAGGGCATCCCCTACGACATTATCACCGACCGGGAACTGCATGAGGAAGGGCACGCGGCGATCCGCGGCTACAAGGCGGTGACCACCGGCAGCCATCCGGAATACCACACGCCCCAGACGCTGGATGCGCTGTTGGAATACCGCAATACCGGCGGCAAGCTGCTGTATCTGGGCGGCAACGGCTTTTATTGGCGGGTTGCCATTCATCCAGAGGAAAAGGGCATTGTCGAAATCCGCCGGGCCGAGGGTGGCATTCGTGCCTGGGCGGCCGAGCCGGGCGAATACTTCAATGCATTCGATGGCGGCTACGGCGGACTGTGGCGGCGCAACGGGCGTCCGCCGCAGCATCTGGCCGGGGTGGGTTTTACCAGCCAGGGCCAATTCGAAGGCACCCATTACCGCCGCACCGCCGAGAGCCATGCACCGGACCTCGCTTGGATCTTCGCCGGGGTCGAGGACGAGGTGCTGGGCGATTTCGGCTTTTCCGGCGGCGGAGCAGCCGGCTATGAACTGGACCGCGCCGATGTGCGTCTCGGTTCGCCTGAAGGCGTCCGCATCCTGGCGCAGTCCGAAGACCACCCCGACCATTTCGTGTTGGTGCCGGAAGAATTGCTGACCCATCTCACGACCTGGGCTATGCAGCCGATTGATGAATTGATTCGCGCCGACATGGTCTATTTCGACGTGCCAGGCGGCGGCGCGGTGTTTTCCGTAGGCTCCATCACCTTCTGCGGCTCCCTGCCGTGGAATGGCGGCGACAACAACATCAGCCGCATCGTCGAAAACGTCATGCAGCGATTTTTGAGCGCTTAAGTCCCCAATCGACACTGGACGAATCCGCGCTTAACCGCTGAAATACGGCCAACCTATCGTTTTGAGGAATGCCCTATGCCCGTCATCGACTCTCAGGTGCACGTCTACGAGGCCAATACCCCGGCCCGCCCCTGGGCGACCGTGCCCAACTGGCCGCCCCGCGTGAATGGGAACGATATGGTGGCGGCTATGGACGCCGTCGGCGTCGATGGCGCGATCTTCGTTTCATCGTTCAGCATGTATCAGTA
>JAYPXD010000033.1:0-6347 GCA_038135395.1 Alphaproteobacteria bacterium | reverse complement strand
GGTCTGGAACGCGCATCCGGGCAAGTTCGGCCTGGTCAAGCCGATGAAACCCGAAGATCCGGCCGTTGCCGAAGCCATCGCCGATTGGAAGGCTACGCCCGGCACAGTCGGCGTCCGCATCATGCTGACGCACGAGCCATTGCGTGCGCCGGACCATCCTGGCTTCGACCGCATCGCCAAGGCGGCGGCACAGCACAATTTCCCAATCAACCTGCTGACCTGGGACCGGATCGATGCTGGCACGACCTTGATCGACCGTCACCCGAACACCCGCTTCGTTCTCGACCACCTGGGCATTCTGCAACCGCGGACGCCGGTTGCTGCCGGCACGCCTTGGGAGCCCTGGGCCGATTTGCCAAAGGTGCTGGAACTGGCCAAGCGTCCCAACGTGGTCATCAAGGTCAGCGGCGCCTGCACCCTGTCCAAGGTCGGCTATCCCTACGCGGATATCTGGGACCCGCTCGCTCGCATTTTCGACGCCTGGGGCATGGACCGCTGCCTCTGGGGCACCGACTGGACCCGCGCGCACGCGGTGTTGAGCTATGAGCAGGGCGTGAAGCCGTTCGTCGAGACCGACCGGCTGAGCGATAGCGACCGCGCCATGCTGATGGGCGGCGCCTGCGCCAAGGCCTATAACTGGTCGCCCAGCTAAAGTGCGGCGCACGGGCTCAGACAGTCGGCCTCTAGAGCAACGCCCAATCAAATGGAGTCATTTGATCGGGGGACGTTGCTGGCCATTCATAGAGTTAGAGCAGATTCTCCCGATCCTATCGGATCGGGATCTGCTCTAGTCATCATCGGCAGCCGACGTTGACATCCCGGACAAGTGCGACCTCGGTGGCTATGGTTGTCCTGATGGGCGTGCTCTGGGGCATGAATTGGCCTGCGGTCAAGTTCATGCTCACGGAGTTGCCGCCCATCACCATGCGCGCCATCGCCTTTCCCAGCGCTGCGCTCTTACTGGGCATGATCGCTCGGACGCTCGGCCACCGGCTTTGTCCGCCGCGACGTGAATTGCTGCCGATGCTGGTGGCCGGATTGTTCGTGATCTTCGGGTTTAATATCGGCTCGACCTTTGGGCAGGTGTTCACCCAGACATCCAAAGCGGCCATCATCGCCTACACGATGCCGGCGATTACGGCGGCGTTGGCGGTGGTGTTCCTGAAGGAGCGCCTGCATCTTCGTCTGGTGCTGGCGCTTTTGATCGGAATGGCCGGCCTGGCGGTTCTGGCGTCCCGGGATTTTTCGGCGTTGCTGCGCGACCCGACTGGCCCTGGCATCATGCTGGCGGCTGCGCTATCCTGGTCCATCGGCAATATCGCTCTGAAATCCAGGACCTGGACGCTGTCGCCACTGGCGATGGCCATGTGGTTCTTTGCTATTTCCAGCGTCCTGGCCTGGCCATTGGTGCTGATTTTCGAACCTCTGGCCGACCAGCATATGCCGAGCCTGCCGGTCTTGCTAACTCTCGGCTATCATATCCTGGGGCCGATGGTGGTGTGCTACCTGCTGTGGACTGTCCTGCTTGGCCGGTTACCTGCGACGGTCGCTGCAATTTCCACGCTGACTGCGCCCATCGTCGGGGTCTCGTCCGCCGTGGTGTTGCTGGGCGACGAACTGACCTGGCAGATCGTCGTCGCATTGGCGCTGATCGTCGGATCCATTGCCCTCACCCTGGGGCGACCGCATCGGCTACCAGAGGATGAATGAAACGGCACATCAGGGCTGGCAATCAATCGTTGTCGGCGTAGGGGTTCTCGGGCTGGCGTAGCAAAACGCGGATCGGTACGCCGGCCAGGCCGAAATCCTCGCGCAGGCTATTGGTCAGATAGCGCACGTACCCTGTCGGTAATTGGCCGGCCCTGGTCGAGAAAATGGCGAATGTCGGCGGCCGGCGCTTGATCTGGGTGATATAGCGCAACTTCAGGCGGCGGCCGGACACCAGCGGCGGTGGGTGCGCCTCCTGCATCGCCGAAAACCACCGGTTCAGCCGTCCGGTCGGCACGCGCACATTCCAGGTGTCGTAGATTTGGGTGACGGCCTGCATCAGGCGCTCGACCCGATGTCCGGTCAGGGCGGAGAAGGTCACGACGGGAATGCCCCGCAACTGGGTCAGCGATGTTTGCAGGCGGTCGGTAATCCGCTGCATGGTCGCCTCGCGGTCCTTGACAGCGTCCCATTTGTTGACCGCCAGAATCAGGGCGCGGCCTTCTTCCTCGACCCTGCGCGCAATCGCCAGGTCCTGCTTTTCCAATCCTTCGGTGGCGTCGATCATCAGGACCACGACGTGCGCGAACCGGACAGCCCTGTTGGTGTCGCCCACGGACAGGCGCTCCAGTGAATCGGAAACCCGCGCCTGTCGCCGCATGCCCGCTGTATCGATCAAGCGGATCGGCCGGCCCTTGTATTCCCAATCCACGGCAATCGCATCGCGCGTAAGGCCAGGCATCGGCCCGGTAATGACCCGTTCCTCGTTCAGCAGGCGATTGAGCAATGTGGACTTGCCGACATTCGGACGCCCGACAATGGCAATCTGCAGCGCCTTCGGTTCGGGCTCGTCATCCTCCTCCAGGTCTCCCGTTTCGCCGTCTTCGTCGAGCGTGTCATCGCTCGCCGCAACGGACGCATCCAGCGGCTCTTCGTCCGGCTCATCGGGGCGGCCCAGGGCCGCGACTAAGGCCTGGTACAGGTCGCCCATGCCCTCGCCGTGTTCGGCAGAGATCGGTATGGGATCGCCCAGGCCCAGGCTGAATGACTCCAGCAAGCCCGGCTGCCCGGCCCGGCCTTCGCATTTGTTGGCGACCAACAGCACAGGCTTTTCCGCCCGCCGAACCTGTCCGGCAAATTCAACGTCGATCGGGGTAATGCCGGCGCGGGCATCCACCAACAACATGATGGCGTCCGCCTCCGCCAACGCCCGTGCGGTCTGCGCCTGCATGGCCTGCGCCAGTTGCGAGTCCGGTGCATCTTCGTAGCCGGCCGTATCGATTGCCTCGAACGCGAAATCGGCAATGCTCGCCTCGCCATAGCGGCGGTCGCGGGTAACCCCGGGTTGGTCATGGACGATCGCCTGACGCAACCCGATCAATCGGTTGAATAGGGTCGACTTGCCGACATTCGGTCTGCCGACAATCGCAACTTTACGGCGCATAGCCACTCACTTACCGGAAGGCGCTCAGCGTGCCGTCCTCGGATAATGTATAAAGAGTTCCCCCGGCGGCGACGGGCGGTAACGTTGTAGGCTTTCCAATATTCAGCACTGCTTCTTCCGCGCCGCTGGCCGGGTTGAATATCTTCAAGACACCGTCGGAACGCGTCACCACCAGTCGGCCGCCAGCCATGACAGGCCCGGCATAGTGCAAGGCTCCCTTGTGCCGTTCGGGGTCTGAAAAGCGATCCAGGGCCTGGACCCATCGAATTCGGCCGTCCGGCCGGAAAAGACAGACCAACTCAGCCTGATCCGTCACCATGTAGATAAAGTCGCCGGCAATCCACGGCGAGGACATGCCGCCCAACCGCCGCTCCCAGACACGGCTACCGGCACGTAGTGACAGCGCCGCAACTCGTCCTGCGGCGCTTGTTGCGTACAAAACGTTATCGGATACTGCCGGCAGGCCGACGATATCCGAAAGCTTAGTGCCGAAGTCGAAACGTCGAACAGAGCCCAGCGAGCTTCGCCACAACTCGCGGCCGTTTGCAACATGCATCACGACAACATCGCCGTTCGAAAGTGCTGAAACCACCGCGTCATTCGAGACCGCTGGCGCTGGGCTGCCCAAAACGCTTGCCGCCCCGGAGGTGCCGCGCAGCAGCCAGGCGCGGGAGCCATCGCTGGTATTCAGGGCTACCGTTGTGTTGTCAGCGGTGGTGACGAACATCAGTCCGTTGGCCACCGTGGGCGCCGCACGCGCCGGCCCGGGTAGATTGGCACGCCAAACCAAGCTGCCGTCCGCTGCCTTCAGCGCCAGCGCCTGACCGTGCCCGGCTGCGACAAAGACGAACTCGCCGTCAGCCGCCAAACCGCCGCCAAAGCCATCGTTCTCTTTTTCCGGAGCGGTCGACACCGCCCACAGGGTGCTGCCAGTTTGTGCGTCGAGCGCATGAACGTTCAGCGTTGCATCCAGCACGAATACGCGCCCAGTGCTGACAATTGGCGTGGCCAGAAGCCGCTGGGCGGCATCCCGAGAGCCTGTTCCGCCATTCGCCTGCCACGCGAGACCGGCGCTTGCGGACCAGACCAGGTTGCCACCAGAATGCGCCGGGTTCTGACCCGCGCTCGGCCAATCGCTGGTCTGGGGTTGCGGCACCGTGACCGGGACCAAGGCGACATCAGCATCGGCGGTCGCACCGCGTCCGGTTTCAAGGATTGCTTCCCGCTTGCCTTCCAATGGCGGATCTTCGGATTCGCCGAAATAATCGTCAGCCAGCGAGCAAGCGCCGAGCGCAAGCAATGCCGCGATGGCAACCAGGTATCGGCTAAAGTTGCGCAAGGAAGGCCTCCGCTCTCGCCCGCGCGGATGCGCTGGCCGCGCTATCTGCTGAAATTCGCTGCAGGAATCCTTTTGCAGCCTCGGTATTGCCGGCCCGCTTTTCCAGATAGGCCGATAGCTCCCACGCCGTTAGCCGCCACGGGTTCGAATCGGCCGTCAACGGCGCCAACAAGCCCAAAAGATCCGCCGGATTTCCGTCAGCAAGGTCCAGTTCCACCAGCCGGATCGCCGCCAGGGCATGATAAGGCGCGCTTAGCCCGTTATTGTTGCGGATGTTGTGATACAGGACCCGTGCATTGTCGCGGTCCCCCTTCTCGGCCCGCAACGCGGCCTCGACAAAATTCGCCAATGCAGCCTGACCGCCGCTGCCGTCCTTGCTGAGTTCGGCGAGCATGCCGATAGCATCGTCAGACTTGCCAGCGCGGACGGCCGATAGTGCAGTATGCAGCTCTGCCGTCGCTTTAACATTGTGGCGTTGCTGATATTCCTGCCAGGCGACCCATCCGGCGGTTGCTGCGACGATGATGCCGGCGCCGGTCAGAATATACTGTCCGTATTTTTTCCAAAGGTCCTCGTACCGGTCGCGGCGCAGGTCCTCGTCAATCTCTCTAAAAATGTCACCCAAGGCTATCGGCTCCTGCCGGTGCATCGTTTGCCTGTGCTGGAGAACTCAAGCGTACCCATCCAGCGCGAGATAGTTTGATATCGGGCGGTAGCACATCTCGCGTCACCTGACCATAGTGCGCCGCTGTCCCTTTACCCTGGACGCCGCGGTAATTTGACGGAATGATGACAGTCAGAACAGGTTACGGCTAACAGGCCGCAGGTTTTCTAATCGGGTGCCCGCGACGGTGTCCGCAGCTATGGGAGTGCCCTGCCTATGAGCAAGGTTGTTCAGCTGGAGAATTTCCGGCGCTCCAGAAAGCATGTCTCGTTCCACAAGAACGAACTGCGGGAGTTGATGAACGTTTACAGCCGCCGGGTCGCCTCCGGCGAATGGCGTGACTATGCCATTGATCACATGGTTGGAATGGCGATTTTTTCGATTTTTCGCTCGTCGTTTGAGATGCCGCTGTATCGGATCGCCAAGGTTGCCGGACGCAGCGTGAACGAACAGACCGAATGGATGGTGGTCAGCCAGGGCGAACGCCTGAAACGCTCGACCTCGCTGCCGGAAGTCCTCAGTTATTTCGAGAAAAAATTGGAAGTGGTGGGCTGACGCCCTGGGTCTTTCCCTTTCAACAGGTCATTCCCACTCAATGATTTTATCTTTATAAATCATTGATTTAATTGTGTTATTTTTGACTTTGCAACTTGTTTGTAAGTCAACAACATCTTGTCGCGCTAATCCGCTCCCAAGACGCTGCGAACCAATAAGTTACGACGCTCCAACATACAAAGTTTGTATCACATTCCCCCGCCATCGCCCGCTCGCTTCAACACCCCTTGTATTTTTTCGCCGCACATTCTCGTGCGAGTTTCTGCGCTTCTGCGAGTTGTGACGCATTCATCCATTTTGCGACGGCATCTCTAAGTTTTGACCCATCTGCTTCGCCGTTTGCTGCCGCTATGTTCCCCCACATATGTGCCATCACATCGTCTTTAATGACGCCCTGACCTAATACGTACATCACACCCAGATTAATCTGCGCTTCCGCATCCCCCTGTTCCGCTGCCAACCGATACCACTTCACTGCTTCTTTGTTGTCCAGAACGACGCCAAGACCGTTGTAGTACGCCACACCCATATTGAACTGCGCTTTCGCATACCCCTGTTTCGCTTCCAACCGCCAACACTTCACTGCTTCTTTGTAGTCCTGAACGACGCCCTCACCATTGTCGTATAGCAATCCCAGA
>JAYPXD010000032.1:0-20536 GCA_038135395.1 Alphaproteobacteria bacterium | reverse complement strand
TTTGAATCAAAAGTCCCCGATCAACGCGAGGACTTTGTCAGCAGTCTGGGGGCCGGAATTTCCGGCCCCTTTTCTTTGTTCAGGGGATTTGCGGCGGCGCTGGTACGGTCGGAAATCCAGCCATTCCCGGAAACGACCGCAGCTTAACCTTTCAGCGTTTTGGCAAACACCGCGGCGGTGCGACCGTTGGCGAGGTCGGCGTTTTCCTTGTTGTAGGGCTTGCCGCCGATGCGGGCGAAGGCGTGGTCCATGCCCGGATAGCTGAATACGGAGGCATGGCTATTGCCGGCCAGACCGTCCCGCACCTGTTTCTGCGCGTCTTTCGAGACAAAGCCATCTTCTTCCGCGATATGCAGGGTGAGCGGCGCTTGAATCTTGGAGGCCTCCGCCAGGTCGGCTTCAATGCCGACGCCGTAGTAGCCAACATTGCAATTGGTGTCGGACCGGCAGGCCATCAGATAGGCCAGCTTGCCGCCAAGGCAAAAGCCGACCGTGCCAACTTTGCCGTTGGAGCCCGCCAGACCGCGGGCGTAAGCAACCGTCGCCTTCAGGTCGGCAATCCCTTTCTCGACGTCAAATCCCTGGTACAGCTGAAACGCTTTTTTCCATTCCTCGTCAGAGCCATCGGTAATGTCGACGTGTGGTTCCTGTCGCCAGAACAGGTCTGGTGCGATTGCGACATAGCCTTGGTCTGCCCAGTATTGGGCGATATCGCGCATGGCGTGGTTCACGCCAAAGATCTCTTGGATACAGACAACAGCGCCGCCATTCGGCTTGGCCGGCTGCACCAGGTGCGCGTCGAAAGCGCCGCCATCGGCAGCTTTGATTGAAACCCAGTTGTGCATGCAAATTTCTCCCATTGCGGCGTAAATCAGTGACGGGAGGCGGAACTATGCGATGGCGCCGCCGCTATGGCAATGCCACGGCCGAAGGTCGGTTGCAGGATGGGCTTGCGTCGGCGCCGGCTTGCTACGACACTGCAGCCGTTTCACATACCCTCCGCTCCAGAGAAGATTAAGCCGATGCTACACGAACTTCGCACCTATACGTTTCGCGCTGGCCAGGCGGCTGGCGCCGCCAAGAACTCCGGCACGGTTGCGCGGGATATCCGCGGCGACGAATACGGCAAATTGGAGGGCTATTGGTTGCCGGAGGTCGGGCCGCTGAACCAGGTCATGCACCTCTGGAGCTATGAGAGCTTCGAGCATCGGGAAGAGCGCCGCAAGGCCTTGGCGCAGAACGAACGCTGGACCAAGGAATACCTGCCGCTGATGCGCCCAATCATCCTGCGCCAGGACATCCGGTTGCTGAATCCTCTGGTCGGCATCAACCCTCCGGTCGACCCAACCAATTTGTATGAATTCCGCTATTACCGTCTGCAGGTCGGTGCAATGAAGCGTTGGACAGAGCTGTTCACCAACGCGCTGACGGTGCGCGAGAAATATTCGAAGATTGTCGGCTTGTGGAGCACGGAAGCCGGACAACCGAACGAAGTATGCCATATCTGGGCCTACAAGGATTTCGAATCCCGCATGAAAGCGCGCACGGCAGCGTCGCAGGATCCAGGCTGGCAGGCTTTCCTGAAGGAGGGTGGGCCGTTGATCGAGGAAATGAACTCCGTCGTGATGTTGCCGGCAGCCCATTCACCGTTGAAGTAGGGGTGAAATTACAGACTCTGGCAAAAGCGGCCGGGCGTCCCACATAAGGAGCCCGGCCGTCGTCATAATGATGCGATTTCTGGCACGGTCTGGTTTGGCTGTTTTGGAAAAACTTGGCTGTAAATAAGGGGTTGGCAAATGCGGAATCTGTGGATGGCGGGCGTGGTTGCCGCTGTTGGCCTGGCGATGGCATCTCCAGTGCTGGCAATGTCCAACAAAGACGAGGTCAGTCTGGCGGATGTCCAGATGCTGATCGATCAACAGAAGTACGGCATGGCGGTCGATAAACTGCAGACCTATCTCGATGCGACGCCGCAGGACGCCAATGGCTATAACCTGTTGGGCTACAGCTACCGGCAGTTGGGAAAATACGACGAGGCCAAGGCGGCCTACGACCGGGCGCTACGGCTGGATCCGGGGCATAAGGGCTTGCACTATTATCTGGGCGAGCTATTTCTCACGACGGGTCTGCCGGCAAAGGCAGTGGTGGAACTGGAAACGTTGAAGGGCCTCTGCGGTACCGATTGCCCGGAATATCAGGCCTTGGCCAAGGCCATCGGCGCCGCCAAGAAATAGGCCGCCTTAGAGTTGGGGCTAGGGCCGGGCCTGCCGGTTGCGGCAAGATTGGTTGGATAGACCTTGCGCGATACATGGATCAATAATAGAACATTAATCGAACAATTAGCGATTGATGTCCGATAATGCCGATCACTGCTCCAAATCGTGAGGCCCTTGCCCGCCGCATAGAACAATTGGAAAGAACGAGCGGTCGCCGCAACGCGATGATGACGCCCGTACCCCTGCAATCCCCTGCACTCGACTCTGTCCTACCGGACGGCGGTCTACGCACTGGCGCAGTCCATGAGGTGCTGGGCCCTGTCATTTCTGACAGCGGCACTACGGACCGGGGCGTTGGCCAATCACAGGATCAACGCGGCGACGGCGCTGTGATGGGCTTTGCCTGTGTTGTATTGGCCAGATTGATGCAAGCGCCGGGAGCCGATGCCGGCCCAGTGGTTTGGTGTATGAACCGGCGATTGCGGTACCGTCACGGCCTGCTCTCCGGCCAGGTCTATGCGCCGGGTCTGCACAGCTTCGGCATTGCGATGCAGCGCCTGCTGTTCGTCTATGGCAGCAATGATGAGGAAACGCTGTGGGCGACGGAGGAAGCGGTGCGCAGCGCCGCGGTCGGTGTGGTTGTCGCTGAGTTGTTCGACCTGCATTCCCTGGCCGCACGGCGATTGCAACTGGCGGCGGAGGCCTCGGCAACAACGGTGCTGGCGTTGCGCCCCGGGCATGCGGGCGCTGCCGGCGGCTTTGTCGAGACGCGGTGGCGGGCGGCCAGCTTGACCGACGGCTCGAATGCCACGGCAGCAGCTACGGCCGCCGCGCTCGGGCATTGGCGGATAGAACTGCTGCGGGCCCGCCGCCGCCCTGCAGGCGGCAGGTGGTCGGTGCGGTGGCAAGACAGGCAGTTGGAAGCTGTGCTGGAGGTTGCGAGCGACGTCTCGATCGACAGGGACAAGCAAGACGATGCTGTGCGGTTCGGCAGGCGATGACTGGCCGCGCCAATTGCCCTGGCGACAAACGGGGCCGTTCGCCATAAGACCGGACCTGCATTAACAGCCTCCGCCTAACCGTCCGTTGAGACCTGAGTCCATGCCTGCGACCGACACCATCATCGCTCTAGCAAGTGGCAGCGTTCCTGCCGGGGTGGCTGTGGTGCGGCTGTCTGGCGGGCGGGCCTGCGACATGCTCCGGCTGCTGACCGGCCGGCCACTGCCGGAACCGCGGCGCATGGCGTTGCGGACACTGCGAGCGCCGGAGACAGCGGAAATCCTCGATCAAGCGCTGGTCGTCCATTTCGCGGCGCCGCACACCTTTACCGGCGAAGACGTCGTGGAACTGCACCTGCACGGCGGACCGGCGACGGTGTCCGGCGTAATCGATACATTGCTGGCGCAACCTGGCTGCCGTCAGGCGGTAGAGGGCGAATATACCCGCCGCGCCTTCGACAACGGGCGGCTCGACCTGACTGCCGTCGAAGGCCTGTCCAATCTTGTCCGCGCCCGCACGGCGGCACAACGGCGCCAGGCGCTGTCGGCGGCCGGCGGCGCCGCTCACAGGGCCATTCAGAGTTGGAACGACCGGCTGTTGCGGGCGCGGGCGCTGGTCGAAACCATGATCGATTTCGTCGATGAGGACGTGCCCGGCGACCTGCTGGCGGATGCCCGGCGGGAGGTTGCGGCGGTGCGCCAGGCGATCGCGGCGGAGATAGCGAAGGCGCATGCCGGCTTTGCTATCCGGGACGGCCTCCAGGTGGCCATCGTCGGGCCGCCCAATGTCGGCAAGTCGACCCTGCTGAACGCCCTCGCCGGCCGGGAAGCGGCAATCGTATCGTCCATAGCCGGCACCACCCGCGATATCGTGCAGGTATCCTTCGACCTTGGCGGCCACCTGGTCGTCGTCTCGGACACCGCCGGCATCCGCGAGACCGCCGACGAGATCGAGGCCGAAGGCGTGCGGCGGGCGCAGCGGGCGATGGCAGAGGCGGACGTCTGCGTGGAGGTGCGCGATCTGTCGGACCCGCAAGGTGCGGTGTGCAACGCTATCCCGGGCGGTGACGCGGTCCGTGTGGTGTTCTGGAACAAGGCGGACAGCGCCACGGGTGCGTTGCCGGGCGACGGCATCGTCGGTTCAGCCAGGTCCGGCCACGGAATTGACCAATTGCGCGGCCTGATTTTAACCCATGCCGCTCGCCTCGCCGCCGACGGTGAAACAGCCATCATCCAGCGAACCCGGCACCGCACGGCGATTGCGGACGCAGCCTCGGCTTTGGCGTGGTGGGATGATCCGACCCTGGCCGAGGAGATTTTGGCATCCTCGCTGGAACGTGCTATTGCCTCGCTCGGACAGGTGGTCGGCACTACCGATGTGGAGCATATGCTCGACATTATTTTCCGGGAATTCTGTATTGGCAAGTAAGGCTACAGGCGGCAAGCATCCTTGTTTCACGTGAAACATCCGCAGCATGCGGGCGATGCCGAAGGCAGAGGCGATGGCGAGGTCGAGTGCGATGTATGATGTGATAGTTGTCGGCGGCGGCCATGCGGGTTGCGAGGCTGCCGGCGCGGCGTTGCGGCTGGGCGCCAAGGTCGCCTTAGCGACCCACCGCTTCGATACGGTTGGCGAGATGTCCTGCAATCCCGCCATGGGTGGCGTCGGCAAGGGCCATCTGATCCGCGAGATCGACGCGCTCGACGGTATTATGGGCCGGGCGAGCGACGCCGCCGGCATCCAGTTTCGCTTGCTGAACCGCAGCAAGGGCCCTGCCGTGCACGGTCCCCGCGTTCAGGCGGACCGGAAGCTGTACAAGCAGGCGATGCAGCGGGACCTGGCTGCCTGGCCGAACCTCACGGTCATCGAAGACCCGGTGGTTGGCTTGATCGTCGATAGCGGCGCCGTGCAGGGCGTACGCCTTGCGTCCGGGACGGAACTTGCGACAGGAGCCGTCGTCATCACCACGGGCACATTCCTGCGCGGCGTCATCCACCTGGGCGAAGAGCAGACGCCGGCGGGCCGTTTCGGTGAGCCTGCCAGCGTCGGATTGTCCGAAGCCTTCACCGCTGCCGGGTTTGCATTGCAGCGGTTGAAGACCGGTACGCCGGCGCGGCTGGATGCCCGCAGCATCGACTACCAGCGGTGCGCCATCCAATTGGGCGATGATCCGGCCGAGCCGCTTTCGACCATGACCACGCACATCGCCAACCGGCAATTGCCGTGCCACATCACACGGACAACGCCCGAGGGGCACCGGATCGTGCGGGACAATGTGCATCGCACGGCGATGTATGCCGGACGCCTTGCCGGTCCCGGGCCGCGCTATTGCCCTTCCATCGAAGACAAGGTGATGCGCTTTCCGGACAAGGATAATCACCAGATCTTCCTGGAGCCTGAGGGCCTGGACACGCACCTGGTTTATCCGAACGGCATTTCGACATCGTTGCCAGCGGATGTGCAACTGGCCTTCCTGCGCACTATTCCGGGGCTGGAGCAGGTCGAAGTGGTACGGTCGGGCTATGCGATCGAGTATGACTTCATTGACCCGCGCGAGCTGGCGCCGACATTGGAGACCAAGCGGTTGCGCAACCTGTTTCTGGCCGGCCAAATCAATGGCACCACCGGCTATGAGGAGGCGGCGGCGCAGGGGCTTGTTGCCGGGATGAACGCGGCGCGCAAGGCCGGCGGCCAGGACGGCGTGGTGTTCGACCGGGCGGACGGCTATCTGGGCGTGCTCATCGATGACCTCGTTACCCGCGGCGTCGATGAGCCCTACCGCATGTTCACCTCCCGCGCCGAATACCGCCTGTCGATGCGCGCCGATAATGCGGACCAACGCCTGACCCCGAAGGGTGAAGCGCTTGGCCTTGTCGGTCGAACGCGGTCTGCGGTTTTCCGGGAAAAGGTCCAGGCGCTTGCCGATGGCTTGCGGCGATTGCACGAAGCGTCCGCCTCAGCCGCTGTGCTGAGCGAGCATGGGCTGATCGAAAAAGCCGACGGCCGCCCGCGCAGCGGTTGGGAAATCCTCGGCCGCCATCGCGGTGAGACCGAGCGGGTGCTCGCCATTTGGCCGGAGCTTGCAGCGATCCCGCCTGCCATTCTCTCGCAACTGGCAATCCAGGCGCACTACGAAGGGTATTTGCAGCGAGAAACGCAGGATATCGCTCGCTTCCGCAAGGATGAACACCTGCAGTTGCCGCTCGACCTCGACTATGCCGAAGTTACAGGCATTTCGACCGAGGAGCGCCAAAAGCTGGGAAGAGTCAAACCGGCGACGCTGGGGGCCGCCAGCCGTATTCCCGGTGTGACGCCGGCAGGCGTGATCGCCCTGCTGCGCCATGTCAAACGCCGGCCTGCCCAGGTTGCGGCCTAGGGCCTGCCATGTCCTCTGAAGCTGCCATACTCGAGGCAATGGATGCGATTTATCCGGTCCGCCCGGTGATGGTGGACCGCCTGCGCCTCTACGCCCGGCAATTGCAGCTTTGGCAGCGCAAAACCAATTTGGTGGCGCCGTCGACGGTGGACCAGGTCTGGACCCGGCATTTCCTCGACAGTTGGCAGATCCTGCCGATGATTCCCGTGGCGGCGACCCGCCCGATCGTCGATTTGGGCAGCGGCGGCGGCTTTCCCGGTCTGATCATGGCGTTGGCGGAAGTCGGCGAGGTGCACCTGGTCGAAGCGAATCACCGCAAGGCTGGCTTTTTGCAGTATGTCGCGGCGCAGATGGCGGTGCCGGTCCGGGTTCATGCCATCCGGATCGAGGACGAAAAGCTGCGGGCCTTGCGGCCTGCCGCGGCGATCACAGCCCGGGCCTGCGCGTCGCTGCAACAGTTGCTGCATTGGTCGGCGCCGTTGGTTGACCCGGACACGCAACTGGTGTTCTTGAAGGGCCAATCCTGGCGGTCGGAACTGGCGGCGGCGGAGACGGACTGGTCGTTTGCCTGGACCAGCATGCCGAGCGCCACCGAGCCCGACGCCGCAATCGTGACGCTCACCCGGCTGGAGCCCCACTGAATCTATGGCCCATTCTCAGCCTATGCGCATCATCGCAATCGCCAACCAAAAGGGCGGCGTCGGCAAGACGACGACTGCGGTGAACTTGGCCGCTTCCCTGGCCAATGCCGGAGTTCCTGTCCTTGTGATCGACCTCGATCCGCAAGGCAACGCATCGACCGCATTGGGCATCGACCGGCAACAACGCAAGCGGACAATCTACCAGGCGCTTTATGGCGAGTGCCGGCTGGCGGATGCAATCGCCGCGACGTCTATGCCGGGGCTGAGCGTCGTGCCGGCAACGGTCGATCTGGCCGCGGTAGAGGTTGAACTTTCGGGCAAGGCCGACCGCGATTCGCTGTTGAAGCAGCTGATGGAGCAGGCACCGGCCTTGCCGTCGTCGCTGCGCCCGGCCGTGGTATTGGTTGACTGTCCGCCGACGCTCGGGTTGTTGACGATTAATGCGCTCGCGGCGGCGGATAGTCTGCTGATCCCGCTGCAGGCCGAATTTCTCGCATTGGAAGGCTTGAGCTATTTGCTGCGCACGGTGGAGACGATTACCGGCAGAATCAATCCGGCGCTGAAGATCGACGGCGTGCTGATGACCATGGTCGATCGCCGCAACAATCTCAGTACGGCGGTCTGCGACGACGCGCGCGAGCATCTGGGGGCGCTGGTCTATAACACGGAGATCCCGCGCAATGTCCGCCTGTCGGAGGCCCCCTCGCATGGACTGCCGGTGACGCTCTATGACCCGAAATGCGCCGGCGCGCTGGCCTATGATGCGTTGGCGGTGGAGTTTCAGGCACGCAACTCCCACTGGCGACAGGAGGTTCGGTGATGGCTGACGAACGATCGCCGGCACCACCCCGCGGCGTTGCGGCGACCAAGCCGGCTGCCAAGGGGAAGGCGCTGGGCCGTGGGCTTGCGGCATTGCTGGGCGACGTGGCAGCGCCGGCGGCGGCGGGGTCATCGGCGACGGTTCTGCCGATTGAGCAGCTGACACCCGCGGGGTCGCAACCGCGCCGGCATTTCTCGGAAGAGTCCCTGGCGGAACTGGCGTCGTCGATCCGGACGCACGGCATCATCCAGCCACTGGTGGTCCGCGAGCGGTCCGACCGCGCTGGCGCGTACGAGATCGTTGCCGGCGAACGCCGCTGGCGGGCAGCGCAGCGGGCGGGCCTTGATCGGGTTCCCGTCATTGTCCGCGGCATTTCCGACCAGGAGGCTCTGGCTATTGCCCTGGTTGAAAACCTTCAGCGCGAAGACCTGACGCCGATCGAAGAGGCGGAGGCGTTTCGCCGGCTACTGGAGGATTTCGGCTTGTCGCAGGACAGTGTCGCGAACCTGGTCGGCAAGAGCCGCCCGCAGATCAGCAATACGCTGCGGCTGCTGCGTTTGCCGCCGTCGGTGCGCGCCATGGTCAGCGATGGCCGGCTGTCGGCGGGGCATGCCAGGGCGCTGGTCAATACCGCGGACCCGGAGGCTTTGGCGGATAGAATCGTTCGCGAGGGCCTGACCGTGCGCGATGCCGAACGCCTGGCCCAGGCTGGCGCGCCGGCCGCGCCTGCCAGATCGCCGGGCAAAGGCCTCCGCGATCCCAATATCGTGGCGGTGGAACAGGAGTTGACGGCGGCGCTGGGCCTTAAAGCCGCGTTGAAGGTTAAGGGCGAGAGCCGGGGCTCGCTGACCCTGCATTATCGCACATTGGAGCAATTGGATGGCCTGTTGGCTTTGCTGCATGGGCGGATGAATTGAACGGCGCTGGGCCGGCAAGCGTAAGGATGTTGTGATGACCGTGCACCAAACCGATGTGGCCATCATTGGCGCCGGCCCTGTCGGGCTGTTCGCCGTGTTCGAGGCCGGCATGTTGGGGCTGCGTTGCCATGTGCTGGATGCATTGTCCGCGGTCGGCGGCCAGTGCGTGGCGCTTTACCCGGAAAAGCCGATCTACGATATCCCGGGATATCCGGAGATCGAGTCGCAGACCTTGATCGACCGGCTGGCGGAACAGGCGGCGCCCTTCGATCCGGTCTATCATCTTGGCCATCCGGTTACCGGCCTGACAGCGATTGAGGGCAATCGGTGGCGGGTAACCAATTCCGCCGGGGTCGTTGTCGACGCCGGGGCGGTGATCATTGCCGCCGGCGTCGGCGCGTTCGGGCCGCATCGGCCGCCGCTTGCCGGCCTGGAGGCCTATGAGGGTACCAGCGTCTTCTACCTGGTCGAGCGTCGCGAAGCGTTTCGGGATAAGCGCGTCGTGATCGCCGGCGGCGGCGACTCCGCCGTCGACTGGGCAATTTCCCTGGCCGAGATCGCAGCATCTGTCGCAGTCGTCCACCGCCGCGACAAGTTCCGCGCTGCGCCGGAAAGCGAGCGTCGGCTGCGGGCCTTGGCGGCGGAAGGCCGGATCGAGATGGTGGTGCCATATCAATTGGCCGGCCTCGAAGGCAGCGATGGCCGGCTCGATGCCGTCATCGTCCAAACCCTAAAGGGTGAGAGCCGCGCCGTGCCGGCGGATATCCTACTACCATTTTTTGGCCTATCCATGGACCTGGGGCCGATTGCGGAATGGGGTCTGACGCTGGAGCATAAACACATTGCCGTTGACCAGGCGACCTGCGCCACCAATCGACCAGGTTTGTTCGCGGTAGGCGACATCGCAACCTACCCAGGCAAGCTCAAGCTGATCCTGACCGGCTTCAGCGAGGCGGCGATGGCAGCACACGCCATTCACCCCTTGCTGCGGCCGGACGAGGTGTTGCGGTTCGAGTACTCGACCACCAAGGGTGTGCCGGGCTGACGCATTCCGCCTTGCGAAAAGCGATAAACTGTCGCACACTTTGGCGGGGAAGCCGGATGGCTTCCCGGAATCCGTCCCGTAGCCAAAGGAGTGTGGACTTATGATCGTACGTCAAATCCTCAAATCGAAAGGCTCAACGGTTGTCGCGGTTCCGGCGGTGGAGCCGATTGCCAATATCGCGACGCTGCTGACGGAAAGCCGCATCGGCGCTGTCGTGGTGCGCAATGCCATCGGAAATCCGGTCGGCATCCTGTCCGAGCGCGATATCGTAGAGGGGCTGGCCAACCAGGGCGCAAGCGTTCTTGACGCTACGGCGGAGGAGTTGATGACCAGCGATATCATATCCTGTTCTCCGGACGACCACATCGACGGACTGATGCAGGTGCTGGAACGCGGCCGGTTGGCCGGAATTATCTCCATCGGCGATCTGGTCAAGGCCCGCATCGGTGAGCTGGAGACCGAGGGAGAAGCGCTGCAGCGCTATATCGGCGCTGGCGCCTGAGGCCAGCGTTCGGGGCGCTGCCCAGGTTCCTGGCGGCATCGCCCCCGGCATTGCGCAACCACTTGTCCGGTCAGCCTCTAGCCCCGCAACCGGTCTGCGGCTAGTTTGAGCCCTTGCGTGTTTCGATTGCTCAAGGTTCGCTTCCCATGCCCGGCCCGCTAGACGGCTTTCGTATTCTGGACTTGTCCGCCGTGATTTCCGGCCCGTTCGCCACGATGATCCTGGCAGACCAGGGCGCGGACGTGATCAAGGTCGAGCCGCCGGATACCGGCGATTTCACCCGCTCGGCCGGCAACCAGCAGGGCGGGCTTTCCGCCAGCTTCCTGAATAACAACAGGAACAAACGCTCAGTTGTGCTCGACCTGAAGCGTGCCGACCATGTGGAGGCACTGAAGCGCATGGCCGCGACGGCGGACGCCATGGTGCAAAACTTCCGTCCGGGCGTGGTTGAGCGGCTGGGCATCGGCTATGAGGACATGAGGGCTGTCAATCCCAGACTAGTCTATGTCTCGATTTCCGGCTTTGGTGAGGTTGGGCCATGGTCGCACAAGCCGGTTTATGACCCGATCATCCAGGCGCTGTCCGGCCTTTGCTCGGTACAGGGCGGCTCGGATGAGCGGCGGCCGCGCCTGCTGCGGACCATCGTGCCGGACAAAGTGACGGCTCTCACCGCCAGCCAGGCGATTACGGCGGCATTGCTCGCCCGCTCCTGCACCGGCGAAGGCCAGCATGTGCGCCTGTCGATGCTGGATGCGATTGTTGCTTTTCTGTGGTCGTCGGACATGGGTTCGCAGACCTATGTCGGCAAAGACATCTCGCTACAGCGCGCCGCCAGCTTCCTCGACCTGATCTATGAAACGACGGATGGCTATATGGCGGTCTCGACCATGACCAATCCGCAATGGCAGGCCTTTTGCCGGGCTTCCGGCAATCCGGACTGGATCGACGATCCGCGGTTCGCGACCACGGCGCTGCGCGACCTGAACATCGATGCCCGGCTGGAGCTGATCCAGTCGGCGATGATCACCAAAAGCTCGGATGAATGGTTGGCGATCCTGGATGAAGCCGGCGTGCCCTGCGCGCCGGTGCTGCATCGCAAGCAGATGATCAACCACCCGCAAGTGGTCGCCAATGACATCGTGCGGGAGTACGAGCATGAGGTTGCCGGCCGTTTGCGCCAGGCCCGGCCGGCGGCGCGGTTTGAGGGAACATCGCCGGAATACCGCTTTGGCGCGCGGGTTCTGGGCGCAGACAGTGCCGACGTGCTGGCCGAAATCGGCTATAGCCCGGAGGAGGTCGCTGCCTTGTTGGCGGCGGCGCGCTAAATTCAGGGAGTAGGTTCAATGGCCTCGAAATTGTTCGACCTTAGCGGTCGGGTTGCGCTGGTGACGGGCGGAAACGGCGGCATCGGCCTGGGCATGGCCCGTGGCATGGCGGAGGCGGGGGCGGCGATCATGGTCGCCGGTCGCAATACGGAAAAGAACGCTGCGGCGGTGGCGGAATTGAAAAACCTGGGGGCTGATGCCGACTCGGTCGTGGTCGATGTCGCCGACGCCGCGTCTTGCGAGGCGATGGTCGCCACGACCTTGGCGCGGTTCGGCCGGATCGACTGCCTCGTCAACAATGCCGGAACGGCGATCCGCAAGCAGCCGCAGGATTATTCCCTGGCCGAATGGCAGGAGGTACTCACCACCAATCTGACCAGCGCCTTCGTGTGCTCGCAGGCGGTGTATCCGGCGATGAAGGCGCAGGGCGGCGGCAAGATCGTCATGATCGGCTCGATGATGTCGCTGTTCGGCGCATCGTTCTCCGCGCCTTACGCTTCCAGCAAAGGCGGCATCGTGCAACTGGGCAAGTCGTTGGCCAGTTCCTGGGCCAAGGACAATATCCAGGTGAATACGGTGCTGCCTGGCTGGATCGATACGGCGCTTACCATCAAGGCGCGGGAACAGGTGGATGGCCTGCACCAACGCGTGCTCGACCGGACGCCCGCGGGCCGCTGGGGCAAACCGGACGACCACGCCGGCGTCGCGGTGTTCCTGGCCGGCAGCGGCTCGGATTTCGTCACCGGAACGTCCATCCCGGTGGACGGCGGCTTTTCCGTGCATATTTAGGGGTTTAGGGCCGATGCTGATTCGGTTGGATCGGCATCGGCTCTAATTTTAGGAATCCAGGGTACCTTGCTCCGACCAAATGAGCCTATCTGATCGGGCAATCCACTAATACGACCGCGGCATCCCCAGCACGTGCTCGCCGACAAAGCCCAGGATCAGGTTCGAGCTGATCGGTGCGGTGCGGTAGAGACGGGCCTCGCGGAACTTGCGCTCGATGTCATATTCCTCGGCATAACCGAAGCCGCCGTAGGTCTGCATGCAGACGTCCGCGGCTTTCCATGCGGCTTCTGCCGCCAGGTATTTGGCCGTGTTCGCCTCGGCGCCGCAGGGCAGTCCGGCTTCGAACAGGGCGGCGGCCTTGCGGGTCATCAACTCTGCCGCCTGTGCTGCCACCCAGCTTTCGGCGATCGGGAACTGGATGCCCTGGTTCTGGCCGATGGGCCGGCCGAAGACCTGGCGTTCTTTGGCATACTCCGAGGCGCGGTCGATGAAGAACTTAGCGTCGCCCAACGCGTCGGAGGCGACCAGCACGCGCTCTGCATTCATGCCATCCAGGATATAGCGGAAGCCGCGGCCTTCCTGGCCGATCAGGCTGTCGGCAGGAATGCGCATGTTGTCAAAGAACAACTCGGTGGTGTTGTGGTTGATCATGGTGCGGATCGGCCGGATGGTCAGGCCATTCCCCAGCACCTTGCGCATATCCACCAGAAACACCGACAGGCCGTCGGTGCGCTTTGCCACCTGGTCCTTCGGCGTGGTGCGGGCCAGCAGCAGCAATAGGTCGGAATGCTCGGCGCGGCTGGTCCAGACCTTTTGGCCATTGACCACGTACTCGTCACCATCGCGGACCGCAGTGGTGCGCAGCGATAGGGTGTCAGTGCCGCTGGTCGGCTCGGTCACGCCAAACGCCTGCAGGCGCAACTCACCGGTCGCGATCTTAGGCAGGTACTGCTTTTTCTGAGCGTCGGAGCCATGCCGCAGCACGGTGCCCATGATGTACATCTGGGCATGACAGGCGCCGGCGTTGCAGCCGGAGCGGTTGATTTCCTCCAGGATAGCCGACCCGGCTGAGATCGGCAGGCCTGCACCGCCAAATTCCTCGGGAATCAGCACGGCCAGAAAGCCTGATTGAGTCAGCGCCTGAACGAACTCGGTCGGGTAGCCACGGACCCGATCTTTTTCTTGCCAGTAGGCACCGGGAAAATCTGCGCATAGCTTACGCACGGCTTCCCGGATTTCAGGGTAGGTCTCGCCGACCGGCATCATTACCATGGCATCGTCTTGGGTGCCGGCAATAACAGTATCTGGCATAGTAATTCTCCCGTTTTGGACTACGGTTCCTATTGAAATCTGGTGGATCTGGATAACGCCTAAGCGACAAACCCATACGATGGCAAGCACGTTTGGCGGCGATGTTGCGTTACGCGGCCATTTGAGCCGCATAAGCTGAGAAGGTCAGGGTCACGGTCGTACCATGCCCGGGGGTGCTGTCGATAGCAAAGCTGCCTCCCATGTCTTCAACAAATTGCCGCGCCAAAGGCAATCCCAAACCGGTGCCGGTGCGGCCGCGGGTCCAGGCTTTCTCGATGCGGCCAAAGGGCGCCAGGGCGATATCGAGGTCGCGGTTCGACATTCCAATACCTGTGTCGGAGATAGCGACCGAGACGGCGCCGTTTGGGTGCTCCAGTGCAGAAATTTTCACGTCACCGCCCGGTGGCGTGAATTTGATCGCATTCGATGTCAGATTGATCAGCGCCTGTTTCAGCCGGTTCGTGTGGCCTGCGATGGCCGGAAGGGTTTCGGGAACATCGACGCTGAACCGAATCTGGTCCCGTATGGTCTGCGCCTGGAGCAAGGGGGCAATAGCACTACAGACTTGGTGAAGCGAGATCGGCTCCACTGGATGGGCGGAAAGCGATGTTCCGGCGTTGGACAATTCGGCTATGCCGTCGATCAAGGTCGCCAACTGTTGTCCGGCCGCAATGATATCCGAGGCGTATTCTTGACGGCGACCGGCCGTCTTTGGCGCGGAGATCTGGTCGCGCAACGCCTCGGCAAATCCTATGATCGACGTCAACAGGGTGCGGATTTCATGGCTCATATTGGCAAGAAAGTTGGTCTTGGCGCGGTTTGATGCTTCTGCTTGTTCCAGGCTGTCGGTCAAATTGAGGCGCCATAGGCTCAGATTGCGCGCCAAACGGTTGATCGTTTGCGCCAGGTCCCCCAATTCCGCCGGAACGTGCGGCACCGGTTCCACCTGGGCTGTCATCTCGCCCCGGCCCAGGCTTTGGGCGACCGCTGCCACCCGCTCTACCGGTCGAACGATGACGCGGGCCATTGCAAGCGCTAGCACCATGGCGGCAAACAGCGCGATTGCGACAAAGACAATCGATCCAAAAGCATAATCCCAGGCGACGGCTTCGATTTCCGCCATTGGCCTAACCGTAATGACGCCCCAGCGCGTGTCTTTGGTTTGGGTATAGGCCGCCATCGCGGGCTCATTGGTTGCGGCTGTGACGAACTCGCTATAACCGGTCTGGCCCGACAGGACGGCGTGCACGGGAGCCATCTCTGCAAGCGATTTCGCCGTTTTTTCCCATTTGGGCTTGGGATGAGCGATAACGCGGCCGGTTTGATCTGTGATGACGCCATGCCCATGCGTGCCGAAAGTGATGGCTTTTTGCACCGCCTGAACATGCTCGACGCTCAATGCGGCGGCCAGGATGGAGCCGTCGGCATAGTTTTCGACCACAAAGATCGTCGGCTCGCCCTTTCCATCCCGGATCACCGGCAACAATTGGGGCGACTGGGAAGCCTGTTCTGCGATGAACCGGATGGTTTCCGGGTTGAGCCGCCCGGGCAAGCCATACTCGAAGTCAGTAAATTCTTCGACTTTCGCTTCTTTTGTGATCAGCGCCATATAGCGGAAACGCAAATTTTGGGCGAGCCGAAACACGGCTTCACTATCGCGTGCTCCGAAATCTAGGCTGGCCATATGTTCGAACGTGGCGCGGACGTCGCGGGTGTACCGGTCCAGGCCCAAAGCAATCAATTGCGCCAGTTGGTATTGCTTACTGCCGGTAGAGGTCTTTTCCCGATTCAACGCCTGCATCGACATCCAGAGAGTCAGTGCGACGGCGGGCAGCACGGCCACCAGGGTAAAGGTTGCAAGGAACAGATAACGCAGGCGCAACCTGGGGCGCCAGGCAAGGATGCGATGCAACAGGCTTCTCCAAATCAAACGGCGGTACGCCCGGATAGCCGCTTCATTTTGGCAGGTCACGACAACCTTGCCAACGGAAACGGCTGTGTCGCGCGAACGTGACCAACGATTGACAGACATGGCCTGGACGGAAAGGATACCGCTCTATTCCCGTTCGCGCGATTCGTTATCAGAGGATCCTGTTTTCATGACCGAAACCGCTGCTCCACCATTGGCGGGCAAGCTCGTGCTCGACTTCACGCGTGTGCTGGCCGGACCGTGGAGCACCTTGAATCTGGCGGATCTGGGTGCGAACGTTGTGAAGATCGAGCATCCGAAAACCGGCGACGACACCCGCCACTATGCGCCCAGCGCCGCCCACGGCGGCGAGACCGCGTATTTCCTGTTCGCCAACCGTAACAAGCGCTCACTGGCCCTGGATATCGCCAAGCCAGAGGGACAAACGGTGATCAGGCGGCTGGTGGCCAAAGCGGATGTCCTGATCGAGAACTTTCGTCCGGACGTGATGGAGCGCCAGGGCCTGGACTATGCCAGCCTGAAGCCGCTCAATCCCGGACTGGTCTATTGTTCGATCTCGGGCTATGGCCACGCTTCGCCGCTAAAGCTGGTGGCGGGCTATGACCCGGTGGCGCAAGCGGAAAGCGGCATGATGTGGATGACCGGCGAGGCGGAATGGGACCCGCTGCGCGCCGGTATCTCCTACGCCGATATCTTTACCGGCATGTTTGCCACACAGGCGATTTTGGGGGCGTTGATCGCTAAGGAGCGGGACGGTGTCGGGCAGCACATCGACCTGGCCTTGCTCGACAGCGCTGTGGCCGTGACGGCGAATTACGGCCAGTCCGCGCTGATGACCGGCGAAAGCCCGATGCGCTATGGCAACGGCCATCCGTTTCTGGAGCCGTTCGGCCTTTGCGAGACGCAAGACGGCCAGATTACCATTG
This sequence comes from Alphaproteobacteria bacterium, assembly GCA_038135395.1. Classification (GTDB taxonomy): domain Bacteria; phylum Pseudomonadota; class Alphaproteobacteria; order Bin95; family Bin95; genus JACKII01. Next base: position 3,739 of record JAYPXD010000032.1, on the reverse strand, counting down.
TCATCGGCAACGAGCGGCAGTGGGAGCGGTTCTGCCAGGACGTGGTGCACAAGCCGGAATGGCTTGCCGATCCGCGCTATGCCACCAATGCGGCCAGGTTGCAAAACAAAGCCGAATTCCGGCCGATGGTGAACGCCATTCTGGCTCAGGACACCCGTGAGAATTGGATTGCCAAATTTCGCAAGGCCGGCGTTCCTGCCGGCTCAGTGCGGGACCTTTGCGAGGCGGTTGGCGCCAGCGAGGTGCGCGCGCGGGGCATGGTAGCCGAAGTACAGCACCCGGTTGCCGGCCCAGTCGAGGTGGTCACATCGCCGATCCGCTATAGTTCTACGCCAGTCCGACAGCCGGCGCCGGCGCCGACGTTGGGGCAGCACTCGGCCGAGGTGTTGGCCGAGTTGGGCTTCTCCGGCGATGAAATAGCGTCCCTCGCCCAAAAGGGCATTGTCAAAGGAGTGAAGGCATGAGCCTGCCGCTCGCCGGCATCCGCGTTGCCGACTTTACGCGCGTCATCGCCGGCCCGCTCGCCAGCATGCATCTGGCCGACCTTGGCGCAGACGTGGTCAAGATCGAACATCCTGTGGGCGGCGATGACACCCGGGGCTATACCCCTCCGGACTATCACGGACTGTCAGGCGCATTTCTCTGCTACAACCGCAATAAGCGCTCCATAGCACTGGACCTGGGCGTTGAAGAGGGACGCAAGACCGCCCGGGCGTTGATCGACGCCGCCGACGTCGTCATCGAAAATTTCTCCACCGGCGTTATGGCAAAGTTCGGTCTCGACTATGACAGCGTGAAGCGGCCGGACCTGATCTATTGCTCGACCTCGGCCTATGGCCGCACCGGGCCGTTCCTCAAGCGCCTCGGCTATGATCCGGTGGTGCAGGCGGAAAGCGGGTTCATGTCCCTGACCGGCCATCCGCATCAGGAGCCATTGCGCACTGCCATTCCGATGGTGGACGTCTCGACCGGCCTGACCGGCGGCATCGGCGTGCTGGCGGCACTATTCCATCGCAAACGCACTGGGCAGGGCCAATTTCTGGAAGCGCCGCTGTTCGACACGGGATTTGCCCAGACTGGAATCCACTCGACTGGCTACATGTTGGATGGCACGGTGCCCGAGCGGTTGGGCAATGCCGACCACTTCCAGGCGCCCGCCGGTCGGTATGGCTGCGAGGACGGTGAGATTGCCATCACCGTCGAAACGGACGCGCAGTTTGCCGACCTCTGTCAGGCGCTTGGGTTGGCGGCGCAGGCCGAGTGGGCCACCAATCGCGGGCGGATTGAAAACCGGGTTGCGTTGGAGGCGGCGTTGGCCTCGGCATTGCAGCCATTGAGCCAGTTGGAAGTCCTGGTGGCGCTACAGGCCGCCGGCGTCCCTTGCCACGAAGCCAGAGCCATCCCGGAAGCATTTGCCGACCGGACGGCCGCCGCATTGCTGGACATGATCCCGCATCCCGATATAGGCGAAGCGCCGAATATGCCCAGCCCTATGGTGCTGCACGGTACGCCGGCGCGCGATCCGGTGGCCGCGCCGTTCTTGGGGCGGCACGGTCCGGACGTTCTGGCGGAATGGCTCGGCTACTCGGCCGAGCAGGTGGCGGCAATCCGCGCGACCGGTGCGATGGGTGCAAGCGGGGAGACAGCATAATGTCCATGATTCTGGATGGCATCGTCGTGCTCGATTTGACCAGCGGGGTTGCAGGCCCGGCGGCGACACAGACGCTCAGCGACCTGGGCGCGGATGTGATCAAAGTCGAGCCGCCCTCGGGTGACCCTGTGCGTCAGTGGCCCGGCCCGCGGCTGGCGTGTGGCGATTCGGCAGCATTCCTGGCGTTGAACCGCACCAAGCGCTCGATCGTAGTGGATCTTGCCGAGGCCGAAGCCCGCGCCGCCGTGCAGGTTCTGGCGGCCAAGGCGGATGTGGTCGCAGTGGATTCGCCGCCGGATGCGCTGGCTGAACTTGGGTTGGATGCCGGCGCCTTGCGGAGGCTCAACAAGCGGTTGGTCTATGCAGAAATCGATCCGCGCCTGCCCGATGGCTCGGTCGGGCGGGATGCGCTGCATCAGGCGGCCAGCGGCTGGGGTGGGATGAGCGGCCTGCCGGAGGGCCCGCCCGCCAAGGCCGGCCTGCCGATGATCGAACTGACCGCAGCCAATGTGCTGGTGCAGGCCGTGCTGGCGGCGCTTTATGCCCGGGAAGACAGCGGCGAAGGCCAGGCGGTTACGGTTGGGTTGTTCCGCAATGCGCTGGCCATGACCTATTTCTATGGCCTGAACTACCGCATCAGTGGCAACGCGCCTGCCCGCCATGGCAATGGCAGCCCGGCGGCGGCGCCGCTTGGCGTGTTCCAGGCGGCGGATGGGCCGTTGCAAATGACGCTGGCGGGTGAGCGGGTCTGGCGCAAATTTGTCGATAGCATTGCCAAACGCCCGGAATGGCTGGCGGACCAGCGCTTTGCCACCAACAGCAACCGCGTCCTGAACAAGGAGGTGCTGATGGCGGAAATCGACCGGATGTTCGTAACCCAGCCGCGCGACCACTGGGTCGATGCGATGCGTGCGGCGGGCGTGCCGGGCGGGCCGATCCGCACCATCGGCGAGGCCGTCGATTCGCCGGAAGTGCGGCAGCGGGATTTGGTTGGAACCGCGCCGCATTCTGCGGCTGGCGAGGTGCCGGTTGTCAAGAACCCGATCCGATTTGCCGAAACTCCGGTGCGCGCCGCGCGGGGTGCGCCGCTGCTCGGCGAGCATACGGCAGAAATTACAGCGGAATTCAGCCTCGCCGCCCATTGACGGTATAGTCGGAGCTATCGCCATGCGCCTGACCCCCGCCCAACTTGCCGCCTATAACCGCGATGGCTTTCTGGAGTTGCCGGGCCTGCTCGACCCTGGCGAAGTGGTGGTGCTGCGCGGCGAGGTCGACCGCGTCTCCCAACTTCAAGCTGAAGAGGTCAAGCGCGAAGGCGCGGACGGCCCGCCGAAGATCATGCTAGGCATGCATTTGGCCGAGTCCGCGACAGCCTCCGCTGCGATGCGGGCCGCCGGAACGGATTGAATGAGCCAAGCCTGAATAACGGTATTGTGAGCCAATAGTTATTCGCGTTTTTCGTCTAAGCCAGCCATTTTGGCCATGGTGCGTTCTAGATCGAACTGTGGGAGGCCGACATGGCTTTACAGACCCGACTAGGATATATGTTTGGTAAAACAGCGGCTGCTGCGGTAGCCGTTGCTGCAACCTTATTAGTCAGCGCCCCTGCAAAGGCAGGGAATGATGTTCGTGTTATTATCGGTATTCCGGCGGGCATCGGTTTGTTCTTTGGGCTGCCGGCTAGGCCGGTTTATGACTATGACTATCGCCGGTCGTACTATCCTGACCGCCACCATGACTACCGCCCCCGGTACCGGGAGCGGTATCGCGACCGATGGGATGGGAGGCACCGGCATCGGCGGCACTATGACCGCCGTGGCCCGACGTATGAGGCCGACAGGCATCACCCATAGAGTAGATCCCGATCCGGTGTGGCGTTTGGGGCGGCGGTGGCTGCGATAGGGCCGCTGCCGCTCTGTACTTCCGGGATTGTTGGCGCAAAGATGGCGGATCAATTCTCCTTGCCCGGTGTCATGCCCTATGGTTCTGCCCCACCCGTTGTCCGGTATTCGTGTGCTGGATTTCACCCGCGTGCTGGCGGGCCCCTATATCACGATGGTTCTGGCGGACCTAGGCGCCGAGGTGATC
>JAYPXD010000031.1:16454-20552 GCA_038135395.1 Alphaproteobacteria bacterium | reverse complement strand
GTTTAGTTTCGACCCTCGCGGCGGTTCATCTTGCGATACATGTCCAGCACGGCGACCACGTCATGGCCTTCGTAACCGCTGGCCAGCGCCATGGTCATCATTTCCCGCACCAGCGAGGCGATCGGCATCGGTTGCTTGATGCTGCGGGCGAAATCCACGGCCAAGGCCACGTCCTTTTCACCCAACTCCATCTTGAAGCCGGGGTCCCAGTTCGATTTCAACGCATTCGGGAACCGCTTCAGCAGGTGATGCGAGCGGCCACCGCTCTGGGACAATGTGTCGAACAGCGCCTGCGGATCGACTCCTGCAGCCTCGCCCATGGCAAAGGCTTCCGCGGCAATCAGGACGTTGCCCATGGACATGACGTTGTTGACTAACTTCACCGTTTTGGCGGTGCCGACCTCGCCCGTGCGCAATTGCACGGACCCCAAGGCGTCGAACACCGGCTTGGCCTTGGCCATGTCGTGGTCGTTGCCGCCCAACAGCAAAACCAACGTTCCATTGGCGGCTTCCAGAGGGCCGCCGCTGACCGGCGCGTCGATGACCCCCAGGCCCTGCGCCCGGCAGGCTTCGCCAACCGCGACCATGGTCTGCGCGTCGATGGTGGAGAAATCGATGCAGATCGCGCCGGCCTTCGGACCGCAGGCGAGGATGCCATCCGCCCCCAGCCAAGCGTCCCGCACAATCGCGGAGTTCGGCAGGCTGGACAGCAGGAAATCCGCGCCCTGGACCGCTTCCGGCAGGCTGTCGGTCACGGTCAAACCCTCCGCGGCGGCCGCTGCCCGGCTGGCGGCGCTAAGGTCATAGCCAATGACATCGAGCCCTGCTTTTTTCAGGCAAAGCGCCATGCCGGCGCCCATTTGACCAATGCCGATATAGGCAATTCGCATCTTGGTAAGGTCCTTGTGCTTGCAATATCCGTTCGGCGGCAACTCTAGGGGATCGCAGCGCGGTTTGGCGAGGCGTCTCTAGCCGGCAGGCACGTCGCCGTCGTCGCGCTTGGCGCCGTCCAGCAAGCTTTGCATGCGCGTGGTGTCCGCCCGGTCGTTGGCTTTTTCCGCCTTGCTGCGGCCGTGCTTCGTCCGGTTGGCTAAGGCTTGGGCCTCGCGTTCGGCGCGGGCCTTGGCCTTGCGGGCGCGGTTCAGGTTGACAATCTCGGCCATGGCAGGGATGGGCCTCCGGCGCGTGGGCTTGGTGCGAAATCGGCCATGGCGCAGGCGGCGCGGGCGCGATACTCTGGGCCAATCATAGCAGAAAACGCCAAAGAGGAACTCCCATGGTCGGCGAAGTCTGGCGCATCGGCGCCGTCAAAATCACCCGGATCGTCGAGATCGAGGCGACCGGCGGCATGTCCCGCATCATCCCGGATGCCACCCGCGACAAAATTCAGGACATCGGCTGGCTGTTCCCGCACTTCGCCAGCGCCGATGGCCGCCTGCGCGGCGCCATCCACTCGCTGATTATCGACACCGGCGAGCGCCGCATCATCGTCGACACCTGCATCGGCAATGACAAAGAGCGCGCCGTGCCGGCCTGGAACAAGCTCCAGACCGCCTACCTGGCCAACCTGGCGGCGGCCGGCTATCCGGCGGACAGCATCGACACGGTGCTGTGCACCCACCTACATATCGACCACGTCGGCTGGAACACCAAGTGGGACGGCTCGAAATGGGTCCCGACGTTCACCAACGCCGAGTACCTGTTTGGGGAAGTCGAATACAACCACTGGATGAAGCATGACCGCGAGGGCCAGAGCCAGGTCATGGCCGACTCGGTCACGCCCATCGTCGAGGCGGGCCTGCAAAAGCTGATCGCCCACAACCACGTCATCTGCCCGGAGGTGCGGCTGATCCCGACGCCGGGCCATACGCCCGGCCATCACAGCGTCATGATCGAAAGCGAGGGCCAGAGCGCGCTGATCACCGGCGACTTCCTGCACCACCCCTGCCAGTTCGCTCACCCGGAATGGCCCAGCGCGCCGGACTGGGACGTGCCGCAGGGCTATGCAACCCGGGTGGACATGTACAAGCGGCTGGCCGAAACGCTGACCCTGGTCATCGGCACCCACTTCCACACGCCGACCGCCGGTTATCTGAAAACGGACGGTAAGGCTTGGCGGCTGGACGTCGGCTGAGCCGCGCCGGCCGACCCGTCGCCTATGTCCCCTGCAGGAGAATGTCCGCCTTGACCCTGGTTCCCCTCGATTCCTGTGAAGTCACCGTGCTGGTCGATAACATGATGGATATTCTGTCGACCACGCCCAAGTACGTCACCAGCGAAACAGCCAATGTCCGCAAGGCCGGCGCAACCATGCAGGCCGGTCAATGTCTCTGCTGCGCCCAATGGGGCTTGTCGCTGATCATCACGGCTCGCTCGTCCGATGGCGAAAGCACGCTGTTGTTCGACTCAGGGCCGGAGGGGTATCCAGTTGAGCGCAACGGCGACCGGCTGGGCGTGGATTTCGGCAGAATCGACGGCGCGGCCTTCTCGCATGGACATTGGGACCATGCCGGCGGCATGACCACGGCGCTCAAGCTGATAGCCGACGCCAAGGGCCATAAGAACACGCCGGTATTCGTCAACGAGGGCATGTTCGTCAGCCGCGGCATGTCCAACCCGGACGGCAGCGTCTTTCCGCACGAGCCCGTGCCGTCGCCCCAAATGCTGGCCGAGGCCGGCGGGCAGGTGGTGCTGAGCGACGACGCCCGCACGATCCTGGGCGACCGATTCTACCAAAGCGGCGAGATTCCGCGTGTTTCCGGCTACGAGCAGGGGCTGAAGGGCCAGAAGGTGTTGATGCCGGATGGTTCGTGGGCGCCGGATGAATTGCTGATGGAGGAGCGCTTCGTCGCCGTGCACCTGAAGGACCGGGGCATGCTGGTGTTCAGTTCCTGCTCGCACGCCGGCATCGTCAACGTGTTGCGGCACGCGCGCGAGGTGTTCGACCCGATCCCGATTTATGGCGTCATGGGCGGCTTCCACCTCTCCGGCCCCTACCCGGAAAGCATCATGCCGCAGACCGTCGCCGACATGGCAGAGATCAACCCGGAGCTGATCGTTCCCGGCCATTGCACCGGCTATCGCGCCATTCACAAGCTGATCGACACGTTCGGACCGGACCGCGTCGTTCCCTGCGCTGTCGGCCGGACATTCAACTTTGCCGGCGGGCCGCGAAGCTAGGGCCGAACGCGCAAAGCCCGGCAGAATTTTTTATTCGGCCAATCTTCTATTCGCCAGTCCCAAGGACCGCTCTCCCATGCCCTTCGACCCGATCTACACCACAGAGCACGAACTGTTCCGCGAGACCTGCCGCCGCTTTCTGGCCGAGGAAGTCGTGCCCTTCCAGGCCGAATGGGAAAAGGCCGGCATCGTGCCGCGCGAACTCTGGAAGAAAGCGGCGGCGGTGGGCCTGCTGCTGCCGACCACGGCGGAGGAATACGGCGGCGCCGGCGCGGATTTTGGCTTCTGCGCGGTGTTCTGCGAGGAGGTCATGTACGCCAATGCCGCCGGTGCGGCGCTCGGCATGGGCCTGCACAACGACATCTGCGCGCCCTACATCGAGAAATACGGCACGGAGGAGCAGAAGCAGCGCTGGCTGCCGGCCATGGCCAGGGCCGACGTCATCTCCGCCATCGCCATGAGCGAGCCGGCGGCGGGCAGCGACCTGCAGGGCGTCAAGACCCGGGCGGTGCGCGATGGCGACGAATACGTGATCACCGGCCAGAAGACCTTCATCACCAACGGCCAGCATGCCGATGTCATCATCCTGGTCTGCAAGACCGATCCGGAGCGCGGCGCCAAGGGCACCAGCCTGATCCTGGTTGAGACCGACCGCCCCGGCTTCGCTCGCGGGCGCAACCTGGAAAAGCTCGGAATGAAGGCGCAGGACACCTCCGAACTGTTCTTCGATCAGGTGCGCGTGCCGGTCTCCAACCGGCTGGGCGAGGAGAACCAGGGCTTCCGCTACCTGATGGAGCAGTTGCCGCGCGAGCGCCTGCAATCGGCGATCCAGGGCCTGGCGGCGGCGGAGGCGGCGCTGGAGTGGACCGTCGCCTATACCCGTGAGCGCGAGGCGTTCGGGCAAAAAGTGTTCGACTT
>JAYPXD010000031.1:7600-16444 GCA_038135395.1 Alphaproteobacteria bacterium | reverse complement strand
TCCAGAACACCCAGTTCAAGCTGGCCGACATCAAGACCGAGTGCCTGGTCGCGCGCGCCTTCGTCGAGAAGTGCATCGCGTTGCAGGCGGAGGATGGATTGAGCCAGGAAATGGGCGCGGCGGCCAAGCTCTATTGCAGCGAGTTGCAGGGGCGCGCCACCGACGAATGCCTGCAACTGCACGGCGGTTACGGCTTTATGAGCGAATATCCGATCACCAAGCTCTACGCGGACAGCCGGGTAAACCGGATTTACGCGGGCTCGTCGGAGATCATGCGCCTGATCGTGGCGCGGAGTCTTTAGGCTTTTCACCAGGTGTCATCGCGCGGAGCCGACGGCGGCGACACCACCCACCAGCCTTTAAGGTTGGCCGGGACTCGTGGATTGCGTCGCCTCCGGCTCGCAATGACGACGGCGGAACGAAGGGCCGGCCTCCGCCTCGCTCCACCCTTCGATACGCGCCCTTTCGGACGCTACTCAGGTTGAAATGACAAGAATGGTCTCACCCTGAGTAGCTGTAGCCGAAGGCCGGGGCGTATCGAAGGGCCAGCCTTTCAAGACACCTCAAACACCCAGCATCTCGCCAACCCCGAAAACCGGGGCTATGGTGCCTGCCACAATTCTCGTTATCCTCAAGGAAACTGCCCCATGGCCACGCCAAAACTGTTTGAGCCGCTGACGATCCGCGGCGTCACCATGAAAAACCGCGTCTGCGTCGCGCCGATGCATCAGTATGCCAGCGACCATGGCTTCGCCACCGACTGGCACCTGATGAACATCGGCCGCTTCGCCGCCGGCGGCGCAGGCCTGACCTTTGTCGAGAGCACCAAATGCGACCGGCGCGGCTGCGGTACGGTCGGCGATCTGGCGCTCTGGGACGACAAGTTCATTCCGGGCGTGAAGAAGCTCGCAGACTTCATCAAGTCGCATGACAGCGTCGCGGCCATCCAGATCGGCCATTCGGGCCGCAAGGCCAAGCGTTATCGCCCCTGGGAGGGCGGCGCGCCGCTGCTGGAAAATCCCGGCGTCGATCAGGCGTTCTGGGATAGCTGGGAGTTGGTCGCCCCCTCCGCCGAGCCCGCCAGCCCGAAAGACCCGACGCCGCGCGCCCTCACCAACCAGGAGGTCAAGGACCTGGTGGAGATGTGGGGCCAAACCGCCCGCCGGGCCAACGAATGCGGCTTCGACGTGTTCGAAATCCACGGTGCGCACGGCTATCTGATCCACCAGTTCCTGTCGCCCATGGCGAACCTGCGCAACGACGAATATGGCGGCTCCGAAGAGAACCGCATGCGTTTCTGCATCGAAATCGTCGAAAGCGTCCGCGCCCACTGGCCGGACGACAAGCCACTGTTCATCCGCTTCTCCTGCGAGGACCGCGCCGGCTGGGACCTGGACGCGACGGTGCGCCTTTCCAAGATCGTCAAAGCCAAGGGCGTCGATGTGATCGACTGCTCCGGCGGCGGCATGCAGGGCAGCCCGACCGAGTTCGCGCCGAGCTATGGCTATCAGGTGCCGTACTCCGACCGCATCCGCCGCGAGGCCGACATGCTGACCATGGCCGTCGGCCTGATCGTGCATGCGGAACAGGCGGAGGAGATCCTGCAACGGGGTCAGGCGGACATCATCGCGCTGGCACGCGAAATTCTCTACAACCCGAACTGGCCAATGGATGCCGCCCGCAAGCTGGGCCTGGAGGATCATCTGGGTACGGTGCCACCGCAACAGCGCTTCTGGCTTGGCCGCCGCGAGGCGACCGCGAAAGAGGTGGTGCCGAGCACCTATGGCAAGGGGTGGTAGGGACGAACACCCGAATTCTCATCCTGAGTAGCGGCCCACTGGGCCGCGTATCCAAGGACATTCTGCCAATCCTTCGATACGCGCTCTCGCGAGCGCGTATCGAAGGATGAAACTTTATGAGAGTTTCATTTGCACGCCGGCCCTTCGATACGCCCCGGCTAACCGCCAGGGCTAATCAGGATGAAGCCTTTTTGAGACAAAGCCTTTCATGAACCCCCTCGCCATTGTCGCCGGCGCGATGCTGGTGCAGCAGACGTTGATCACGTTTGCGAGCAACGCCGTACCCGTGCTGGTGCCGCCGATTGCGGAGGCCTTCCAGGTTAACCCCGGCCTGCTGGGCGTCTTTACCAGCATTCTGTTCGGGTGCGGCATTGCGACCGCCGTGGCGAGCGGCGGCTTTATCCTGCGGTTCGGCGCCTTCCGCATGAGCCAGGTGGCTCTGACCATGGCGGGAATTGGCCTGTTGCTCTGCAGCCTGGGTTGGCTTTGGCTGTTTCCGGTCGCCGCTGTCACTCTGGGCCTGGGCATGGGGCCGTCGACGCCTGCCTCCAGCCATATCCTGGCGCGATTTGCGTCACCGAAGGCCGCGCCGCTGGTGTTCTCGATCAAGCAAACAGGGGTGCCGTTCGGCGGCATGCTGGCCGGACTATTCCTGCCCTGGGCTGTGGCGGTGGGCGGCTGGCAACTGGGATTGCTGGTCGGCGCGATTGCATGCTGGGCATTGGCGCTGCTGCTATGGCCGGCGCACCGGGCCTATGACGACGACCGCCAGCCGAACCGCCGGCTTTCGGTCGCCGATGTCGGCCTGGCGCTGCGGACGGCGTTCGGCAGCCGCAACATGGCTGAACTGGCCTTTGCCGGCTTTGCCTTCAGCGGCCTGCAGGTCGCCTTTACGTCCTACTATGTCGCCTACCTGGTGCACGACGCCGGCCGCTCGTTCGCGGAGGCGGGCGAAATGCTGGCCTGGGCCAGCGCCATCGCCATCGCCGGCCGTATTTTCTGGGGTGCACTGGCCGGAAGAGTGCTGCCATCGCGGCCGCTGCTGGCTTTTCTGTCCTGGGCCATGGTGGCGGCAACGGCTGGCATCATCCTGATCGGTCCCGAGACGCCGCGGCGTTGGATCATCGTTGCCGGCCTGGTCATGGGCGCAACGACAGTCAGTTGGAACGGCGTGCACCTGGCCGAAGTTGCGCGGCTCGCGCCCAAAGGCAACGCCAGCCAGGCGACCGCTGGCGTGTTGTTCTGCTGTTTCTCTGGCCTATTGGTGCTGCCGGGCGCATTCGGCGCCATCGTGGCGGTTGTAGGAAACTACGATCTTGGCTTCTATGTCGCGGCGGCACCGACGCTGCTTACGGGCATCATCTTGCTGCGCCGCACCAAACCCACGGAACCGCGATAGGCCCAATGTCCGCAGCTCTGACTATTGTCATCATCGCCATGCTGATTCAGCAGGCCTTCGCCTATTTCTCCGCGGTGGTGTTGCCGAATATGGGGCCGGCTGTGGCGGCGGGCTTGGACTTGGATCCGAACCTGGTCGGCTACTATACAGGATTGCTCTATCTCTGCTCCAGTTTCGGTCAGGTCGCATGCGGCGCGTTCATCCTGCGCTTCGGGGCGGTGCGGATGAGCCAGATTTCGCTGTTCCTGATGGGCGCGGCGCTAATGCTGGGCTATGCCGGACAGCTGTGGGCTTTTGTGCTGGGCGCAATGGCGATCGGCATCGGCTCGTCGGTTTCGACGCCGGCCAGTTCACATCTGCTCGCGCGATATAGCCCGCCGAAATATGCGCCCCTGATTTTCTCGATTAAGCAGACAGGCGTGCCGGTCGGCGGCCTGATGGCGGGGATATTGGTGCCGCTGTTGCTGGGCTGGCTGGACTGGCGCGGTGCGTTTTTCTTCTGCGGCGCGATGAGCCTGACTTTCGGCCTGATGCTTCAGCCGATCCGCAAGCGGTTCGACGCAGACCGCCAGCCGAGCCTCAGCCTGAAACCAGGCTATATTGTCGGCAACATGCGGCTGGTGCTGACAACGCCGACGCTTCGCGATCTGGCCGTCGGTATGTTGTGCTTTGTCGGACTGCAAGGACTGTTCGGCTCCTACTTCGTGACCTATGTCTCGGAGGTCATCGGTCGGCCGCTGCATTCGGCGAACTATTTCTTCTCCATCGCCATGAGCACCGCCATCGGCGCGCGCATCCTCTGGGGATGGGTCGGCAGTTCGCTAATGCCGGCGCGGCGCGTCATTTCCGGTCTGGCATTGGTGATGAGCATCGCCGCAGTCGGCATGGGCTGGCTGGGCACGCACCAGCCAAGCGACCTGTTCATCATCACCGTCGCCGTGCTCTTCTGTATTTCGGCGGTCAGCTGGCACGGCCTGCTGCTGTCCGAAATCGCGCGCCTTGCCCCGCCCGGACAGGTCGGACCCGTGACCGGCGCCAGCCTGGCCTTCGCAACCATCGGCATGATGAGCTATCCGACGCTTTACGCCCTGCTGGTAAAATTCACCGGCGATCACTCGCTGGGCTTTTATATTGCCGCCGCCCCTGCCTTCATCATGTTTATCAAGCTATACTTGCCGCCGAAACATGTGGAAGGAGCCCCCGTATGACCTTCGCCGATCTGCTGACCCGCTTTACCGCCGCTGTCGAAGCCGGTGACGGCCCGGCCCTGGCGGCGCTGTTTACCGAAGACGGCGTCTACCACGACACGTTCTACGGCGAATTCCAGGGACGCGACGCCATCGCCGACATGCTGGAAAATCATTTTTGGCGGGATGCCCAAGCGTTTCGCTGGGATATGCAAGAACCATTGGCGCAGGGTGACCTGGGCTATGCCCAATGGCTGTTTAGCTATGAGAGCAAGCTGCCGGGCGTCGAGGGCAAGCGCATCGCGTTCCGCGGCTATAGCTGCTTTCACCTGAAAGACGGCCTGATCCGGCACTATGGCGAACTGTTCGACCAGGGCATCGCCCTGGCGCAGACTGGCTTCCCGGCGGAACGCATGGCGCGGCGCCTCGCCAAGGAAGCGGATGCCCAACGCGAACAGGCCGCCGGCACGCGGCATCTGGCCGGATAGGGGCAGACCGCATGGGACAAATGACGCTGTGGGGCTCGGTCTCGGCGCGCGTGTTGCGGGTGCATTGGGCCTTGATCGAGCTGGGCCTGCCCTACGCCAGCGTGCCGATCCAGTCGCGCAGCGGCGAAACCGAGACGGCGGAATATGGGCTCCTCAATCCGCGCCGGAAGATACCGACTTTTCAGGATGGCGACCTGGTCCTGACCGAGAGCGCCGCCATCGTCACCTATCTGGCCGAAACCTATGGCACGCCGCAGCGTTCACTCATCCCGACCGCGCAGCCAGCCCGGGCCAAGTATTTTGAATGGCTCTCTTTTGTCTCGATGGAACTGGATGCGACCTCTCTGTACGTGCTGCGACGGCACGAAGGATTGCAGCACATTTATGGCGATGCGCCGTCTGCCAACAAAGTTGCGCGCGAGTATTTCGACAAGATGATCCGGGCCAGCGCCGAAGATCTGGCGGACGGCCGACAATTCCTGGTGAGCGATCAATTCACCGGGGCCGATATCTGCATGACCACGGTCATCGACTGGGCCGAACGCTATGGCTGCCCCCTGCCCCAGGCCTGGCTGGATTATCGCGCCCGGGTTCGGGCGCGGCCCAGCTATGCCGCGGCGATGCACGCCAACCGCGACCAGAGCCGGCCTACTCCATAGGCAGCCACAGCATATCCTCGATCCGGTTTGCGCCCGTCGCCAGCATGACCAGCCGGTCGAATCCCAACGCCATGCCGGAGGTGCGCGGCATGCCGCGGTCGAGCGCCGCCAGCATGCTGTCCGGCACCGGATAGGAAACCCCGTAGAGCCGCTGCTTTTCCGCCTGATCCCGCCGGAACCGGGCGCATTGTTCAAAGGCGTCGGTCAGTTCGCCGAAGCCGTTGGCCAGTTCAAGGCCGCAGACATACAGTTCTAGCCGCTCGGCGATAGCGGGCTCGCTCGGGTCCATGCGGGCAAGCGCCGCCTGCTCGCGCGGATATCCGTTCAGGAACGTCGGCGCGCCGATGCCGAGCCATGGCTCGACCCGGTTCAACAGCACCCGAAAGAAAATGTCCTCCCAGCTATCCGCTGGGTCACAGGCTACGCCTGCCAGATCCTGGGCAGCGCGGGCCAGTCCATCGCGGTCGCCGGCGACTGCGGCCAGGTCGATGCCGGCAAAACGGCGGAATGCATCGGCGCAGGACAGAACCTCCGGATCGGCCGAGAGATCGCAGCGCTCGCCATGCCATTCGATCAGCATCGGGCCGCCGACCGCATGCCGGGCGCGCCGCAGCATCTCCAGGCAATCCTCGATCAACCGGCCAAGGCCGTGGCCGACCCGATACCACTCCAGCATCTCGAACGCGGGATGATGGGTCGATGACGGCGGCTCGTCGCGATAGACGGTTGCGAATTGGTAGAGGGACCGGCGCTCGCGCACCACCAGCCGCTTCATGGCGAATTCCGGCGAGGTGTGCAGATAGCGGCGTTGCCCCTGGACTTGCGCCGGCATGGCCGCCAAATGCACTTCCAGGCCGCCGGAGATCTGCAAGGCCGGCGTTTCAACCGCCATGACGCCCTGGCTTTCCAGGAAATCGGCGATAGCCCGGCGGATCGGCATACGTGACGCAACCGGTCTCATTGCGTTCGGCTCCGGTAGCGGCTACACCGCTTCGCAAGTTTCAAATTACACCCGTGAGTTTATTCCATGAAGGTTCAGGCTAACACCATCCGTCCCGGCAACGTTATTGAGGCCGAGGGGCGGCGCTGGATCGTGATCAACTACGAACTGATCACGCCTGGCAAGGGCAATGCGTTTATTGCCATTGAAATGCGCGACGTGACGACTGGCACCAAGACCAATGCCCGCTTCCGTACCGCCGATTCGGTCGAGCGTTTGTTGACGGACAGCCGCGAATGCCAATTCCTGTTTGCCGACGGCGAAAACCTGACGTTCATGGACAACGAGACATTCGACCAGTTCATTATTCCATCAGACTTGGTCGGCGAGCCGGCAGTGTTCCTGCAGGAAGGCATGACGATTGTCGTGACCTTGGTCGAAGGCTCCGCCATCGGCGTCGAAATGCCGAAAAGCGTGACGCTGGAAATCGTTGAGGCCGACCCGGTGGTCAAGGGCCAGACCGCGTCATCTTCCTATAAGCCGGCTGTGTTGGAAAACGGCGTGCGCGTGATGGTGCCGCCGCACATCACCACCGGCACCCGCATCGTCGTCAGCCCGACCGACCGCACCTACATGGAACGGGCCAAGGACTGAACCGCGCGTCCGACCTCCGTCCCGCAATCGCAAGTCTAGAGGCGAGTCCAATGCCCCTATCCGACGCAGACGCGCAGAAGCGCGCCGCTGCCCAGCAGGCTGTGGCGCTGGTGGCCGATGGCATGACTCTGGGCCTCGGTACAGGCTCGACCGCCGCATGGTTTGTGCGGTTGCTGGGCGAGCGGGTGCAGCAGGGCTTGCGGGTCCGTGGCGTCCCGACCAGCGAGGCAACGGCAGAACTGGCCCGCAGCCTGGGCATCGAAGTCATTGGCCTGGATGACGTCGGCTTCGCCGAGGGCCGCCGCATCGACCTGTGTGTCGATGGTGTCGACGAGGTCGATGGCGAAAAGCGGGCGATCAAGGGCGGCGGCGGCGCATTGCTGCGCGAGAAGATCGTCGCTGCCGGATCGGACCGGGTGGTCTATATCGCCGACGCTTCCAAGCGGGTGCAAACGCTGGGGCAGTTTCCTTTGCCGGTCGAAGTGATCCCCTTCGCCGCCGCGTTCGTCGCCAGCCGCATCGCCGCCCTGGGGTGCGAGCCCGCGCTGCGCCGGAATGCCGATGGCTCCGAGTTTCGCTCGGACGAGAACAACGTTATCCTGGACTGTCCGTTCGGCGCAATTCAGGACCCGGAGGCGCTCGCCGCCGAACTGGCGCTGATCCCCGGAGTCGTCGAACACGGGCTGTTCCTCGGCATGATCGACGAGATGCTGTTTGGCTGAGGCACTGTTTCAGGGCATCGCCCGATCCAGTCGGATCGGGATCTGCTCTAGGTAGGCTCCCCTACTTCCATCGGCATCGCCGGATCGGACGACCACTCGTCGAGCGAGCCGTCATAGACGCTGACATTGCGATAGCCCAGTTTCATCAGGACAAACGCATTCATGGTTGCCGCGATCCCGCCGCCGCAATAGCAGATAATGCCAGCATCCTTGGCGCGGCCGAGCGTGGCAGCGCCCGCCTCCAGCTCCGCATCGGGCTTGTAGGCACCGCTGTCCTGTTCGATGAAGTTGAGCGTCGGCAGTAGCTCGCTGCCGGCAATCCTGCCGGGCCGGGCATAGCCAAGATCGCTCTCGCCGGTAAACAACTGCCGGGACAGCGCGTTCAACACGCAACTTTGCCCGCTCTGGACAGCGGCCAGCACCTGCGATTTATCGGCTACCAGCGACGGCTGGTAGACTGCCCGGAATTCAGCCCGGGCGTATTGCGCTGTATCGTTCGTCAGCGGCCGGTTCTCCTTCCGCCATTTGCCCAACCCGCCGTTCAATACGGCCACCCGATCGTGCCCGAATACCCGGAACATCCACCAAAGCCGCGTCGCCCACCAGGGCACCGCCGCGGTATAGATCACAACCTGGGTGTCGTTACCGATCCCAAGCGCTGCCACGGTTGCAGCGAAATCGACGGGAGACGGCAGCATGTAGGAATAGGGGCTGGCGTTGTCCTTCAGATCGCGGGTCAGGTCCACGAACTGGGCTCCGGGGATATGCCCCTTGTCAAAGCCCTCGCGGCCACTGGCCGATTGCCAGCCACCGCCCGCCTGGCGGGTCATGGCGATGGTGCAGTCCAGCACGCGCAACGCCGGGTCAGCCAGGTGCTCCGCAAGCCAATCGGTTTCGACAAGAAAGTGTTCTGGGCGCATGGAAGCTTCGGGCTCCTGATCGACCGGGCCGACAGGAAACCATGGCATTCAGGCCGTTGTCCAGATCAGGATTGCG
>JAYPXD010000031.1:0-7590 GCA_038135395.1 Alphaproteobacteria bacterium | reverse complement strand
GACAGAGGCCGCCAGCCCGGGACGGCGATGCTGCGACTAGTTCATCATGTAGTTCGGCAACGTCGTCGAGATTTCGGGGAAGGCAATCAGCAAGACCATGATGATCGCCTCCGCGCCGATGAACCAGGCCAGACCGCGGAAGATCGTGGTCAGCGGGATGGCATCGCCGACAACGCTTTTCACCACATAGGCGTTCAGCCCGACCGGCGGGGTCAGCAAGCCGATCTCGATATACTTGACCACGATCACGCCGACCCAAACCATGTCCAGTTTCAATGCGGAGAACATCGGTAGGAATACCGGCAGGGTCAGCAGCATCAGGCCCAACGGGTCGAGGAACATGCCCAGGATCAGGTAGACGATCGAAAGGCCGATGATCAGCATCAGCGGGTCGATGGCCCAATCGCCGATTAACGCCACCATCACCGTAGGCACGCCGCTGAACGCCAACAGACGGGTCAGCAGCAGGGCGCCGATCGCGACGAAGAAGATGCCGGCAGTGCTTTCCAAAGCTTCCAGCACGCTGGTGCGGAACACCTGCCAGTTCATCCGGCCCTGCATGACCGCAATCAGGATCGCGATGACCGCACCCAGTGCGCCGGCCTCGGTCGGCGTAGCCGTACCGCTATAGATGCCGCCGATCACGCCAAGTACCAGCAAGGGGATCGGCCAGATTTCAATCAGGGCGGACCAGCGCTCCTTCCAGGTAATCACATAGTCGGCGCGTGGCGCCAGTTCCGGCCAAATCATGCAGCGGGTGATGATCATGGCTGCGTAGATGAACGCCGTCAGCAGACCCGGCAGGATGCCAGCGATCAACAGCGCGCCAATCGAGGTCTCCGTAAACCAGCCATACAGCACAAAGGCCAGACTGGGCGGGATCAACGCGCCGAGCGTACCGGATGCAGCGACCACGCCAGACGAAAGCGCCTTGTCATAGCCAAGCCTCAGCATCTCCGGAATCGCAAGCCGTCCCATGGCCGCCGCCGTCGCCAACGACGAACCGCTGGCCGCCGCGAACCCGGCGGACGCAAAGTTGGTGGCCACTGCAAGCCCGCCAGGCAAGCCGGATAGCCACAGCCTTGCCGCATTAAACAGGCTGGAGGTCAGACCGGAGTGATAGGCGACCGAGCCCATCAACAGGAACATCGGCACAGCCGAGAGCGACCAGTTCGCGCCGAACTCAAACGGCAGGTCGCCAAAAATACCGAACGCCGCCTCGGTCGAGCGGACAAACATCAGACCGACCAGCGAGACCGCGCCGAGCGACACGCCGATGGGAACGCGCAAGCCGATTAGAACCAGCAAGGCAACGATGGAGATGACACCAATCCAAATCGGATCCATGGCCTAGTTCTCCTCTACCATCAGGCCGTCGGACGGCTGGGTGGTCGGCTCACCTTTTCCGGTAAAGCCATACCGGAAATCGCGCACCGCCTGAAGCACGACAATGATAGTCATCGCGCCAACCGCAACCGGCAAGCACCAGCGCGACGGCCAGACAGGCAGGTCGAAATAGGTGACGTCCTGCAACTCGTTATCGATGGTCGACATGATCGCCTGTTCCAGCGTCAGCCAGAACAGAATTCCGACATAGATCGCACCGAGCACCGCAATCAGCCCCTCCAGCTTGGCCAAGTTGCGCTGGGACATGTTGCGCGTGAACAGCTCCACCATCAGATGCTTTTTCTTCAGCTGGATATAGGCGATGGGCAGGAACACGGTGGCGACCATGTAGTACCAGGCGACAATTTCCAGCGTAGCCGTCATCGGTTGGTGAAACACCGTCTTGCCGACAATGTCGGCAGCGATGTGAATCATCATGAGCGTGATCGCCAGGCCAGCAATCCACAGCAGGGCCAAACTAATCCGCTCCATCAGGCGCTCTAGGGCCGCCATGGCGCATTTCCTTGCAAAAAAGCCGGGTTGGATACACTTCGGGCGGCAAACCGGATGGCGTGCCGCCCGTTGTGACCTCTATTTGAACGAAACCTTACTGAAGATTTCTTTCTGCAATGCCTCGCCAAATTTCGCCCATTCGGCGTCACCCCAAAGGCCGGGGTTGATGCCATTGACGATCTTGGTCCATTTGGCGATGTTTTCCTGGAACTTCGCCACAATCGGCTCCGGATTCTTCACGCCACGGGACTTTGCAAGCTCGATAACCCGCTGCGCATCCTTGGTCCGAAGTGCAGCGACGGCATCTTCAAAACTTTTATCCACCGCAACCCACTTGATCCCCTTGGCCTCGGCCTCTTTACGGATGCTGGCATCATCGTCTTCATAAGCGCGGGCGATCCGGACCACTGCGGCGACAACACTGTCTGCAACCGCCTGCTTCTCTTTTTTCGAGAGCTTCTTCCAAGTGTCCGTGCGGAAGTTGATAAAGTTGGTGCCGTGATAGGTGCCCAACTTCGAGTCCGAAACTGTTTTTACCAGATCCCACAACGAATAGGACTTAAGCCATGGCTGCGGCCCCATGATGCAATCGACCTGACCGCGCTGCAACGCCTCATAGGTCTCCGCGCTGGTGATGTTCACCGGGGTACCGCCCATTCCAGCGGCGAGCACGCCCATAGCGCCAGTGCCACGCAGCTTCTTGCCCTTCCAGTCGTCAGCCGACTTGATCGTCACATCGCTGCACAGCAGGAAATACGGCGTAAGCGCGTAGGAGGCAAACGGGAGCACGTGCTCTTCCGTGTAGTCAGCCTTACAATCGGCACAGTCCAATTGGAGCGTCTGGTTGACAGCGCCAGTCATCACGCGGGCATCCTTGCCGAATACCGCCAAGTCGCTCAGCAGTGCGCTGACAGGCAATTCATTCGGCGTGTAGACATCGGCCAGCAAGCCCATATCGACGGTGCCATTGCGGATGGCGTTCAACGTGGTCTTGCCGCTTGCAAGAGTTCCGCCGGGAAACAGCTTGAACGTCAACGAACCGCCGGTGCGCTTCGTCACCTCTTCAAAAAATGGTTCCAAACCAGCGGTATGGACCGGGTGCTTGGCGCCGACGGAGCTGGAATACACCAGTTCCTTGGCATTGGCGGCCGTCGCCCCTAAGGCGATTGCCGCAAGCGCTATACCCGCAATCAAACGAGTTTTCATCAGAGTCTCCCAGGCTAAGCGGCGGCATTTCAGGAATTTTCCAAGCGACCGGTCCGCTCGATTACTGAAAAAGCTTCGCACCGGTTTCTGATCTTAGCAAGCAGAATATTGAACAGTCGCGGATATTTGAAATACCCTTCGCGATCGCAACAATAAAAAGGAATTTGTTAATACTTTCAGATAACAAAGAAATTGGCGACCGCGGCAGCACCCAGGATTGGCTGTCAGGACGGCAGCTGGCACGGCATGACGCAAATCGCATGCGCACATACTCTTGACATTCGGGCCGCAAACTGGACCTTGCGCGTCTATCCACGCTATCCAGCGCTTTTGCCAAGTATGAGCCGATGACCCAACTCTATCTGCACAACACGTTCAGCCGGAAAAAAGAACTGTTCACTCCGCAGGACCCGCAGGTGGTGAAATATTATGTCTGCGGGCCGACGGTCTACAACCACCCGCATATCGGCAACGCCCGGCCGGCGGTGGTGTTCGACGTGCTCTACCGGCTGCTGCGCCGGCTCTACCCCAAGGTGGTGTTTGTCCGCAATTTCACCGATGTTGACGACAAGATTAACGCCGCCGCACTGGAACAGGGGGTGCCCATCGGCGAGATCACCGAGAAATTTATTGCCGTCTACCAGGCAGAGACCGATGGCTTGGGCGTATTGCGCCCCTCGGTTGAGCCGCGGGTGACGCAACATATCCCCCAGATCATTGCCCAGATTGAGGCGTTGATCGATGCCGGCAACGCCTATGAAGCCGAAGGGCACGTATTGTTCAACGTGCCGTCGTTCAAGGACTATGGCGGCCTGTCCCGCCGCAGCATGGACGATATGATTGCCGGAGCCCGGATCGATGTCGCGCCGTACAAGCGCGATCCGGCGGACTTCGTCTTGTGGAAGCCCTCGGACGCAACGCAACCGGGATGGGATTCGCCCTGGGGTTTCGGCCGCCCGGGATGGCATATCGAATGCTCCGCCATGGCGGAAACTCACCTGGGCGAGACCATCGACATTCACGGCGGTGGCAACGACCTGATTTTCCCGCACCATGAGAACGAAATCGCACAAGGCACCTGCGCCCATGGCGGCAAGCAATACGCGCGCTACTGGGTGCACAATGGCATGGTCCAGGTCGAAGGCCGCAAAATGGCCAAGTCGGTCGGCAACGTCCTGCTGATCCGCGACCTGCTGGCGGCGCACCATGGCGAGGTGTTGCGCATGGGCCTGCTGGCTGCGCACTACCGCCAACCACTGGACTGGACTGCGGACGGAGTGGAGCAGGCCCATAAGGCGCTCGACCGATTCTATTCCGTCCTGCGAGACGTAGACAGCGTTGCGGCGGCGGACCCCGGTGACGACGACCCGGACCTGTCGCGTTTCGTCGGTGCGCTCAGCGACGACCTGAATACGCCGATGGCCATCGCCGAACTGCACGGCCTGGCCCGCGCGCTCGCGGCCACGAGCGATCGTGCGGAACAGGCCAGGCTCAAAGGCGTGCTCCTGGCCGCCGGCGGCTTGTTGGGCGTCTTGCAGGATGAACCGGCAGACTGGTTCGCGGGCGGGACGGATGCCGATGAAGGCGCCCGGATCGAAACGCTGATTGCCGCCCGCCAGGCTGCGCGCAAAGCCAAGAACTTCGCCGAAGCCGACCGCATCCGTGACGCCCTGGCGGCAGAAGGCATCACGCTGGAGGATGGCGCGGGCGGCACCACCTGGAAGCGGGTGGGGTAGCTGGCCGCCGACGACAACGGAGAATTGACGGATCGGCAGAAATCCGGCACAATTCGTTGCTGCTTTGCCCGGGATCGGGCTGCCTTGCCCGCAATTGGATCGAGTTTGCCGCCCGTGACCACCGCTGCCCCAGCTCAAGCATCACCGATCGCCCCTCCCCTCCCCACTGGCGGCATCTGCTGCGACCTGCACCCGGGCGTGCAGAGCAACGACGTGTTGTTGCCGTATCTGGAAGACTATTGGGCGGATACGGTGGTGCAGCGCGGCGTGCATGCGCTTGATACCATCGGTTATCCGGTCAACGCTCCCCTCACCTGCCGGCCGGACTGGCGCATTGCCGGCGCCAAGCCCGGCACCAGCCTGGAGCGGCTGCAGGCCGACGCGCTGGACGCCTTCGGCCTCTCCCATGCCATCGCCAACTGCATTTACGGCGTGCAGCTGCTGTTCAGCGAAGACATGGCCAAGGCCTTTGCCCGCGCCATCAACTCGTGGATCGCGGCGGAGTGGCTGACGAAGGAGCCGCGGCTCCGCGCCTCTATCGTCGTGCCGACGCAGTCGCCGGAATTCGCTGCGGAAGAGATCGACTATTGGGCCCAGGACAAGCGCTTCGTCCAGGTGCTGATGATCGTCATGGACGAGATGCCCTTAGGGCGCCGCAATTACTGGCCGATTTACGAGGCCGCGGCGCGCAACGGTCTGCCCGTAGGCATCCACGCCGGCAGCGCCTACAAGAACCCGGTGACGCCGGTCGGCTGGCCTTCCTATCTGGTGGAGGACTACGGCGCGCAATCGCTGGCCTTCCAGTCTATGACGACCAGTCTGATCTGCGAGGGCGTGTTCCAGAAATTCCCGGACCTGAAGGTGGTGTTCCTCGAATCCGGGGTGACCTGGATGCCGGCGCACCTGTGGCGGCTGACCAAATTCTGGCGTGGCATGCGCGCCGAAATTCCGTGGGTGACTGAGCCGCCATGGGAAGTGGCGCGTCGCCACATCCGCCTCTCGGCCCAGCCGCTCGACCTGCCGGATGGCGAGGCAGCGGCTGCGACGCTGGAGCGGATCTGTGAGCATATGCGCTCTGACGAGATGTTTTTGTTCGCCACCGACTATCCACATTGGCAATACGACGGCCTGGCCGCGCTGCCGGCAGGCTTGTCTCAAGACCTGATTCGTAAGATGATGATAGACAACCCGCGCACCACCTATACGCGCCTCTAGGAGTGTTTGCGCCATGACGCCTCCGACCGCCCAAGTTCTCGACCGCAACGATATCGCCAAGCCAGCCGCCAATACCCTCGCCATCGCCGATTGCGACGTGCACGTGGTGCCGGGCGACCAGAAGAAGGAGCTTTTCCCCTTCCTGGAAAAGCGCTGGCAGGACTACATGGCCACCTATGGCATGCGCCCTCGCCAGGGCTATGCCAATGGCCCGGCCTACCCGAAGGGCCAGCCAAACGCCGCCCGGCGCGATGCCTACCCGCCCGGCGGTATGCCCGGCTCCAGCCTGGCGTTCATGCGAGAGCAGCATCTGGACCCGCTGAATGTGCAAATGGCGGTGCTCAACCCGCTGCGCACCGGCCAGGGCATGCAGAACCTGGAATTCGCCACGGCCTTCAGCCGCGCCATCAACGACTGGCAGGTGGCGGAATGGACGTCGAAGGAACCGCGCACAAAAGCCTCTGTCGTGGTGACGTATGAGGATACGCCCGCTGCGGTGAAAGAGATCGAGGCGCGCGCCGGCGATCCGAATTTCGTGCAGGTCCTGCTACTTTCCCGTTCGGCCGAACCGTTCGGGCAGAAACGCTATTGGGACATGTTCGAAGCCGCGGCGGCGGCCGGGTTGCCGGTCGGCATTCACGCCTTTGGCTATGGCGGCGCGCCAGTCTCCGGCGGCGGCTGGCCATCTTATTATCTGGAAGAAATGATCGGCCACGCCCAATGCCAACAGGCGCTGCTGATGAGCCTGGTCATGGAGGGCGTGTTCGAGCGCTGTCCAGACCTGAAGGTCGTTCTGGTCGAAGCAGGCTTTGCGTGGCTGCCGTCTCTCTGCTGGCGCATGGACAAGCTGTGGGAACGGATGCGGGACGAGATTCCGCACGTCAAACGCCGCCCCTCGGAATATGTCCGCGAACAAGTCTGGCTCACGACCCAGCCGATGGAAGAGCCGGAATTCAAGCCGCATTTGCTGGACATGGTGAAGTGGATCGGCTGGGACCGGCTGCTATTCGCGACCGACTATCCCCACTGGGACTTCGATCATCCGGACCATGCCTTACAGGTGCGCGTAACCGAGGAACAACAGCACAAGTTTTTCCTGCAGAACGCCATGGACCTGTACAAGCCGCGACCGGTGGCCTGACCGCAATGACCGAGCCCGCTCGCGCACGCGAGAAGCATGTCGTCGCGACCTTGGCGGAAATGCCGCCCGGGTCGCGCAAGCTTGTCACCATAGGAACGCGGGAGATTGCGTTGTTCAACATCGACGGCGAATTTTTTGCCGTCCTGGACCGGTGCCCGCACCAAAAGGGCAGCCTTTGCAAGGGACAATTGATCGGTCTGGTGGAGTCCGAGGAGCCGGGCCGCTACCGCTTTTCCCGTCCGCAACAAATTGTGCGCTGCCCCTGGCATGGCTGGGAATTCGACCTGCGCACAGGCCAGAGCCGGGTTGACCCAAGCTCAATCCGGGTTCGGCCCTATGCGGTGGAAGTTACAGATGGGGCGACGGTCAAAGAAGGCCCCTACCGCGCAGAGG
>JAYPXD010000030.1:13228-20704 GCA_038135395.1 Alphaproteobacteria bacterium | reverse complement strand
AATTTCAGGTCGTCGTCAGGGATGCGCAGGCCCAGGAAATCTGCCTGCGGCACCGTCATGTCGACAAAGCGCTGGCGCAGTTCGTCGTTGGAGTGGCGTTTGATTTTCCAGGCCATGCTTTTCGCAGAGTGCTTTGACTCGTCGTCCGGCGGGCCAAACATCGCGATGCTGGGCCACCACCAGCGGTTCAGCGCGTCCTGCGCCATGGCCTTTTGCGCCGGCGCGCCATGCGCGAGGCTCAGCATGATCTGGAAGCCTTGGCGCTGATGGAAACTCTCTTCCTTACAGACCCGGACCATCGCCCGGGCATAGGGGCCGAACGAGCAGCGACACAGCGGCACCTGGTTGGTAATCGCAGCGCCATCCACCAGCCAGCCGATGGCGCCGATGTCGGCCCAGGTCAGGGTCGGGTAGTTGAAAATGCTGGAATATTTTGCCTTTCCCGACAACAGGTCCCGGTACATCTCATCCCGAGATGCGCCTAAGGTTTCAGCCGCGGAATACAGGTAGAGGCCGTGCCCGGCTTCGTCCTGGATCTTGGCCATGAGCGCCGCCTTGCGGCGCAGCGTCGGCGCGCGGGTCAACCAGTTGCCCTCCGGCAGCATGCCGACATATTCCGAATGCGCATGCTGGCTGATCTGGCGGATCAACGTCCGGCGATAGGCCTCCGGCATCCAGTCCTTCGGCTCGATCTTGTCTTCCGCGTCGATACGGGCCTGAAAGCGGGCTTCTTCGGCAGATTGGGAGGAAGCGTTTGACATCGACGGGCTCCGTTAACGGTCGGCAATCCTTAGGCGGATGGTACCACCAATACGACCCACATTCCAAATGCCTTGCCTGCGGCTGAAGTTCAGCTTGAAGCGGCATCCCACGCCTGCACCAGCGCGCGGGCTTTCAGCGCAACCTCGTGCGGTGTTGCGCCTGCCTTGTAGAGCGCGCCGCCGATGCCAAAGCCGGTCGCGCCGGCTGCGACCCACGCCGGAATTTCGGCAGCGCCAACGCCGCCGACGGCGTAAACCGCTGTCTCGCCAGGCAGCACGTCCCGCAGCGCCTTCAGCCCGTCTGTCCCTAGCTTCGATGCGGGAAACAGTTTCAACCCGTCCGCGCCTGCCTTCAAGGCGGCAAAGCACTCGCTGGCGGTAAAGACGCCGGGCAGTGATTGCAGGCCGAGCCGCTTGGTCGCCTCGACGACCTCCGGGTCGAAGTTCGGCGAGACAATCAGCCGGCCGCCAGCGTCGGCCACCGCCTGGACGTCGGCGGCGGTCAACACGGTGCCGGCGCCGATCAGGGCGTGTGACCCGTGCGCCTGGGCCAACAGTCGGATGCTGTCGAGCGGATGCGGTGAATTTAACGGCACCTCGATCCGGTCGATGCCGGCGGCCAGCAAGCCCTCAGCAATATCGAGCACCTCTTTAGGCTGGACGCCACGCAGGATGGCGATAAGGGGGCGTTGCATGGTGATTATCCCTGGACAATGGTGCGATAGGCCTGAGTCAGGCCTTGCAGGGTCACGGCGGTTGCGTCAACTGCAATCACACGCTGGCCAACCTGGGCCAGCGCCGCGCCGTAGAGCCTCGCCAAAGCCGCAGCGCCGATGACGCCGACAGGCCCCTCCGGCAAGGGCACCGCCGCGAATTCCGCGCCGATCAGCCAGCCCGACAGGGTTGCTCGGGCGGCGACTGGGTCCGGCTTACCCACCAGCGATGCGGCCCGCAGCGAAAACAGGCGGCTTGCCAGGGTTTCCGGTTCGGTAATGGCGGCATCGAATGCGGCGGCGAATGCCGCATCGTCCCATCCGTCTGCCAGAGAATGCTTCAGGACCGACTGCTGGGAGAGCAGGGCGAACAACTCGCCGGTCATCATCGTGCGGAAGGAGCGGACCTCGCCGCCGGCGATCTCCACCCATTTTGTGTGGGTGCCGGGCAGGCAAAGCGTGCCGGAAAAGCCGGGATGCTGAGCCAGGAATCCGGCGATCTGGGTTTCCTCGCCGCGCATCACGTCGGGCGGGGTCATTTGTTTGAGTCCGGGGACGATGCGCACGATGATCCGCGGGTCGGTGGTGGGGGGCGTGACACAGTGCCGGGCGGCGAGCGGGGCGCAGGGGGTGGCGGTGTAAGGCGCCTCAACCCAGCCCTGGCGGGCGCCGACCATGCCGCATGCGATGACAGGTGTCACTCTCTCCGCCGCTAGCCACGCGCCGGCGAGGTCGAGCAGGGCCGGCTCGTATTGCGCAGGCGTCAGGCTGGACATGCCTCGGGTGGACGTGGCCTCGGCCAGTGGCGCGCCGTCCGCCGCCATCGCCCAGACCCTAAGCGTGGACGTTCCCCAGTCGGCGGCGATCCAAGCGGCGGTTACCGTGTCGGAGTCAGGGATGGTTGGCATTCTGTCGGTCTCGGCGATGGGGTCATGTAAACAGGCGGCTTTTGTGCCCTTTGGATTCGATTTGACATTCGGTCCGGAGCTTCGTGCAAAGTGGGTACCAAATGTCAGATTCATTCCACTAGCACGGCGACAGCAGTCTTTGCGAATTTCCGGTCGAACCGGAAACAAGCGATAGGCAATTGCGTTCAATTTTGTGACATAGTTCACAGCCAGGTGATCGTGTCTCGCTTATTCTGAAGTTGTTGAAGACCAAGCGGAAGGAAATGCGGTGATGAAATCTCCGACAAGTCATTTCGATCGCAACGGCCCTGAAAGCCGAGGCGATCGGGCCGGTTGGACGACAGTGTAAGGGTGGCGAACTGTGTTGGGGGGATGAAGCGGCAGGATTTCACACAAGAAAATTCTGTTGCTTTATCCATTTAAGAATATAATTTCATTCGGTATAAATGTTTGAAATTGGTAATTGATGTAATAATAAATAAATTATATTTCCGACTTGGTTGCTGTGTCTTTGGGGGCGCAGTTGGGATAGGAATGAGGGGGTATCATCATGCGGGACAAAAGCCTGGCCGTGGTGCTTGGTCTCTATGATTCGGTCGTCGATCAGTCGAAATTGCCGGAAGCATTGCAGCGTTTCGCCGATTTTATCGGCGCGCGCGGGTGCATCGTGTTTGAGGTTCCGGATCGCGCCGCTGGTACCAGATTGGCGGTCAGCGTTTGCTCTGCTGATAGCCGTCCCGAGTTGATCCACGACTATATCGTCAAGTTCGGCCAGCAGGAATTTGCCGACCAGGCGCCGTTCGTCGATTGCTCCTTGGCGACAGATCGCATCGAGTTGTTCAGTGAATCCATTATTGGCAAAACGAAAGCGCAACTGCGCGCCCAGCCAAATGTCCGGTGGATGCGCGCGGTGGGCGTCCGGCATCGGGCCGGTTGTTTGCTCGACAAGGACAACCGCTATGTCTCCCGCTTTTCTGTTCAGTTCAGCGATGAAGCCGACCTGTCGTCGCCTGATCGCCGGGCAGCGTTGGAGGACCTGCTGCCGCACGTTGCCAAAGCGATAGACTTCGGTCGGCCTTCCGCCGCCCTGGCTGCGATGAACGCCGGGTTGATCGCAGCCCTTGATCATTTGCGGATCGGCGTATGCCTGCTGGATCGGCAGTTGCGGATTGTGACCGCCAACCGGGAATTCGACCGGCAGGCGGAGGCTCACCGGGCCTTCCAGATCGATCCGGGCCGCCGGTTGTCCATGCCCGATCCAACCGATCACGAGCGGTTCGTGGAGTTGGTGAACGATGCCCTGAGCCATGGTCGCTATGGCGCCCGCCCGCGCAAGGAGGCCTTCGCCCTGAAGTCGTCCAGTGGCCGGGAGGTGCTTTGTGTCGAGATCGCGCCGCTGGCGCATGTGGAGGCGATCGGCTCCAAGAATTTCGACGGCGCCATCGTCTATAGCCACGACACCAGCCTGCCGACCCAGTGCGACACCGCCGTTATCCGGCAGGCCTTTGGCTTTACCAAAGCCGAGGGCGAGCTGATCGCCCGCCTGTCGCCGGCTGCGGCAGCGCTGGTGCTGGCGCGCAATGTTTAGGGCATTGGGCCCCGCATCATCGGCAGCGCCATCGGCGCCAGTTGGTCGGTCGTCCTCCCCGCCCAATCTCTATCCGGGACTTTGGCCATAGAGCGCGCCTGGGCTTCCTCCAGCGCCTGGCTCTCGGCGGCAACGTCGATGGTCAGGCAAACGCCGTTCCGCACCACTTGCTGGCCGTCGACGAAGACATCCTGCACGGCACGGTCGCCGGCGACGTAAATCAGGCTGCGCAGCGGCTCGCGCATCGGCATCATCGCCGGATGCTTCAGGTCGATCAGGACGAGGTCGGCCCGCGCGCCGACAGCCAATCTGCCGATATCGTCGCGACGGAGGGCGCGGGCGCCGCCGATAGTGGCAGCATCGAATACATTGCCTGTTGTCAGGTCTGCAACCGACCCGGCGACGGCGCGGGCCGTATAAAGCGTTGTCCGCAGTTCATCGAGATAGTTGTGCGGGTAGGTGTCGGTGCCGATGCCGAGGTTGATTCCCCGCCGCCCATACTCGCCGAAGGTGTTGAGCGCGATGCCGCGGCGCACGAACACGGTGGGGCAATGGGCGACGGTCGCCCCGTTGTCCGCCAGCAGGCCCAAATCGGCCCGGGTCGTCCAATGCAGCCAGGGGTGATGGTCCAGGAAAATGCCGTGGCCGATAATAGAGCGGTCGGTCAACACGCCCAGGTCCGCCATCCATTGGATCGGCGACCGGCCATGGCGGCGCTGCATCTCGTGGAACTCGGTGACGCTTTGGGCCGCGTGGATCTGAAAGGGCAAGTTGCGCTCGCCGGCGGCGTCATGGGCGTCGCGCAACAGGTCGGCCGTGCAGGTGTCGATCTGCGCCGGGCAGACCATGCCGGAGAGCCGGCCGCTCGGGTGCTGGTTCGCCAGGTCGATCAGGCGGAGCGCCTGCTCGAAGCTCTTTTTGCCGCCAGCGGTGTCCCATTCGTATTTCAGCTCATGGCCATCTTGCGTGTACCAGCGTGCGTCGCGGAACATCGGCGCGGCGACGGCGCGGATGCCGGCGCCGCCCAGCACATCGAGCCAGCCATCGAAGGGAATTGACAGGTCGACGACGGTGGTGACGCCGGAGCATAGCAATTCCGCCAAGGCCACCCGCATTGCCGCGATGCTGCCGGCATGGTCGTTGCCAAAAACGGTCAGGTATTCGTACAGCGAGGAATGCCAAAAGCCGGGGCTCAAAGTCTCGTCGGTGATGCCCTTGCGCAGCGGTTCGCTGGTCGGGTGGGTGTGGATGTTGATCATGCCCGGCAACACCAGCCGGTCGCGGCCATCGATCTGGTGGCTGGCAGGCCCCTGGTAGGACGGCCCGACGTGAATCACTCTGCCGCCGGCAAATGCGATATCACAGTCTCGGGCGTATGCATGGCATGCTTTGCCCTCGTCCCAGACGGCGGCCCAAGCAACGTTGCGCAGGACAGTGATGGATTCGCTGGCGACTGACATTCCTGCGGCCTCGCGGTTACGGAGTTATTTGCCGGAGATTGTTCCCGTGAATTCCCACCGCTGCAAGGGCGAGACAGGTACATTGACGCGGCGAGGCGGCTGAGTAGTGTGTCGGAGTGTTGGCCGCGACTTCTGTGGTCGGCGCGGATAAGGCGGCCGGGTCGATCGCGAGTGAGTGCAGGGCATGGAGATCGACCCGGCCTACGAACGGTTTTGGGGAGAACCGCTCGATCTCAGGAATTCAGCCGGCAGCCAGCATCGTATCGCCCCCATACGCCAGACGTTCGGTCCGGATGGGGTAGTGGCGATGCCTCGTCTAAGCGCAATGTGGGGATCGGTCAAAGCCGCTGCAATGGTGCATATCTTGGATTTACCCGACAGAGCAGCACAGATTAGAACGCGTCAGGGTCGCCCTGGCGATGCATGATTTCCCCGTCGCGGTCTTGTCCTTGACCTGGGTATGAACCCGGGCATTGATCCGGGTGCGCCGCTAGAGACGCTGGTTAATCCGGCGCTAACGTGCTTATGAGTGGCCATGGTGTCAGATTGCGGCTTTTCCTATTCATTTCAGGCGCGCGGCTTGGCTGGCGCGCGCGGCGAACGTTGGCTATTCGACGGGCTGGACCTGGCGCTCGGGCCGGGCGAAGTCCTGGTCGTCACCGGGCCGAATGGTACTGGCAAAACAACCTTGCTGCGGATTTTGGCTGGCTTGCTGCCCGCTGCGGAAGGGGCTGTCGGTTGGGAGCCACAGCCGGAAGATGGCCGTGTGGTGCTGCACTACCTCGGACATCAAAATTCTGTGAAGGGGGCGCTGACGGTGGCCCAGAATTTGGCGTTCTGGCAACGCCTGGCAGGGGTGGACGACGCTGCGGCGACGGCGGCGGCGCAAGCGGCGTTCGCGCTCGACGACCTGGTCGACCTGCCGGCCCGCGTTTTGTCGGCCGGCCAACAGCGGCGCCTGGCGCTGGCCCGCCTGGTGGCGATTCCGGCGCCGCTCTGGCTGCTGGACGAACCGACGACGGCATTGGATGCAGGCTCTGTCAAGGCTTTCGCGGACGCCGTTGCGGCGCATAGGGACAGGGGCGGCATGGCGATCCTGGCGACGCACCAGGACCTGGGGTTCGAGCCGACCTACCGCTTGGATATGGGGGCGTCGGCATGAACGGCTTTTGGGCGATTTTGGTCCGGGACTTGGCCCTGGCCCGGGCGGAAAGTGGCGGCGCGCTGTTGGCCGTGCAATTTTTCGCTTTGGGCATCCTGTTGTTTCCACTGGGTTTAGGCCCGGAGCCCGGCATGCTGTCGCGCCTTGGCGGCGGCTTGTTGGCCGTGATGGCGCTGTTGGCGACATTGCTGGCCTTGGACCGGCTGTTTCAGCAGGACCATGAGGACGGCACGCTGGACTTGCTGCTGACCAGCCCGGCGCCGTTGTGGAGCATCGTTCTGGGTAAAGCGGTGGCGCATTGGCTGATTACCGGCGCGCCTATGTTGTTGGCTGCACCATTGCTGGGCGTGCTGCTGCAGATGAGTTGGCCAGCTATCGGTGGATTGGTGGTCGCATTGGCGTTGGGCACGCCGACGTTGAGCCTGGTCGGGGCGGTGGGTGCGGCGCTCACCATCGGCACGCGGCGCGGCGGCGTGCTGCTGGCATTATTGGTTCTGCCGCTCTATATCCCTGTTTTGATTTTCATGTCGGGCACAGTGACTGCGGCGGAAACGGGACTGGCTTTTGGCGGCCATGTCTCCATTTTAGGCGCGATCATGCTGTTGTCGCTGGTGCTGACCCCATGGGCGGCTGCAGTGGCGTTGCGGCAGGTCGGTGACTAGGCGCGACAAACTCAGGTGGATCAGTGACGGCTTCAACACCTCCCGGGAAAGAGGCAGGCGGTACGGCGCGAGGATCGTCCTTGCATCGCTTTGCCAATCCGGCCCGTTTTCTGCGATTGTCGCGTGCGGTTCAGCCCTGGGTACTGGCGGTGACCGTGCCGTGCTTGCTGGCGGGTCTTTACCTGGGCCTGGTAGAGTCGCCAATCGACTATCAACAAAAGG
>JAYPXD010000030.1:0-13218 GCA_038135395.1 Alphaproteobacteria bacterium | reverse complement strand
CCCGCCCGCCGCGCCGGCACCGGCACCCGCGCCACCCGCGTGCTGGGTGTGGCGACGCTGGTGATGATGGGCTGGCTGGTCGCCTTCGGCCTCGGCTTCTCGCCCGCCGATCGCGACCAGGCCGAGGCGGTGCGCATCATGTATGTGCACGTGCCGGCGGCTTGGATGGCGATGTTCGGCTATTCCAGCTTGGCGATCGCCAGCGCCGTCGGCCTGATCTGGAAGCACCCGCTGGCCGATCTGGCAGGAAAGGCCGCTGCGCCGATCGGTGCGGGCTTTACCATCATTGCGTTGGCTACCGGCTCGCTGTGGGGCAAGCCGACCTGGGGAACTTGGTGGGTATGGGATGCGCGGCTGACGTCGGTCGTCGTGTTGCTGTTCCTGTATCTGGGCTATATGGCGCTGTGGAATGCATTTGAGCAGCCGCAACGTGCCGCGAGGGCGGCGTCGATCTTGGCATTGGTTGGCATCGTCAACCTGCCGATCATCAAGTTTTCGGTCGATTGGTGGAACACGTTGCACCAGCCGGCCAGTATCAGCCGCATCGGCACGCCAGCGATCGATCCGGCGATGTTGCGGCCGTTGCTGCTGATGGGCGTGGCCTATCTCGGCCTGTTCCTGCTGCTATTGCTGCTGCGGATGCGGGTGGAGTTGGCTGAACGCCGGGTCATGGCGCTCCAGCTGGCGCGCTCCCGCGATGGCGAACCGTCTTAAAGAGGCAGGAGGACGATGGCCGAATTCTTCGACATGGGCGGATACGCTGCCTATATCTGGCCGGCATACGGTATCGCTGCCGGCGTGATTGCCTGCCTGTTCATCTGGTCTTGGCGCGGACTGAAAAAGGCCGAGCAGGCTGAGGCAGCCCTGGGCAAACGTCCCCGCCGGCGACCGGCCAAGGTTGAGCGAGCATGATGAAGAAAACGGGTGTGACTCAGACATGAAGCCAAAAACTCGTCGACTCTATGTGGTGCTGCTGGCCTTGCTGGCTTTAGGTACGGCTGCTGCGTTGGTCCTGAACGCGTTCGAGGACAACCTGGTCTTCTTCTACAGCCCGACCGACCTCAAGGCGAAGAATGTTCCGCCCGGACAGGCGATCCGCATCGGTGGGCTGGTCGAGGAAGGTTCGTTGGTCAAAGACGGCCTCAATTCCCATTTCAAGATCACAGACGGCGCACAGACGGTCGCCGTGGCCTATACCGGCAACCTGCCCGACCTTTTTCGCGAAGGGCAGGGGATCGTGACTTTCGGTCGTCTGGACGCCGGCGGCACGTTTCAAGCTGAAGAGGTTCTGGCCAAGCACGACGAGAACTACATGCCGCCAGAAGTGGCCGACGCGCTGAAGGCCGCAGGGCAATGGATGCCGGAGCACAAATGATGGTGTCTCCTGTTCTCTCCGATGTTTCAACGATGAGGGCGATTTCGTCATGACGGTGGAAACCGGGCATTTTGCCCTGATTGTTGCGTTGATCCTGGCATTGTTGCAATCGACTGTGCCGATGTGGGCGGCCGCCCGCGGCAACCGCGAACTGATGAATCTTGCGCGCCACACCGCGTGGGGCCAGTTGATCTGCGTAACTCTGGCGTTTTGCGCGCTGATGTATGCATTTTCGCGGTCCGATTTTTCCGTGGCCGTGGTCGCGATGAACTCGCACTCCGATAAGCCCTTTATGTACAAGCTGGCGGCAAGCTGGGGCCATCACGAGGGATCGCTGTTGCTGTGGATCCTGATTCTCTCTCTGTTTGGCGCGTGCGTCGCAACTTTCAGCCGGGGGATGCCTGATCCGTTGCGGGCGCGGGTGTTGGCGGTCCAGGGGCTGATCGGGGTCGGGTTCCTGTTGTTCACCTTGCTGACCTCCAACCCGTTTTCCCGCCTGCTGGAGGCGCCGGTCGATGGCAATGGCCTGAACCCGCTGTTGCAGGACCCGGGCTTGGTGTTCCACCCGCCGTTGCTGTATTTCGGCTATGTCGGCATGTCGACGGCGTTTTCGTTTGCGGTGGCGGCCCTGATCGAAGGCAAGGTCACGCCCGATTGGGCGCGCTGGGCGCGGACCTGGGTGTTGATCGCCTGGGCCGGCCTGACCATGGGAATTTCGCTCGGGTCCTGGTGGGCCTATTATGAGCTGGGCTGGGGCGGTTTCTGGTTCTGGGACCCGGTCGAGAACGCCTCGTTCATGCCCTGGCTTTTGGCAACGGCGTTGTTGCATTGCGTCAGCGTCGTCGCCAAGCGAGACGCGTTCAAGGGCTGGACGCTGTTGCTGTCGATCCTTGGCTTTTCCCTCAGCCTGCTGGGCACCTTTATCGTCCGCTCTGGCTTGCTGACGTCTGTCCATGCATTCGCGACAGACCCGGCGCGCGGCGTCTTTATCTTGGGGCTTTTGGGTGTTGCGGTTGGCGGTGCTTTGCTGCTTTTTGCCATCCGCGCACCGACTATGGAGGGGGGGAACGGGTTTGAGCCTGTCAGCCGTGAAGGCGCATTGTTGCTGAACAACCTGCTGTTCGCGACGGCAGCGGCGACCGTGCTGATCGGCACGCTTTATCCGCTGGTGCTGGAGGCGGTGACAGGTGAAAAGGTTTCGGTGGGGCCGCCCTTCTTTAACGCGACCTTTGTGCCGTTGATGATGCCGATGTTGGCGATCATGGCAGTTGCGCCGCTGCTGGCCTGGCGGAAAGCCAGTGCGTTGGCGGCAATGAAGCAACTTTGGCTGGCGGGGATCGCCGCCGCCGGTGTGCTCTTGCTGGTGGTATGGATCGGCGGCGCTGGAGTGGCAGGGATCATCGGCATGACTCTGGCTGCTTGGCTGGCCGTCGCGAGTATCTATGCTTGGGTGCGCCGCTGGTGGGGCAAAGGTGCTTTGGGTCGGTTGGTTGGCCTGCCGCTTGAGGTCCACGGCATGACGATGGCGCATTGCGCGGCCGCGGTCATCGTCGCCGGGATTACCGCGACGAGTGTTTGGCAGGGCGAGGCCGTCAAGCTAATGAAGGTCGGCGATTCTGTCGATCTGGCTGGCTATACTTGGCGGCTCGACCGGGTCTACGACACGATCGGACCGAACTACCAGGCCATGCGGGGCGACATGACGGTGACCCGCGCCAGCGACGGCAGCACGGTCAGCACCCTGCATCCGGAGCGGCGGTTTTATCCTGTAGCCCAGCAGAATACGACGGAAGCGGCCATTCACACGACCGGTCTGGCGGACCTCTATGCCGTTCTGGGCGAGGGGAATCCGCAAAGTGGTTGGGCCGTGCGCCTTTACTACAATCCTTTGGTGCCCTGGATGTGGTTTGGCGCGGCGTTCATGGCGCTGGGCGGTGTGATATCGGCCGCCGGCAAGATCCGGACCCGGCGTAGCCGCGCTGCGAGGGCTGCGGCGGAGGTTGTCGCGTAGATGTTGCTGAAGCGCCTGCCCTATATTCTGCCGCTGCTGATTTTCGCTGGAATCGGCGTGTATCTGTGGATTGGCCTTGGCCATGATCCCCGCATATTGCCGTCGGCGCTGCTGAACAAGCCGGCCCCGGAATTTAACTTGCCGCCGCTGCAAGACCGGGCAAGGCTCGATGGCAAGTCCGAGGAATTGCCACTGACCACGGCTTCTTTGGCGACCGGAAAGCCGATGCTGGTGAATTTCTTCGCCTCCTGGTGCGGACCGTGCCAGGTCGAGCATCCGATTCTGAACGATCTGGCGAAAGCCCACGATGTCACCATCCAGGGCGTCAACTACAAGGATGATCCGCGTCGGGCGCTGATATTTCTCGGGCAGTTGGGCGATACCTATGACCGGGTGGGACGTGACCAGGACGGTAGGGTTGCCATCGATTTTGGCGTGTATGGCATTCCGGAGACATTTGTTGTGGATGGAAAAGGGCGGATCCAATACCGCCATCCGGGGCCCCTCAGCCCGGAAATTGCCCAGAACACTATTCTGCCGCTGCTGGAGTCGCTGAAATGAGGCTGATCATGCTGGCAACGCTGGCGCTTCTGTCGATTGCGCCAGCGGCACAAGCCATTGCACCGTCGGAGATGCTGAGCGACCCGGTACTTGAGGGCCGGGCGCGAGAGTTGGGCAAGGAATTGCGTTGTCCGAAGTGCCAGAATCAATCCCTGGACGACTCTGAGGCCGGTATTGCCGTCGATCTGCGCCGTATCGTGCGCGAGCGGTTGGTGGCGGGCGATTCGGATGCCCAGGTTAAGGACTACTTGACTGCCCGGTATGGCGACTTTGTGCTGTTGGAGCCGCCGGTTAAGTCGACCACGTGGATTTTGTGGTATGGACCCTTTGCAGTGATCCTGCTTGGGGCGATTGTGATATGGCGCATCGCTAAGCGCAACAAAGCGCGCCTTGCGGCGTCGGGAGCTGATCCGGACGACGACGATGGCGACGGATGGGAGATAACGCGGCGATGACGCTTGGTGCTATCGGATTGGTGATGATTGCGCTCGGCATCGCCGGGTGGATGGCGTTCGCGTTGCGCAAAGCCGGCCTTGGGCTCGCATTGATAGCCGGGTTTGCTGTGCCGGTGGCGGCGCTGGCGCTTTATGCCGTCCTTGGCTCGCCGGAGGTTCCGGACCTGCCATTGGCGGGCCGGAAAACTGCAGAGCCTGAGGTGGCGCATAGCCAGGAACAGGTGGATTTCCGCAAGATGGTGGCGGGCCTTGCCGACCGCCTGGAGAAACAGCCGAATGACGAGGAAGGCTGGACGATGTTGGCCCGATCCTATCGGGCGTTGGGCGAATGGGCTGCGGCAAGCAACGCGTTAAGCAGGGTCATCGCGCTGAAAGGTGAAAGAACGACCGCCGGGGATTGGGCGGAGCTTTCGGACTTGTTGATTGCCGTACGCCAGGGACTGGTGGACGACCAGGCGTTGGATGCGGCACAGCGCTCGCTCAAGCTGGACCCGACGGTGGCAAAGTCACGCCACTTTGTGGCCCTGGCGGCGGCGCAGCGGGGCCGGTACGAAGAAGCCATCGAACGGTGGCGCGCGCTGCTGGCGGATGCGCCGGCGGATGCGACATGGCGTGAGCCTGTTGCCGAGCAATTAGGGCAGGTCGAAGCGCTGCTGGCGCAGAAAAAAGGGCTGCCGCTACCTCCGCCGCCGGTAATCGCCGCAGCCCCGCCCGCAATCGCCCCGCCCGCAATCGCCCCGGCCCCATCCGGGCCGGCGGCGGATATCGCCCGCCCGCAAAGCGGACCGACAGCGGCCGATGTCGCCGCGGCGCGGGACATGTCGGGACAGGATCGGGCAGCCTTTATCGAGAGTATGGTGCAACGGCTGGCGGACCGGCTGAAAGACCAGCCGGACGATCCCGCCGGATGGCTGCGGCTGGGCCGGGCCTATGGCGTTTTGGGCCGCGCCGACGATTCCGCAGCGGCCCTGTCCAAGGCGGAAGAATTGGCAAAGGCGCGGCTGGCCGGCGGTAACGGCGATCCGGCCGAGATGCAGGCGGTGCTGGACAGCGTTCGCCAGTTGCGGGGGCAGTAATGGTCTATCGGAGCTACCGCAGGCCGCGCGTATCGACTGGCCAAATGTCGACCAGGGTATCGCCACAGACGATGTGGTAGACGCTGTAGAGATTTACGGTCGGGTCGCAATGCGGCGACAGGCACTCGACTACGGCGCCAAGGCCGATACGTTCGCTGCCGGCGAAGGTGACGCGGCCGTGTTCGTCGCCGGAAAACGTGTATTTCGCGCCAGCGGGTGCGCCGCGCCGGATTTCTGGAAACCCGCAGTCGGTAGCGAAGGCTTTCAAGCCGGCATCGGTGGTGACGCAATCCTCCTGGGCCGCGCTGACGACGCTGGTTTGCACAAATAGCGCTTCGCGAAACCTGTTGGCGGCGGCGCCGGCATGGGCAACGCGCTGGTAATCCACGTCCAGGAACACATAGGAGCCGGCCTGAAGCTCGTTCAGGATGCCCTGGCCGTGGTCGATGGCGTGGGTTCCGGTGCCACCGCCGGTGAACAATGGCGGGGTGATACCAGCCGCGGCCAGTTGACGGCGGACCTCGATCAGGAAGTCAGCGACCTCTTGGCCACGGCGGACGCGCTCCTCCCAGTCGTAGATGTGTTGCAGGCCGCCGGCGTATCCCTGTATGCCAACCAGCGAGAGATGGCTAGCGCCTTCAACCTGTTGCGCCAGGGCCGTGGCTTGTTGGGCCGACGGCACGCCGGTCCGACGCGAGCCGACGTCAATATCCACCATGATTTGTAAAGTCTGACCGGCAGCCGCAGCAGCCTCCGCCAGGGCGGCGAGGTTATCCGGATGGTCGGCGACGACCGACAGATTTTCCGTGACGGCGTTCAGCGCCAACAGGCGGGCGATCCGGTGCGGACGGACGACCGGGGAGGTGATGTGCACGCCGGGGATGCCGGCCCGTCCCATCACCTCTGCCTCTCCCAGGGTGGCGCAGCATACGCCGACCGCGCCGGCGGCGACCTGGCGGAGGGCGATTTCCACGGACTTGTGCGTCTTGGTATGCGGGCGCAGGCGCTGGCCGACGGCCCGCGTGTGCTCGGCCATCGCCTGGATATTGGCTTCCAGCCCATCCAGGTCGATGATCAACGCCGGCGTATCCAATTGCTCGCGGGAACCAGGTTGGCCGACGAGATAGGCGTTCGGGCCGGGATCGAAGCCGGCGGCGGCGGCGAGGGTCATGCGGTGGACTCCGGATCAGCAAGCGTTGGCGGTCTGCGCGGCATCCTAGAGCATCGCCCGATCAAATTGAATCGCCAAAGCGATCACTGTGTCGGGGTAAGCTGCTATCATCATGAGATTGAGAGCAGATTCACCCGATACAATCGGATCGGGATCTGCTCTAGCCGCGCCGGTCGGTCAGGAACAGCAGGTTCAGGCCGGTTAGCAGCCGATAAAGCGAGGCGAACGCCTCGGTTGCCTGGTCGCCGGTGAGGCTGGAGTCGGCGGCGCGTAGCTCCGCGAGGATATCGGCCACTGTGCGTCGGCCATCCAGCCGCTGCGCAATGGCGGCGGCGCGGGCCGGCGCTGGGAATTTGGCGGGGAAGCCATTCAAGTCCACGCTGAGGTGGCCCGCGCGCAGGGCCTTGGCCAGCGCCTCGGGTGGGTGGCGGCGCAGCAGCGGGACGAGATCGGAATCCGCGGGCGTTGCCCGACAGGACGCGGCGCGGTCGGCCGCTGCGGCGTAAACCACATGCTTGCGCAGATTGCCGGCGATGGCCTCTGCTGCCGCGGCCTGGTCCAATGGCGGCAGGGCCCGCAACGGCGCCAACAGGCGCGGCTCGCGCAGGTAGGTGGCGGGGTCGTAGCGCGCGGGCTCGATGAACTCGACGACGGCGAGCCCGGCACTGGCCACGAACTCCGCCAGTTGCGGCACGGTGTAGGCGCGGTCGCGGGCGTGCAGCAGCAGGTCATAGAGACCGGCATCCCCCGCGTTCTGATGGTCCTGCACGAACGGGTTGCGTTTCAGCCAGTTGGTGCGGGGCAGGGCGTTGAGCAGACGGCGGGTCTGGGCGAGTCTTTCCGCTGGGGGCCGGTCCGGCGGCGCCAGTTGGCGCAGCAGGGCCTGGGTCTCGTAGACGCCGCGGCGGCCGTATTCGCCATAGACCATCAGGCCCATGCCGCCGGTCGGCTTAAGCTGGCTGGCCAGCGCCTTCAGCCCATCCTCCGGTACTTCCAGATGATGCAGCACGCCGCAGCAGTCGATGTAGTCATAGGGACCGGGGGCGAGGCTCGCCACGTCCAACAGCGAGCCGGTAACGAAGCGCAGGTTGGCGAGGCCGCGCGCCCTGGCCCTGGCCTCGACCACGGCGCGGGCGGCGGTGGACATGTCGAGGTAGACAATCTCAGCCTCCAGCCCAGCGCTGGCGCAATGCTGGGCCAGCATGATGGCGGCGTCGCCGGTGCCGCCGCCGGCAATCAGGGCGCGGAACGGGTTCGGCGTCCGGCCGCGGAACAGATAGTGCGAGAGTTCCAGCAGGTCGGAGGGCGAGCCCTCGACCAGGCGCTTTTTCTAGTCGGCCGGATGGCGCTCGGGGTAGGGGTGGGTCTCGTACTGGTCGGCGACGAGGCCGTCTCGCTCGCTCACCACGCGGGCTTAAGGTTCTGCGCCGCCAGCACCGGGGTGACGCGCGCGGCCTCGTGGCTGCGGATCAGGTTGGCCTTGGACAGCAGGCAGAGCACGGCATAGGCAGTTTCCGCCACCCGCGCTTCCTCGCGGAACCAGTACACCGGCGAGGCGAGCGTCAGGCAGATCGGCCAGCCGAGCACTCGGAAGCGGAAGGCCTCCAGCGCGTTTTCGATCTGGAAGGCGACACGGCCCGGCCCATCCGGCAAGTTGTTGTAGAAGCCCAGGCCGGGATCGACCCAGATCGTCTCGACGCCGGCCTCGGTCGCCCTGGCCAGTTGCTCGCGGAAGAAGTCCATCTGCACGTCGACCAGCGCCTCGCGGCTGGGCAGGGCGGCGTTGTCGCGGACATTGCGCCCGGCCATGTAGCAGAGGATGAGGCCGGCCTTGTGCTTGGCGCAGAGCCGGTAGATCTCGCCATCCTCGTCGCGGCCGGTCAGGTTGATGATGGCGGCCCCGGCCTCCAGCGCGGCGGCGGCGACCTCAGGGTAGTATGTCTCGACCGAGACCGGCACGCCCCGGGCGGCCATGCGGCGGACGGTGGGCAACAGCAGGTTGGTCTGGCGCTCCGCACTGACGCGGGAGGCGAAGTCGCCGACGGACTCAGCGCCCAGGTCCAGGATGTCCGCGCCTTCCAGCACTAGCCGGTCGCAGCGGTAATCGGCCTGCTCCTGGCTGAAGACGACGCTTTCGCGATAGGAGCTGTCGCGGCTGAAATTGACCACGGCCATCTGGTAGGCCCGGTCCTCGAACGTCTTGCCGAACTTCGGCAGCGCGATGGCGCGCACCGGCGCGGCGAGTGCGTCGGCGTGCTGCTGCCAGCGGGCGAAAATCTGGTCGGCGTTGATCATCGGGGCTCAGGTCCAGGTGTCGGCGATCGGATACACGTCGCCGGGCTCGACCGGCAGGTGTCCGAGCAAGGTAGCAATGGATTCGCCCAGTACAGGGTGCGTCATGTCGGCGGCAACGTCGGCAAGCGGCACCAAGACGAAACGGCGCAGATGCAGGCGCGGGTGCGGCACTTCCAGGTCTGCGGTTGCGATGATTGCATCGCCATACAGCAGAACGTCCAGGTCGAGCGTGCGCGCATCCCAGCGGATTTTGCGCTCTCGCCGAAATTCCCGCTCCACCGCCATGCAGCGGGCGAGGAGCGCGTGCGGGTCCAGACTGGTTTCGACCGCCAACACGGTGTTGAGGAAACGGCCTTGCCCGTCGGGGCCCCCGACCGGCGCGGTTTCATAGAGGCGGGAAGCGCGGAGCGGGCGGATGGCGGGATCGCGGGTCAGGGATTCATAGGCGCCAGCCAGCGTGGCATGCCGGTCGCCCAGGTTGCTGCCGAAGGAGATGCAGGCGGTAACGGCGGACACGAGCCTATAACCCCACCCGCAACCGGTCGGCCTCTTCGTTTACGGCCAGGACAACGCGGCCGATGGACTCGCGGGCCAGGACGCGGGCCAGCGCCTCGCGGAACTGGGAGAGGGGGAAGACTTGGTCGATGGGCGGGCTCAGTCGGCCGGCTTCGAACCATTCGAACACCTGGCCGATCAGGCCGCGGGTCAGGTCCTCGTATTGATAGCGGACATCGTTCGGCGACCAGCCAAAATAATAGCCGAGGTTCAGGCCGCACACGCTCAGGTTTTTGACCAGCAGGATGTTCGCCGGGATTTGCGGGAACTCGCCGCTGGCAAAGCCGATAGGGCATATGCGGCCCTCCGGCGCCATGCAACGCAGCGACTGCATGAAAACAGAGCCGCCGACGGGGTCGTAAACCTTATTGACGCCTGCGCCCTCCGTGATGTCGAGGACAGCTTCGCGAAAGTCCTGCTCGCGGTAGTTGATGCTGCGGTCGGCGCCGCGCTGGCGCGTCAGTTCCAGTTTTTCTGCCGAGCCGGCGGTGGCGATGACCCTGGCGCCCAGGATTTTGCCGATCTCCACCGCCGCCATGCCGACGCCGCCGGTGGCGCCATGCACCAGCACCCAGTCGCCGGCCTGCACGTTTAGCAGGTGCTGCCAGGTGAAGGCGGCGGCAGTGGTGGCATAGGAACTGGCGATGGTCGTGCCCTGTCCGAAGCTCATGCCGTCCGGCATCTTGTGCAGACTGACCTCCAGCGCGACCGTTTCTTCCGCCATGGAGCCCCAGTCGATCAGGCCGCAAACGCGGTCGCCGGGCTTGAAGCGGTTGGCGCCGGGGCCGCTCTCCCTCACCATGCCGGAGACCTCGCACCCGGCGACGCCGGGCAATGGCGGCCGGCGTTGGTACTGGCCGGACACCAGCAAACTCTCAGCAAAGCTGACGCCGATGGCCTGGGTGCGAATCTTGACCTGCTTCGGCCCGACCTCCGGCGAAGGCCACTCGCGGACCTCGTGCTGGTCGAACGGCTTGAATTTGTCAACGACGACGGCGCGCATGCGCTATTCTCCTAAAACCCGTGCCTTGACGCCTCATCGCCCATTACCAGCACGACGCGTCCAATTACCGAGCGATCCATAACCGCCCGCATGGCGTCCTGAAATCGCCGCAATGGATAGACGCCGCTGACCTGAGGGCGCAAGTCGCCAGCAACGCACCAGTCGTAAACCTGGCGGGTTAATGTGCGCATCCGGGCTTCGTATTGGTAGCGGACGTCCTTGGGCGACCAGCCGACGTAATAGCCGAAATTCGCGCCACACACGGTCAGGTTCTTCACCAACAGAATGTTGGCGGGGATCTGCGGAATATCGCCGCTTGCAAAACCGATGACGCATATCCGGCCTTCCGGCGCCATGCAACGGAGCGACTGCAAAAAGACGTCTCCCCCTACCGGATCGAACACCTTGTCGACGCCACGGCCCGCTGTGATTTCCAGCACCCGCTCGCGGAAGTTTTCTTGCGTGTAGTTGATCGCATAGTCGGCGCCGTGTTGGCGAACTGCGTCCAGCTTTTCCGGCGAACTGGCGGTGGCGATAACCCGTGCCCCCAGCCGCTTGCCAACGGCCACCGCAGGCAGGCCGACGCCGCCCGCCGCGCCATGTACCAAAAGCCAGTCGCCGCCCTGGACATCCAGCAGATGCGACCAGGTCTGCGCAGCGCAGGCGGTGAGGGCGCCGGTTGCGTAGATCGCCTCCGGAAAGCCTATTGCGTCCGGCAGTGCGTGCAGATTGACTTCCAGCGCCACCGCCTCCTCCGCCATCGCGCCCCAATCGATTGAGCCCGCGACCCGGTCGCCGGGTCGGAAGCGCGAAACCTCGCTGCCGACCGCGCACACGACCCCGGCTGCCTCGTAGCCCGGAACAAAGGGCAGCGGCGGCTTGCGCTGATACCCGCCGGAGACGAAGAGCGTGTCGGCAAAGCTGATGCCGGCGGCCTGCACGGCGAGCCGCACTTGACGCGGGCCAACTTGCGGCGACGGCACTTCGGCAAGCGTCAATTCCTCGAACGGCTTGTAGGCGTCCACCCAGACTGCGCGCACCGTCAGCCCCTCCTATGCAAAGCCGCGCTTTTTCGCCTCTTTGTCCATCACAATAGCGACGCGGCCCAGTGATTTGCGGCCCAGAACGTCTGCCATGGCCTCCTGAAAGCGCTCCAGCGGG
This sequence comes from Alphaproteobacteria bacterium, assembly GCA_038135395.1. Taxonomy (GTDB): domain Bacteria; phylum Pseudomonadota; class Alphaproteobacteria; order Bin95; family Bin95; genus JACKII01. Next base: position 1,555 of record JAYPXD010000030.1, on the reverse strand, counting down.
TAGACTGTGCCGGCGACCGGCTTGATCCGTCCGCCTACGTACCAGTCGAACAACTGGTTCATCAGTGAGCGGTAGCGGTCCTCATAGGCATAGCGGACATCGTTGGGCGACCAGCCGGCGTAATAGCCCATGTTCAGGCCGCATACGGTCAGGTTCTTGACCAGCAGCAGGTTGGCAGGGATCTGCTGGATCGTCCCGCCGGCAAAGCCGACCGGCATGATCCGTCCCTCCGGTGCCATGCAGCGCAGGGATTGCATGAACACGTCGCCGCCGACCGGGTCATACACTTTGTCGACGCCGGCGCCCTTGGTGATGTCGAGGACGGCTTCGCGGAAGTCCTGCTCGCGGTAATTGATGGCATGGTCGGCGCCGTGCGCGCGCACCAGATCCAGTTTTTCCTGGCTGCTGGCCGTGGCAATGACCTTTGCGCCCAGGATCTTGCCGATCTCTACCGCGGCGATGCCGACGCCGCCCGCCGCGCCATGCACCAGCAACCAGTCCCGCTTTTGCACATGCAGCAGGTGCGGCCACAGAAACGCGGCGGCGGAGGTGCCATAGGAATTGGTGAAGCTTATTGCCTCGGGGAAAGGCAGAGCATCGGGAATGCGGAAAGTGTTGACCTCGAACGCCGCCGCTTCTTCCGCAAGGCCACCCCAGTCGAGAATCGAGCAGACCCGGTCGCCGCGGCGAAATTTGCTGACCTGCGGGCCGACTTCCGTGACGATGCCGGCGACTTCGGTTCCGGGCGCGAACGGGCGCGGCGGCTTGCGCTGGTACTTGCCCTGCACCACCAGGCTGGTGGCAAAGCTCACGCCGGCGGCCTGCACGGCAATGCGCACCTGGCGAGTGCCGATGGTGGGGCTTGGCACTTGCTCCAGTTGCAATTGTTCGAACGGCTTCCAATCTTCAACCCATACGGCGCGCATAACTTTTGTCTCCAACGAGTTTCGAACCAGAATGCCCAGAGTGTCGGCTTCTGGCAATCCACAGCAAATTTTCGTATGGTCCGCTCGCGAATCTTGTCCTCGATTGCGGTATAGCAACAAGTAGGGCGAAGCAGAGGGATAGTGATGAATTGGAAAGTGATTTTGGTCGTCGTGGCTGGGGCCTTGTTCCCATTCGCGGGAATAGCGGCAGACCCCGTTCAAATCGGGAAGTTCAATGATTGGCGTGCGTATACTTATGACGATCCGGGCGGTAAAATTTGCTATGTAGTGAGCGAGCCGAAGGAAGCAAAAGGCAAGTACACAAGCCGCGGCGACGTCTATTTTCTGGTGACACATCGTCCCAAAGGCGATGTGTTTGAGGAAGTCAGCATGATCGCCGGCTATACCTACAAACAGGGCAGCGAGCCGCTGGTCACCGTCAACCGCCGCAAGTTCAAGTTTTACACCGAAGGCGACGCTGCTTGGGTTTTCCAGAAGGATGAAAGCGCCTTGGTGAAAGAGATGAAGGCCGGCTCGACGATGTTGGTGCAGGGCACGTCCAGCCGGGGAACGCTGACCACAGACACTTATTCCCTAAGCGGCGTTACGGCGGCGCTGCGGGCGATCGA
>JAYPXD010000029.1:1249-20783 GCA_038135395.1 Alphaproteobacteria bacterium | reverse complement strand
CACTGCCAACGAAAAGACCCCGCCAAATTTGACGGGGTTTGTCAGCAGTCTGAGCAGATCCCGATCGGGAACCGCTGTTGGATCATAGTATGCAAGGGCATAGCCCCCCTTGCACGGCTTTACACCGCGATGCGATGACCGGGCGTTATCCCCGACGCCGGCGGGCGGCCCAGCCCACCACAGATAGCGCCCCGCCCATCAGGGCCAGCGTGCCGGCTTCGGACGCCTCCACCGATTCCTGACCGAACCGCACGTTATCGATTCCGATGTCGTCGCTGGCGCCGCCCAAGCCGGTCAGGTCGATTTCCAGGATAAGGTCGTTTGCAGCAACGTCAGGCGCAATCTGCAGATGGGTCGCCCCGGTAATAAACGTCGAACCGAGCGAAAAGAGGATTGCGTTCGTAGCGCCGTTGCGGACCTCAAGGCCCGCGATGGTCTGCCCACCGCTCAGAAACGAGGCAATGTCGAAATCCAGGAGCCGCACCACAAATCCGGCATCCGCGGTAAAGCGGACCGTGAAGGTCGTATCGCCGTCCAGATCGTTAAAATGGACGTTCGTCAGGTCGCCATAGCCGGTCGTCCACAACGACGGGTCCTCGCCCGCGCTTCCATAGGCAACCGCCACGTTTGGCGTAAAACCCTCTGCGCCGACGCCATAACTATGCCCGGCGCCATCCGGCGAGGATGAAACATTGTCGCCATAGGACTGGTTGATAACGGCAAAGTCGGTAACGCCGCCAGCAACATCGAACGTCAAAATTGTTGCGCCGGCTACGGATGCCCACAGCGCAACGACTGTTACCATAGTAATCCTAAATATCATCGACATTCCGCTTCTCCAAAAATGTTGGCGGCAACTTAAGATAGTACGAACCTGTCAAGTCCATTCCGTATTTCAAATTCCGTACGCAATTTGTATGCCAATTTATATTCTTATATTTCTCAATAATTTATACCGGGTCCACCTGATCTCTCATGGTAACTTGTAAATATCTCTGACAGGGCGCGATGACGATAGCGCCGCCCTCGCACCAATGCCGTTGTGCTGGCGGCATTCTCGCGGCATGCTTTTGCGCAGTTCGCTTGCAGGCTTCAGCAAAAGAGAAATTTCTTGTCATCACGCACCACGAAACAATCAGGCGGCATCGGCGCGTCTCGGCCGCGGGTTGAGGATTTTCGTCTGGTTACGGGACGCGGCCGGTTTATCGCAGACTTTGCCCCGCCCAACCTGGCCCACGCCGTGCTGGTCCGCTCGCCGTATCCGCACGCCCGGATCCGCGGTATCGACACCGCCGCCGCCGCGGCTGCGCCCGGCGTCTTGGCGGTGCTGACCGGCGAAGATGTGGTGCGGGACAAGCTTGGCTTTATCCCGCACAATATCGAATGGCAGAGCCCGCCGGATGTTGTTCTCCGCCTGGTGGACGGGTTTGACGTACAGATGTCGGATCACCCGACCATGCCGCACGACATTGTCCGCTACCTGGGCGAACCGGTCGCGATGGTCATTGCCGACACGCTCGACCAGGCGACGGACGCCGCGGAACTGGTCGACGTCGATTACGAAGCCCTACCCATCGTCACCGACGCGCGCGCGGCGCAACGACCGGACGCCCCCCAAATTTGGCCGCATCGGCCCGGCAATGTCTCGATGAACTGCGAGGTCGGCGATGCCGAAGCGACGGCTGCTGCGTTCGAATCGGCCGCGCACATCGTCCGGCTCGACACCTGGGTCAACCGCATCACCGGCGTGCCGATGGAGACCCGCTCGGCCCTGGGCGAATACGATGCTGCAACCGGGCTCTACACGCTGCGCACCGCATCCGGCCGCGGCGTCGTGCAGACGCGTGAGCGGCTGGCCGGCATCCTCGGCGTGCCGGTCGAGACCTGCCGGGTCGTCTTTGGCGACATGGGCGGCAACTACGGCACCCGCAACGCGTTCTATTCCGAATACGCGCTGGCGCCATGGGCCTCGAAAAAGGTGGGCCGGCCGGTGCGCTGGGTGGGCACGCGCCAGGAATGCTTCCTGACCGACTATCAAGGCCGCGACCTGGCCGTTTCGGCAGAGTTGGCGCTGGATGCCGAAGGAAATTTCCTCGGCATGCGCGGCACCAACACGATGAATTCGGGCGCCTACACGATCTATTTCTGGCCGCTGCGCAAGGGGCTCTCGATCATGCAGGGCAACTACCGCATGCCGGCCATGCATTTCCGGGGCATCGCCGCATTTACCAATACCCCGCCGATCTCGGTTTACCGCAGCGCCGGCCGCCCGGAAGCAATCTATGTGATCGAGCGGCTGATCGACCTGGCCGCCGTCCAATGCGGGCTCGACCGGGTGGAGTTGCGCCGCCGCAACCTGATCACCAGCGATGCGATGCCTTTCACCAACGCCGTCGGGGTTACCTATGACAACGGCGACTACCCGGCCTGCCAGGACCAGGTGTTGGAGGCCGCCGGCTGGGCCGGATACCCCGCCCGCAAGGCCGCCTCTGCCGCGAAAGGCCTTTGCCGCGGCATCGGCGTCGCCAACTACATCGAAGTCACCAGCGGCCTGCCGCGCGAACGGGCCGAATTGCACGTCTGCGATGACGGAGCGGTCGAGCTGGTGCTGGGCACCATGAGCAGCGGCCAAAGCCATGAGACCACATTCCCGCAACTGGTCTGCGAATGGCTGGATATCCCTTATGAGAAGATCCGCTACATCGCCAATGATACCGACCGGGTCTCCGCCGGAGGCGGATCGCACTCCGGGCGCTCGATGCGGTTGGCCAGCATTGCCATCGGCGACGCGGTGATCGATCTGGTCGCAAAAGGCAAGACCATCGCCGGCCATATGCTACAGGTCGCGCCGGAGCGCCTGTCTTACGCCGACGGCACATTCGCGACAGACGACGGCCGCACCCTGGACCTGTGGCAGACAGCGGCCGCAGCCCAGACCCTGAACAGCCTGCCGGAAAACCTCCGCGGCTTGCTGGAAGGCGTCGGCGACATCACCAATCGCGTCGGCGGCTTCCCCTACGGCAGCCATGTCTGCGAGGTCGAGGTCGATCCCGAAACGGGACACACCGACATAGTGTCCTGGACGGGCGTCGACGATGTCGGCCTCGCCGTCAATCCGATGGTGCTGCATGGTCAGGCGCACGGCGCCATCGCCCAGGGATTGGGTCAGGCCCTGCTGGAATCCTGTCACTACGATCCGGAAAGCGGCCAATTGTTGGCTGGTTCGTTCATGGACTACGCCATGCCGCGCGCCGACAACACGCCGCCGATCCACACATTGATTACCGAAATTCCGGCAAGCTCACACCCACATGGAATTCGCCCCGGCGGAGAGGGTGGCACAACGCCGGCGCTCGGCCTCGTCATCAATGCCATCGTCGACGCGCTGTCACACTTGGGCGTGTGCCATATCGAAATGCCGGCCACGCCAGAGCGCGTCTGGCAGGCCATCCAAGCCGCCAAGGCCGCCAGCTAAAAGACAATCCCGAGGAAGCCACCCATGTCCCTGCCCAACAATTTCCGCTTCGGCACCTTCGACCATCTAGACAAGAGCGGCCGACCGATCCCCTCCGACTATGAAGAGCGGCTGATGCTGGTCGAGGGCTATGACCAGGCCGGCTTCTATGCCTTTCATCTGGCCGAGCATCATGGCTCGCCCTTGGGCCTGGCGCCCAGCCCCAGCGTGTTCCTGGCAGCTGTGGCTGCGCGCACCAAGAAGCTACGCTTTGGACCGCTGGTCTACACGCTGCCCCTGTATCAACCGCTACGGCTGGTCCAGGAAATCGGCATGCTCGACCAGATGAGCGGCGGCCGGCTGGAAATCGGCGTTGGGCGCGGCATCGTCGCGTTCGAAACCGCGTTCTACGGCCTGACCCACCTGGACACACCGCCGCGCTTCGAGGAAGCGCTGGAGATCATCAAGACCGGCCTGACCAACCCGCGGCTGAACTATGAAGGCAAGTTCTGGAACTATCGCAACGTGCCGATGGAAATCCCGCCGGTTCAGCAACCGCATCCGCCGCTATGGTATGGCGTCGGCCGTCCTGATCACGGCGCCTGGACGGCGGCCCGCGGCATGAACATCGTCGGCAATGGCGCAACAGCCGAGGCCAAGGCCGTTTTCGACGCCTACCGCGCCGCCGGTGGCAGTCCGGATGCCTGGCTTGGCCTGTCGCGCCATCTGGTCATTGCCGAAGACCAGGCCGAAGCAGAGCGGCTAGCCGGGCCTGCCTATGACCAATGGCGCGCCAGCATCGCCAAGCTTTGGCGCGATAACGGCGCCGACCCCATCCGCTTTCCCAAGGATTTCGCCGAGGCCAAGGCCCGCGGCTTTGCCATCGCCGGCACGCCGGCACAGGTGGCCGATGCGCTCGCCACACAGATCGGGGAATCGACTGCCAACTACCTGCTCTGTCGCTTTGCCTACGGCAATCTTCCGGCGGCAGCGGCGCGGCGGTCGCTTGACTTATTCGTCGAGAAAATCGCCCCCCACTTTCCGGGCGCCCTGCAACCGGCCTAAGCTGCGCCTGCAAGACTTCAAGCCAAAGAGAGAAACGCTATCACCCAACCCGTTGCCGACATCCTGGCCGATACGCTCGTCAATCACGGCGTCGATTGCATCTATTGCGTCCCGGGCGAGAGCTTCCTGCCGCTCACCAACTCGTTGCGCGACCGTCCGCAGGTCAAGCTGGTGGTTTGCCGGCACGAAGGCGGCGCCGGCTTCATGGCCGTCTCGCACGCCCGAGTCCGCGGCGAAACCGGCGTTTGCCTGGTCAGCCGCGGCCCCGGCGCCATGAACGCAGCGATTGCCCTGCATGTTGCCTATCACGACGCAGAGCCGGTGGTCTTTCTGATCGGCCAGGCAGAGCGGGACGAACTGAACCGCCTGGCGTTGCAGGAAATGAACTATTCCAAGACCTTCTCCGATACCGCCAAAGCCGTGATCGAGGTCATCCACCCGGAGAATATCGCCGAGGACACCGCCCGCGCCTTCCATATCGCGCAGAGCGGCACTCCCGGCCCGGTGGCGCTGATCCTGCCGGAGGACCTGCTTTACGGCCAGGCCAACGCGGTCGCTGCAAAGCCCCGCGCCAAGAGCGCCCCCGGCGTTGCGCCGGATCAGATGGAGGCCGCCCTGCAACTGATCCGCAATGCAGAACGCCCGATTGTCATTGCCGGCGGCCGACTGCACGGCGACGGCCTGGCCGACCTGCAGCGCTTCGCCGAAGAGTTCAACCTGCCAGTAGCGACGCCGCAACGCCGCTTCCACGTGTTCGACAGCCGCCACAAGAACGCCGGCGGGCGCCTGCCGAACCGCGCCAATAAGGCGATGCTGGACCAACTCAAGACCAGCGACCTGGTTTTGGTTTTGGGAGAGCGCATGCTGCCGTCCATGACCCAGAACTTCACCTTCCCAAAGGCTCCGGTCGCCGACCAGCCCTTTATCCATGTCTGGCCGGATGCTGAGGAAGTCGGCCGCGCCTATGCCCCCTCCCTTGGCATCGCCGCCGATCCGCGCCAGTTCTTGCAGGCCATGCTGGCAGCCGGGCCGGGCAAGGTGCCGGCGTCGCGCCAAGGCTGGATTGAGACGCTGAACGGCCTGCACCGGGAAAACATGGCTTGGCGCGGCAAGTCGTCAAACGACGGACTGGTGTTCGGCAACGTCATCGCCGCGATCGACCGGAACATGACCAAAACCGCGGTCGTCACCTGCGACGCCGGCAATTTTTCCAGCTGGATGGCGCAGTACCTGAACATGGGCCCCGGCAACATGTTCGTCGGCGCGACAGTCGGCGCGATGGGGCCGGGCGTGCCGTCTGCGGTGGCTGCCGGCATCTGCTCGCCGGGCCGTCAGGTGGTGGCGTTCTGCGGCGACGGCGGCGTCATGATGACCGGCAACGAACTCGCGACCGCTGTGCAATATGATGTGCCGCTGAAGCTGTTTATCGCCGATAACAGCGCCTATGGCACCATTCGCATGCACCAGGCCCGCAGCTTCCCCGGCCGTGGCTACGGGATAGAGCTGAAAAACCCGGACTTCGTGAAATGGGGCGAGAGCTTCGGCGCGAAAGGCGTCCTGATCGAGACCGAAGCGGAGGTCGAAGCCAAGGTCGCCGAGGCGATGGCTCACGACGGCCCGGTCGTCATTCATTGCAAGATCAGCCTGGATCACATTTCGCCCAGCGCCACGATCAGCGGCATCGAGGAAGCAGCCGGCTGAGACGAACGGCCGGATGGCCGCGCCTACCTCCTTGCCTGCCCTGTCGCCCATCAGCGCCAGGGCAGCGCCCTATCGGAAGGGAGGGTCGATACGCCTGGGGTCGCGGCCATAGCGGTTCGGCCCGGCAAGGCCGCTTTTAAAGAACAAAAACACCAGCAGAATAGCATTCGCCACGGGTAGGAAAATCGTCAGAACCCACCAGCCGGACGCTCTAAAATCATGCAACCGCCGAATGCAAAGGCCAAACGATGGAACGACCAAAAATATCAAAAAGGTTCCAGATAACATACCAAAATATCGCGAAATAAAGAAAAGATTTTCAATTTTATCAATATAAACCAATATCGGAAGAAGAATCACATTTATTATAAAATACATCCACAATTCAAGCCGCCGCGCCCGTCCATTAAATTGAAAATATTCCAGAAACGGCCGCAGTAGTATTTTCATTTTCGAGGCTTGGTCCCACCATCTGCGGTGACATCGGCGCCGCGTCGGCAATTATTCCCAATCGTCCCAATGTGATACTACGCAGAAATTCCCACGGCACGCTGGTAGGCAGGCCGGGCGGTCAGCCGGTCGACGTAGGCGGCGACATTCGGCTTGTCGGAAAAGTCGGCGTTCAAACGCTTTGAGACAATGCAGGCGTGACCGGTCATGATATCCGCCCCGGAGAAGCCACCGGCCAGGAATTCCTTACCATCGGCCATGTGCGCCTCGACCGCGGTCAGCATACGGGTCAGCAGCTTGATGGCCCGCTTCACGTTTTCCTCGTTGCGCCGCTCCGGCGGTAGGAAAAATGTCTCAACCATGATCAGGTTGACCTGCGGCATCAGCATGCCTTCGGAATAGTGCAACCATTGCAGATATCCGGGATAGTCGGCGCTATCGACCGCCGGGCGCATGCGGCCATTGCCATAACGGGTCAACACATACTCGGTGATCGCCCCGCTCTCGAAAATCGTGACATCGCCATCTTCGAGCGCCGGCACACGGCCCAAAGGATGTTTCTTCAAGTACTGCGGCGCGCGCATAGCCGGATCGCCCAGCTTGTAAACCTGGAGGTCGTACGGCAGGCCCAACTCCTCGAACAGCCAAACGGCGCGAACGGAGCGGGAGTTCGGTGCATGGTGGATTTTCATGGACTTGGGCCTGTGCAACTTGGAATTGGTATAAGCCTTTTCTACTGTGCTGTAATGCCTCCGTCCACCACTAGCGCCGAGCCCGTCATGAAGCCGGCGTCGTCGCTGGCCAGGAACAGGATGCCCTTGGCAATATCCTCGGCCACGCCAAGGCGGCCGATGGGATGCATTTTCGCGGAAAATTCCTTGGCCTTCGACGGATCGTTCAGCCCCTGTTTCTGCGCCCGCGAGACGAAGGTCTGCGCGCCCATGTCGGTGTCGATGACGCCTGGGTGGATCGAGTTACAGCGCACCCGCTGGCCCTTGCGGCTGAAGAACAGCGCAGTCGACTTGGTAAACAGCGCCACGCCACCCTTGGTCATCGAATACAGCGGGTCCAGTTGCGAACCCACCAGGCCGGCAATCGACGAGGTATTGACGATGGCCGACCCATGCGGGCTGTCGGCGCCGCGGGCCGCCAGCGCGTCCGCGCACAGCTTCGTTCCAAGGAACACCCCGGTCATATTGACGGCGACCAGCTTGTTCCAGTCGTCCAACGTCGCCTCATCGATGCCAAGACCGGTAAACACGCCGGCGTTGTTGCACAGCACGTCCAAGCCGCCGAATTTGCTTTCCGCCAGTTCCACCGCAGCGCGCCAGTCGGCTTCCTTGGTGACGTCCAGGTGGATATAGGCTGCCGCGTCGCCCAGCTTCTTGGCCGTTTCCCGGCCTAGATCGTCAAGCACGTCGGCGACGATCACCTTAGCGCCGGCCGCGACCATTAATTCGGCGGTTTTCGCACCGATCCCGCGCGATGCGCCGGAGATGAGGGCGACCTTGCCGTCGAGTCTGTTCATAAGGGGTTTTCCTTGGGTTGGAGATGAATTTGGGTTGGGGATGGGTCAGAGGCCTAATAGGAAACGCTTTGTACCGCGCCCCAGCACGCCACCTTGCCTTCCGGCTTGATCAGGGCGATGCGGGAAAGGTGGTCGCCAGTGTGTTGGCCATGGATCGCCAGCAGTTCGTCCCAGAACATCGGGCGGCGGAAGCGGACTTCCATCTCCATCTGTTTCGGCGGACCGCCGCCTTCCCGCACCAGCGGCTCCATCATGATGTGGGAGCCCATGATGCCGGCGGCGATGGGCGCGCGGTAGCCGAACTGGCGGGCGATTTCCGGATCGTCGTGGATGCGGTTAATGTTTTCATCGGAGAAATTGGCGACTCCGTCCGGCGTCATCTGCTTCTCGCCGACGACCGGCAGCCCCAAGAAAGGCGCATCCGGATTCTCTCGTGCGCCATTGCCACCCGACGCCGGACCGGTGCGCTCTGCACTCGGATCCGTGCGGACGCTGGCGCGGCCCAACTCCATCGCTACCGAGCCGTCACTTTTCAGCAACTCGTATTGCGCCATGAACAGCGAGCCGCGCGGCGCAGGCTCGATGCCGGTAATCCGCCCGCGCATTTCGACCTCTTCCCCCAATCGCACCTGGCTGTGGACCTTGTACGTCTGGGTCATGTGCACGCTGCCATTGATCGAGAAACCCTCGCGGTTGACGATCTTGATGGTCAGCGTCGCAAAGATGCCGGGATCGACGATGTCGCCCCAAATCGCTGGGTCGATGCCGCAGCACCGCAATTTCTGCGCCTGTGTTTCGGCGCTGACAGAGAGGCGCCAGGGCGTAAATTCAAAACCGGGCGTAAGCTCGCTCTCGGGGCGGAGCGCTTTGCCGGCAGGGTCGGGCAGAACCATGCGATCTCTCCTTCAGCGCCGTCCGCCCGAAACACCGCCGTCTACCATATAGACGCCGCCGGTGCAGAAGCTTGAGTCCTCCGACGCCAGAAACAGCATCATCCGCGCGACCTCTTCCGGCTCGCCATAGCGGCCAAGCGGCGTCGCCTTTGCCAGCGGCCTGTCATTCCGGCCGGCAACGCCGTGCATGTTCTCCAGCGAGGCCATCATGGCGGTATCGATGGGCGACGGGTTGACCGTGTTGACGCGGATCCTGTTCGGCGCCCCATCCATCGCGGCGGACCGCATCAGCCCGATCGCGGCATGCTTGGACGCGATATAAGCGGACATGCCGGGCACTCCGCGGATGCCGGCGGTCGAGGACGTGATGACAATGGAGCCGCCATTCGCCTCCATCGCCTTCATCACGTATTTCAGCCCCAGAAAGACGCCGCGGACGTTCACCGCGATGACCTTGTCGAAGATCGCAGTATCGTATTCGGTCGGATGGGCAAGTGCGCCTTCGATACCAGCGTTGAGCAAGGCCACGTCGACCTGGCCGAACTTGGCCATGGCCTGCTCAACCAGATTGCGCACAGACGCTTCATCGGTAACGTCGGTGATACAGGTCGCGGCTTGCGGCCCGATCTCCGCAGCCAGCGCTTTTAACGGCTCGGCCAGCAGATCCGCCAGCATCAGGTTCGCGCCTTCAGCCGCAAACAGACGGGCGGCGGCGGCGCCAATGCCGCGGGCTGCCCCGGTAATAATGGCGGTCTTGCCGGCAAGCTTGAACATGGGCTGACAGTTCCTCGAATGGTAAGTGCTTTGATTGGCCCCATGGTCGCGCGCATCGTCAGAGCCGTCAATGGCCGGGCTAACCGCTTCAGGCCAGGACCATCGTCTCCAGCTTGCTCGCCTCGATCCGCGTCCAGTCATAGTGCATGCCAAAGCCCGGCCCGTCCGGCACCGGCACGCAGCCGTCCGCCTCGACGCATTCCAGCTCGTCGGAATAGCCGCCCTCATAGATCGGCAGGTTCCAGGCGTTGCCGCATTTCGGGTGGATCAGATTGACTTCGTAGTAGTTGGAGTTGCGCAGCGCCGCCATCAGATGCCGCATGGCCGGCCCGCAGGAGTGCACCTCCATATCCATGCCCAGCCCCTCCGCCGCGTGAGCCAGCTTGTAGCAGCCGGTGAGGCCGCCATCATAGTCCGGGTCGCCGCGGGCGAAGTCGCTGGCGCCGGCAACCAGCATATCGGTCGAGGTCTCCAGGTTGCGCACATGCTCGCCAATCAGGATCGGCGTCTTCACTGCCTGCTTCAGCGCCTGATGGCCGCGGATGGAGAGGCCGCCGTCGGCATAGGGGTCTTCGTACCAGTACAGATCGCACTCATCGCAGACCTTGCCGATCCGGATGGCGTCAGCCAGCGTGTGCAGATGGCAGGAGCTGTCATACATGATGTGCATCCTGCCGCCGACCCGCTTGGCGACGGCGCGCAGCATGGCCGCCTCCTCCTCCAGATTGCCGGCGGACCAGCCATGCATCTTGAAGGCCGGGTAGCCTAGTTCCAGACATTGCTCGGCGAAATCGGCGTAGGCTTCCGGGCTGGACAGGCCGTCCTTGTGGCGGTCGCCATGCAGGGTGCTGGCATAGGCCGGCAGGCGGGTGCGGTGGCCGCCCAGCAATTCATAGACCGGCGCGCCATAGTGCTTGCCAGCCAGGTCCCAGAGCGCGATGTCGATAGCGCCGATGCCGACTTCCCCCACATGCTTGGTCAGGCGGCGCATGGTGGTGTAGTGCTTTTCGCGCTGCAACGCCGGCTGGCCGATCAGCCGAGCGCCCAGCGCGGCGGAGGCGCTGGCGATCACCTTGGCCCGTCCCCTGCCCGGCACGTATTCGCCGACCACGCCGCTGTCGCCAAAAATGCGTACCGCCAGCCGTATCTGCGGCGTGCTCTGGCCTGGCGTGTAGGAAATCCCAAAGCCGGATGGGTCAGCGGAAATATTCGGCTGCTCGATCTCGAACAGCGTGAGTTCAATGCGCTCGATCAAGGGGGATGTGGACATGGCCGGACACTGCTCCAGAACGGGAATTCGCGGGCGCCAGGCTAGCATGCGTCCGTCGCCACGGGCGAGCTTCCTTGTACGGCCGCGGATTTGGCACTAGCGTCGGCCGGGCGGTCGCGCGCAACGGGCCGGCCAGGAGATCGATGGGTCATGCTGAAGAGTTTCCGAGGATGTCGCTGGCTGATCGCGGCTGCGATAGGGCTGGCGGCGGCGGCCAGCGTAGCCGTCGCCAGAGATGGATCCACAGGGCCGGGTGACGACAAGGGCCGGGAATCGCCGATCGGCCTGGATTACATCCCCTTGCGCGGCGGGTCGGTCGATATGGCGGTTCGCAGCATCGTATTGCTGGTCGACGGTCACGCCTACCGGATGGAGACCAGGCACGGCTTGACCGTCAAAACCCAGGACAAGCTGCCGACCGGTGGGATTCCCATCCTGCGGATGTTCCTGGAGCCCCCCCTACGAACGCCGCGACTTTGCCGAGGACCGGCGGGTCGGCGATGTTGTGGCGAGCGGTACCCAGCTCGTCATCCGTCTCAACGCGCCAATGCCCCTGCCCGACGCCATAGCCGTGCTCAACCAGAGCAACGCCTTTGTCCTGGCCAACAGGCCACCGGCCGAAATTGCCGAGGCGCCGTTCACCGGCCCGATTGTCGGCGGCGCGTTTTTTAAGCCGGAGGATCGCACCTTGCTGGTGATGATCCGTCCATCGATTGTCCTGGACGGCGGCCTATTCTGACCAGGCTCCCCGCGTCGCTTTATCAGTAGGAGGTTTTCGAATGCTCGTCATGGACGCCATGGCCCGGATTTTACGGAAGGAAGGCATGGACACCATGTTCTGCTTTCCCACCACGCCGATTATCGAGGCCGCCGTCGCCGCTGGCCTGCGCCCGATCATCTGCCGGCAGGAGCGGGTCGGCGTGGATATGGCCAGCGGCTATGCCCGCGTCGCCAATGGCAAACCGCCGGCGGTGTTTGCCATGCAATACGGCCCGGGCGCGGAAAATGCCTTTCCCGGCATCGCGTCGGCCTATTCCGACTCCGTGCCGCTGCTGCTCTTGCCCCTCGGCCATGCTCGCAGCATGTCCCAGGTCTATCCGATGTTCAAATCGACCCGGACCTATGAGTCCGTTACCAAGCAGGTGGAGGAAATCACCCTGCCCGGCGAGGTCAGCAACGTCATGCGCCGCGCCTTCAACGCGCTCAAGAATGGCCGCCAGGGGCCGGTGATGGTGGAAACGCCGGTAGACGTCGTCAAAGCCGAATTGGACAAGGAACCCGACTACCAGGTTGTGCGCCGCACCCGCTCCGCCGGCGATCCTGACGATATCGACCGCGCGGCGGCGATGCTGGTCGCGGCGCGCGCGCCGCTGCTGCTCGCCGGGCAGGGCGTGCTCTATGCCGAGGCCTCCGCCGAACTGCTGGAACTGGCGGAGCTGCTGCAGGCCGCCGTCATGACCACGAACGACGGCAAGAGCGCCTTTCCGGAGGATCACGCGCTGGCGCTTGGCACCGGCGGCATCGTCTATAGCGCGCACGGCAAGGCGCTGCTGGCGGAGGCGGATGTGATCCTGGGCGTCGGCGCCAGCCTGACGCCGCACCGCATCACCAGCCCGGCCCTGCCCAGGTCTGCCAAGGTGATCCACGCCACCAACGACGCCCGCGACCTGAACAAGAACTACACGACGGAAATCGGCATCCTCGGCGACGCCAAGCTGGTACTGCGGGCCCTGACGGACTGCGTGCGCGACCGCCTCAAAGGCGCGCAGCGCGACGATAGCATGGCAAGCCGGATCGCCGCCCTGCGGGACCCCTGGCTGGCGGAATGGCATGCCAAGCTCAACAGCGCCGAGGTGCCGATGACGCCCTACCGCGTCATCAACGAGTTCATGCGCGTGATCGACCCCGCCGACGCCATCGTTACGCATGACAGCGGCAGCCCGCGCGACCAGATCCTGCCGTTCTATCGGGCGACGACGCCACGCTCCTATCTCGGCTGGGGCAAGTCGCACCAGTTGGGTACGGGTCTTGGCCTCGCCATCGGCGCGAAAGTGGCCGCGCCGGACAAGTTCTGCGTCAACTTCATGGGCGATGCGGCTTTCGGCATGACCGGCCTGGACTTCGAGACGGCCGTGCGAAGCGGCATTCCGCACTGCACCATCGTCCTCAACAACTCGACCATGGCGATCGAGATTCCGCACATGCAACTCAGCCATGAGAAGCACAACGCGCGCGACCTCGGCGGCAACTACGCCGCGCTGGCCAAGGACCTGGGCGGCTGGAGCGAGCGGGTGGAGGACCCGGCGGATATCGGCAACGCCATCCTGCGCGCCAAACGGGCGACAGAGGACGGCCACACTTGCCTGCTGGAATTCATCACCAGCCCGGAGACGGCATTCTCGAACCGGATTTAACACCCGGCGACATTGCGAGCGGAGCCCCTATCTCTCGGTCGTCATTGCGAGCGGAGCGAAGCAACCCAGCGACCTCAGGCTGTTTTCCGTGGGTTGCTTCGCCGCCTTCGGCTTCTCGCAATGACGGCGAGGGCGCATTTACTCCGCCGCCAGCGCCTCGACGTCGAGCGGCGCATTCCGCGCCACGCCAGCCGGCAGGTTGATACCCAGCGGCCTGCCCGTCTCCGGATCGGCGCCATAGCGGGCGTACAGAGGCTCCGGCAGTGGCCAGCCGTCCGGGATGGTCAGCCAGAGGCGGTAGAGATGCCGCTTCTTCTCCGGCTCCGGCCAGTCCTCGTATTCAGTGCGGGTGTGCAGCGTGATCAGGTTGTTGACCAGTTGGATGTCGCCCGGCCGGAAATCCATATCCAGCTTCAGCCGCGGGTCGTAGGCGAGGCTGTCGATCAGGTCCATAGCCTCGATCTGCCGGTCCGTCAGACGCGGCACGTCTGCGTGGCGCTGGCAACTGAAAATAAAGCGGCGGACATAGGCGACGGCCATGCGCTCGCCCGCCGGCATGAACACCGGCATCTCATACCACGGATCCTGCCCCTCGACCTCCTCGCCGCGGCGGTCGCGGAAGAAGGGCTGGGCCAGCACTTCCGCCAGATCGGGACGGCGATCCTTGATCTCGTTCCAGATCGTTGCGGCGCTGACAATGCTGGAGCGCCCGCCCGACTTCGCCGGGCGCAGGCAGAACAGGCCGACAACCTCCGCGCCGATATCCGTATGGAACGGCAGGTTTGCGGCGGACTGGTAGCCGCGCTGGGTCGGATTGTCGACGTCACCGCCGATATCCTTCACATGCCCCAGCACATGACCCACCGGGTTCTGCACCACCGCCCGGCCAACACGCGCGCCGATAGCCCAATAGGCGCGCGCGGCAACTTCCTTCGACCAGCGGTCCACCGGCATGCCGCGGACGAGCGCAAAGCCGCGCCCGTCAACAACATCATTGCGCACCTTCCGCAGTTCGGCGTCGAGCGTCGGCAGGGGCAGGTCTTCGGCGGCAAGCGTGGCGACATCGCGGCCCAGCGTGGCCTCCGCCGCGGCCTCCAGTTCTGCGATGTGGGTCGGAGTCAGCGCCAGCAGCCAGTCGTCCGTCTTGGCGAGATCGGCACCGTACCAGGCTGCTTCGCCGGTGTATTTCGATGGTTGGCTCATTCGGGCGTCTCCTCAGTGAATCGCTGGCGCAGTCTAGAAGAATCAAGTCTAAAGCCCAAGCGCCGCACCGACAACGGCTAGACGCCGGCGCCTCTTCGCCGACGATTGCCCTGCCTCACGTTGCGATAGAGATCGAAGCGGCGGTCCTTCAATTGCTGCACCGTGCCCTCATTGCGGCTGACGAACAGGTCGGCGAAGCGCAGGTCGGCAAACGCGATCATCTCGGTATTGGCGCCGGAATCCGCCGCCACTCCGTCGCGGGCAAACGGAAAGTCGCAAGGCGTCAGCACGCAGCTTTCGGCATAGTGAATGTCCATGTTCTCGACATGCGGCAGGTTGCCGACAACGCCGGACATCACGACATAGCACTGGTTTTCGATCGCCCGAGCCTGGGCGCAATAGCGCACCCGCAGATAGCCGCGCCGTTCGTCCGACGAAAATGGCACGAACAGGATCAGCGCGCCCTGGTCGACCAGGTTGCGCGAGACTTCGGGAAACTCGCAGTCATAGCAAACGACGATGCCGATCGGGCCGCAGTCGGTGTTGATCGCCTCCAGCCGCTCGCCGCCTTTGATGTTCCACCAGTATCGCTCTGCCGGTGTCGGGTGCAGCTTGTCCTGGATGAAGACGCCGCCATCGCGCAGGAAGGCATAGCCGGTATTGCGGATGCTGTCGTCCGGCTGCACGGTGGGATGGGAGCCGCCGATGATATTCACGTTGTAGCGCACCGCCAGACTGCTCATGAACTCGCGATAGCGCTCGGTGTATTGCGCCACCTTGGTCACGCCCTCCAGCGGCCCCAGCGGCTTGGTCTCGGCGGCGAGCAGTTGCAGCGTGAACAGTTCCGGAAACACGACGAAATCGCTGCGGTAGTCGCTGGCGACGTCGACAAAGTATTCGACCTGGTCCTCAAAGGCCTGAACGTCGGCGATCTGGCGCATCTGAAACTGCACGGTTGCGACCCGCACGCTTTCCGGCAAGCGGCCCATGGGCTGGGCAGAACTGGCTTTCTCCGCCTCCGTCACCAATGGGTTGCGCCAGATCATGTGGCTGGCATAGCCGCCGGATTCGCGGTCTTCCGGCAGATAGCCCTGCAATACGCCCAAAAGCTCGAAATCGTTCGAAAGCTGGAAGTTCAGCACCTGGTCGCGGATTTTCTTTTCCTGCACCTGTTCCAGATAGGCCTTGACCGAACCCACTTTGGCCTGTGCGCGGCCATAACCGGGCAAGCGGCCGCCGAAGATGACGCCCTTCAGTTCCAGGTATTCGCAAAGCTCGCGGCGGGCGTTGTAGAGGCGCTGGCCGATGCGGGTGCGGCGAATATCGGGATCCACCGCCACCTCCATGCCATACAGGTAGTCGCCATTCGCATCATGGCGGGAGGCATAGCCGTTGCCGCTGATTTCCGCCCAGGTGTGCGGCGCCAGCGCGATTTCGCCTGCGATGATAAAAGTCGCCGCGTGCCCGACGATCTGGTCGCCGAGTTCGACGACAAACTGGCCTTCGGGAAAGGTGTTGATGTTGCCGCGCACGCACTCCGGCGTGGTCGCCAGATCGCCCTGGTATATCTTGCGCGAGAGGGCGACGATGCCATCCACGTCGCCCATTTGGGCATTCCGGACGACAAGGCGGGGTTTTTCAGACTTTTTCTTGGCCTTCGCAGTCTTAGGAGATGGCGGCATGGCACGGCATTTCTTATCAGCGGGACCGGGACTGATACTATGCCGGATTCCCGCAGCTGCGTGAACCGAAACCTACTGGCAGGAACCGCCCGGCCTGTGCCAAACTCGCATCGGACGGAGACTTCAGACAAAGGCGCGCCCCTATGACCCGTATCCTGGTGATTAACCCGAACGCGACCGAGACCTGCACCGCCGCCATCGACCGGGCGGCGGCGCCGTTCCGGCTGGCGGCCGGGCCGCGCGTCGATTGCGTAACCAACCGAGAGGGACCGCCGGGCATTCAAAGCCAGGCGGACAGCGACGGGGTCATCCCGCAACTGCATGCGATCTGCCAACGCGAGGCGGCGGACGCCTATGTGGTGGCATGCTTTTCGGACCCAGGCCTCTGGTCCCTGCGCGAGCGCACGGGCCGGCCGGTGATCGGCATTGCCGAGGCGGGCATGGCGGCGGCGCTGAGCCTCGGCGAACGCTTTGGAGTCGTAGCCATTCTGCCATCCAGCGTCGCACGGCAGCGCCGCACGGTGCGGGCCTATGGGCTGGGCGAGCGCTATGCCGCCAGCCGCTCCATCGGCCTAGGCGTACCGGAACTGGCGGACGGCGCGCGGACGCGGGCAGCGATGATCGAGGCCGGCAAGCGGCTGCGCGACGAAGACGGGGCGGACGTGCTGATCCTGGGCTGCGCCGGCATGGCCGACCAACGCGCGCCTCTGGCCGACGCGACCGGCCTGCCGGTGGTGGAGCCGAGCCAGGCGGCGATCGCCCGGGCGCTGGGCGCCGTCCTGCAAGGCTGGTGATCCCGACGCCACCCCCGGCTCACACCGGATTAGGAGTTCGCGACAGCGGTTGCCCGGCCTTTACTGGTGACGCTTCCGCCTGCCGCTCCGATGACGCAAGAAGGTCCGCATGCCCCGCGAAATCCTGCTCAACGCCTTTCACATGAACTGCATCGGCCACCAGTCGCACGGCCTCTGGACGCATCCGCGCGATACGGCCCGGCAGTACAACACGCTCGGCTACTGGTGCGACCTGGCAAAGACGCTGGAGCGCGGGCTGTTCGACGGGCTGTTTCTGGCCGATGTGCTGGGCGTCTATGACGTCTACGGCAACTCCCCCGATGCAGCGCTGCGCAATGCGACCCAGGTGCCGGTAAATGACCCGCTGATGCTGGTGCCGGCGATGGCGATGGTGACGGAGCACCTGGGCTTTGGCGTGACCTGCACCCTCAGCTACGAGCCGCCCTACACCTTCGCCCGCCGCATGAGCACGCTGGACCACCTGACCAACGGGCGGATCGGCTGGAACATCGTCACGGGCTACCTGAACAGCGCCGCCCAGGGCATGGGGCAACAGGGACAGGAAAGCCACGACCGCCGCTATGAGATGGCGGAGGACTACATGCAGGTAGTCTACAAGCTGTGGGAGGGCAGTTGGGAAGACGGCGCCGTGATCGAAGACCGCAATGCCGGCATTTTCGCCGACCCGGCCAAGGTGCATCGGGTTCACCACGACGGCCCGTTCTATCAATTGGACGCCATGCACCTGTGCGAGCCCTCGCCCCAGCGGACGCCGCTATTGTATCAGGCCGGCGCATCGCCGAAGGGGCGGGAATTTGCGGCCCGAAACGCCGAATGCCTGTTCATCGCCGCCACCTCTCCCGAGTGGATCAAGGGCTATGTGGCCTATATGCGAAGCCGCGCGGTCGCGGCAGGACGCCGGCCGGACGACCTGAAAATCTTCGCCATCTGCACCCCCGTCGTCGGCCCAACAAAAGTGGAAGCCGAGGCAAAATTGGCCGACTACCGGCGTTACGTACGGACCGAAGGCGCGCTGGCGCAGCTATCCGGCGCGATGGGCGTCAACCTCGCCGACTATGACCTGGATACCCCGGTTTCTGCGCTGGGAAACCTCGAAACGGACGCGACCCAAACAGCGCTGGAAACACTGGCGCGGGCCAGCGGCAACCCCTACTCGACCATCCGCCAGATGGCGGAATTCGCCGGCGTCGGCGGCCGCACGCCGATTTTTACCGGCACGGGCGCGGATGTGGCGGAGGAAATCATCTCCTGGGTCGACCGGACCGGCGTTGATGGCTTCAATCTCGCCTACGCTGTGATGCCGGAAACGTTCGAGGACTTCGTTAACCACGTCGTCCCGGAGTTGCAGGCGCGCGGACGGTACAAAACGGCGTACACTCCGGGCCCCTTACGCACTAAGCTGTTCGGCCGGGCGCGGCTGGCGGACAATCATCCGGCGGCGGCGGTGCGGATCGGCCCGAAACTCTGAGGAAACCCCAATGGCCACCATGAACCAATTCGGCCTCGACGTCGGCATCTATGGCCCATTGGCCAATCCCGAGACCATCACTACGCTGGCCCAGTTCGCCGAGAACGCCGGCTTCGAATCAATCTGGCTGGCCGACCATGTCGTCTTTCCGGCGGAGATCAAGTCGCGCTACCCCTTCAGCGCCACCGGCAAATTTCCCGCCCCCACCGCCGACCCGTTGCTGGAGCCGATCGCCGCCATGGGCGTGCTGGCCGGCGCGACGAAGCGGGTGAAGATCGGCACGGCGGTGCTGATTATTCCCTACCGCAACCCGGTGTTGCTGGCGCGGATGCTGATCACCATCGACCAGTTCTCCGGCGGCCGCGTGATCCTGGGGGCAGGCGTCGGCTGGCTTGAGGAGGAGTTCGAGGTCCTGGACACCCCGGACTTCAAACTGCGCGGCAAGGCGACGGACGAATACCTGGAAATCTTCAAGGCGCTGTCAGCCGGCGGCGAGGTCGGCTACCAGGGCGAGACTTACAGCTTTCCGCCTGTGCATTCCGTGCCGGGCTCCTTCCAGAAGCCCCACCCACCGGTGCTGATCGGCGGCGTCTCCAACCCGGCGCTGCGCCGGGTCTGCCGCAATGACGGCTGGCTGGCGACGGCGCTGGGTCCGGAGCAGATGACCGAGCGGCTGGCGGCATTGAAACGCATCGCCGGTGAAGAAGGCCGCCGGTTCGAGGACCTGGATCTGGTCTACAAAATCTTCATCAATCCGGGCGAGCCGAAACAGAGCGTCTTTGGCGGGCGCGAGATCGGCAGCGGCTCGCAACAGCAG
>JAYPXD010000029.1:0-1239 GCA_038135395.1 Alphaproteobacteria bacterium | reverse complement strand
ATCGCCGACGACCTGAAGGCGATCATCGACGCGGGATTTCCAAAGATCGTAGTGCGCTACCGCGGCGACAGCGCTAAAGCGCAGATGGAGCAGATGGAGCGCTTCGCCGCTGAGGTCGTGCCGCGGCTTTGATACCGTTGTGATCCGGCCCCGTCGAGGCTAGGTTCCCCGCTCCTAACGAATTGGAGACACCCATATGAGCGATACCCTGATCCTGGAGCTGAAAGATGGCTCCGTCACCATCCAGATGCGCCCCGACCTGGCGCCGAATCAT
Source organism: Alphaproteobacteria bacterium (assembly GCA_038135395.1). Taxonomy (GTDB): domain Bacteria; phylum Pseudomonadota; class Alphaproteobacteria; order Bin95; family Bin95; genus JACKII01. The sequence goes on along the minus strand of JAYPXD010000029.1, from coordinate 965 downwards.
TGCGCCCGGATCAAGGAACTGGTCGAGAGCGGCTTCTATGATGGCCTGAAGTTCCATCGCGTCATCGACGGCTTCATGGCTCAGACCGGTTGCCCGCAGGGCACCGGCACCGGCGGGTCTGGCAAGAACCTGGCGGCCGAGTTTACCAATGCCAAGTTCGAGCGCGGTACGCTGGGCATGGCGCGTGCGCAGAGCCCGAACAGCGCCGACAGCCAGTTCTTCATCATGTTCGACCGCTCCCCCCACCTGGACGGCCAATACACGGTATGGGGCCAGGTCACCGCGGGCATGGAACATGTCGACTCCATCAAAAAAGGCTCGTCGGCGATGAACGGCTCGGTCGATACGCCCGATACGATCATCAGCCTTAAGGTTAAAGCCTGACGCCAGCGGCGCGCATCGCGCCAACCCGCGCTTCATGAGGTCGCCAGCGTGACCGCCTTGCTCGCCCTGTTGCCCTGCGCGGTGGTCATCGTTGCGGTGCTGGGATTGCATAGCAGCGGCCTTGTCGCCGCCAGCGCGGCTTTTGCCGTGACCGCTGCGCTGTGGCTCAGCGGCGTGTTTGCGCCGGTCGATGCGCTGGCGCTGCCGCACGCAGTCGAAGACGGCCTGTTGCTGACCAGCCTGGTCGGCTCGGTGATAGTCGCCGGGCTGCTGTATGTTGAGGTGTGCCGCCGCGTTGGTTCGTTGGACGCGATCAGCCGGGTCATCGCTGCCCTACAGTTGGACCCGCCGAAGGCTGCGGTTGTGCTGGTGGCCGGCGTCGGCGTCATGCTGGAGTCGCTGACTGGCTTCGGCGTGTCGCTGCTGGTCACGGTCCCATTGATGCTGGCCATGTTCGAGCGCCGGCTGACCATCGCCCTGGGCCTCATCGGCATGAGCCTGATGCCGTGGGGCGCGTTGGCGGTATCGGCCCTGCTGGGCGCAAAGCTGGCGGGCATGCCGGTGCCGGACCTCGCCAGCGC
>JAYPXD010000028.1:11723-20960 GCA_038135395.1 Alphaproteobacteria bacterium | reverse complement strand
CATCTGAAGCACTCAAAGGAAGACGTCGCCGCGTTCTCTGCGAAATTCGAGACCGTGCCGCCCGACGACCGGTAGAGCCGATCCAGGTTTCCCTGGACCGGCGCTATTGCCGTGACGCCTGCGCCTTTCGCTATTCCGCCGCTACAGCTTTGGTCGATGGATTGAGGTGCGCCACTTTCGGCCCGACCTCGTTCTTGATCAATGTCAGCGAGTTCTTCCAGACCTCCGGCGTATCGGCATAATCGAAGCCGAACACCAACAACTGGCCGAAGCCGCCGACATCCTCATAGACCTGCTCGATTTTCTCGGCGACGGTGTTGGGCGAGCCGATCAGCCAATTGTGCTTGGCGCAGTATTCGACGGTAACGTCGCTGTCCGGCACGCTGGGGTCATGCTTTAGGTATTCCAGGAAGCCGAACTGGGCCAACAACGGCAGGAAGTATTCCCGCATCATGCGGCCCATCGGGCCATTGACCGCCAAATCCCAGGCCTTCTGATCGGTCTCGGCGACAAAGATCTCGCGCACCATGCGCCATTCGCCACTATCCGGCTTGCGGCCCGACTTGCGCGCGCCTTCCTCGACCGCGTCCGAATGGCTGCCGACATAGGCCGGGTTCAGGTTCAGACTCATAGGCATATAGCCGAACTCGCCCGCCATTTTCAGGGTATCGGAATTCTTCGAGAGCCCGGCGACGCCGATCGGCGGGTGAGGCGTTTGCAATGGCTTGATATGCGGGCGCAGGAAGCCAAACATCTCTTCGCCCTTGGTAACGTGCCAGAACTTGCCCTTGTGATCGAACGTCTGCTCCGTCCACATTTTCAGGATGATGTCCAAAGCCTCGCGCGTCATATCGCGGTTTTGGCCGCTCATGCCGTCGACATTGAACATGGTCCAGTCGCTGGGCAGGCCTGATGCCGCGACGCCGAAATTCAGGCGGCCTTCCGAAAGGTGGTCAAGCATGGCGACGCGGTTCGCCAACTCAGCCGGGTGGTGGTATGGCAGCAGGAACCCGCCGGGGCCGATGCGGATGTTCTTGGTTTCCCGCAGCGACTGCGCAATCAGCAGGTCCGGGCTCGGGTGCGGTTCCCAAGGAGCCGTGTGGTGTTCGCCAATCCAAATTTCCTCATAACCCAGCTAGTCGAGCCAGCGGAAGGTCATCAGGTCATAGTCGTGACCAGCCTTCAAGCCCCGCTCCGGCGGGTGGGAGGGCATGGTGAAATAACCGAATTTCATGGAATTTTCCTCCTGAGGTTGTGGTGCTGATTGCGAGCACAGCCGTGGCAGAGTGTGCCAGCCCCGCCTCGTGCTGGCGAGCGGATTTTACGGCTAGCCCGCGCGCCGCCACGACGCGATTGTCGAACAGCCTGCCGGCCCGCTAGTCTGACCGCTTTTCAGACACTGGAGCTAGCGCCGATGACAGCGTATCTCATTGTACGGGCCGAGGTGCGAGACAGCGATCGCGCCGCCTTTGAGACATGGTATCAAAACGAACACTTGCCGGACGCGCTGAAGGCCTTTCAAGCGACTAGCGCCCGTCGCGGCTGGAGCGATGTGACCCCGGGCGTCCATATCGCGCTTTATGAGTTTGCCTCGTTAGCCGACGCCCGCACCGTCATGGGCAGTGCGGCCATCAAGTCATTGATCGCGGAATTCGACCGGGTCTGGCAGGATCGCGTGGTGCGCACGCGCGAAGTGATCGATATCGCCCAGGTGCTGTAACGCGGGCGCGGCCCCGCCGGATCACCATCCAAGCCTTACCCGCAGCACCTGCCAGGCCCGGCCCATGGTCGGCGCATTGATTCGGGCATCGAACAGGTTCCAGTCCGCCTGCCGCATCCGATCCTGATACAACCGACCCAGACGGCGATAGCCGCGGAACAGCGGCGGCAACGGCCCGCTGTCCCCCAAATGCGATTGGGCGGATGCCGCCACCGCACCCACGAGCGGTTGCCATCCGGGCGGCAGTGATCCGGGGTTCAACGCGTCCAGGCTCACCCGGTGTTCCGCCAGCAAGGCGGCGGGCAAGAGATGGCGGCCCCGGCGACGCATCAGCGGCAAGCCGCGCAGAACGCCGATCTGCGCCCAGGCCGCGCCGATCCCCGCCGGCGCATCGGTATCGGTCAGGCCCAGCGCCTGCGCCTCCAGCCGTGCCAGTCCGCCGCCGACCTGACAGGCCCAGCGTTCCAGGTCTGCCATATCGCCCGGCGGCCCGTCCTGTTCCGCCCCCCGGCCCTGCAGGATTGCCTCGACTATGGCCAGATCGAAGCTTGTGCGCTCGTTCGCCTCCGCCAACGCCTCGACTACCGGGTGGCGGCGGGGCGAGCCGGCCGCGATCTCTTCCCAGGCGTCGCTCCACCATTGCCGCCGGATCGCGCCCAGCATCGGCTCGCTGACCCGTTCCGGAATGCGCTCCACCTCCCAGTTAAAAGCCGCGAGCGCCCAAAGCGCCGGCCGCTGCGCCTCGGGCGCCAATTCGGCCAGCAAGAGCCGGTCGGGGTCAGCCTTACGCACCAGGTCGCGGCAATGTAGAAACGCTGGACTGAGAACCACTCTCGACATGCGTTCTTCCGCGCCTTAAGTAGTGGCGCTAAGGCCGCGTCTGGCCTTCACGTGTTTCATTGCTAATACCCGCAGCTTCCGAAAAGGGGATTTCCCATGGCCTTTACCTTGCCCGATCTGCCGTACGCGATCGATGCGCTTGCTCCGTATATGTCCCAGGAGACCCTGGAATTCCACCATGGCAAGCACCACCAGACCTATATCACCAACCTGAACAACATGGTGAAGGGCAACGAATTCGAGAACGCTTCGCTCGAAGACATCGTCCGCAAAACCTACAACGTCGCCGACAAGGCTGGCATCTTCAACAACTCTTCCCAGCACTGGAACCACATCCTGTTCTGGGAATGCATGAAGAAAAATGGCGGCGGCGCCATGCCGGGCGAGCTGGAAAAGCGCATCAAAGACAGCTTTGGCTCGGTTGACGACTTCAAAGCCCAGTTTGCCGCCAAGGGCGCCGGCCAGTTCGGCAGCGGCTGGGTGTGGCTGGTTTCGACCGCCAATGGCAAGCTGGAAGTGACCTCCACGCCGAACGGCGTCAATCCGCTCTGCTTTGCCGGCCAGAAAGCCCTGCTCGGCTGCGATGTTTGGGAGCACAGCTACTACATCGACTACCGCAACCGCCGTCCGGACTACCTCAAGGCATTCTTGGACAACATGGTGAACTGGGAATTTGTCGCGCGCCAACTGTAGGCCGCAATCAGCGCTAAACCAATTGCCGGCCCGCTCCCTCTTCGAGGCAGCGGGCCGCTTTGGCTGATCCAAGGCGTCAATTTGCAAGTAAAATTTGATATTAAAACATTAATTGTACGCATAAATAGAAACGTGGTCGCAACCTACATACCAATCTAGCACAACATTATGATTTTTTTCATGGATTCTAAAAATTTTATGCATTGACATAGATATATTCTAATGTATTTGGTTGTCTGAACAAGTGGAGGAAATTCACAACTTATTCGGACGAACCAAAAATACCAATAAAAAACGAGAATCGTCAAAATTCTGCGTGATCGTTAAATTAAAGACAGTCGGGGCATGAATTAAGGACGAGACGTTTATATATGCTCCTTGTGTTTTTTATTGTATCCTTGATCGGATTTACCTTCTATATACTCCATAAAAGTGGCAAGAGTATCAGCCGCGATTTTCGGAAAGGCTGGAAATACGCCGCTTATCAGGCAATAGCGCATATGACGGTTGGCCTGTTGCTTGCGTCTGCGCTCGCTATCTTCTTAATTTGAGGGTCCTCGGTCTTTTTTTTGCAATCCACTTTCCATTGCATCGCCGCCTTCGGAATTGGCATAGTAGAGCCATATCTAGAATCCGCTGGAGGTTAACATGTCCAAAGCGAAGCACTTCGACGCCCTGGTAGTCGGCGCCGGCGTCGGTGGCCTTTATGCACTTTACCGGTTGCGCGACAAGCTGGGCCTGAACGTCCGGGTGCTGGAGGCTGGCGACGGCGTCGGCGGCACCTGGTATTGGAACCGTTATCCCGGCTGCCGCTGCGATGTGGAGAGTCTGGAATACTCGTTCAGCTTCGATCCCGACCTGGAGCAGGAATGGTCCTGGCCAGAGCGCTATGGCAACCAGCCGGAGATCCTGCAATACGTCAACCATGTCGCCGACCGGTTCGACCTGCGCCGCAACATCCAGTTCGAGACGCGCGTCAACCACGCCACCTTTGACCGCAAAACCAATCTCTGGACGCTGGAGACTGAGGCTGGCGAGACCTTCCAGGCCCCCGTTTGCATCATGGCAACCGGCAACCTCTCGATCCCGCGCGTACCGGATTTCCCCGGTTTGAAGGACTATAAAGGCGACACCTATCACACCGGCCTCTGGCCACACGAGGGCGTCGATTTCAGCGGCAAACGCGTCGCAGTCATCGGCACAGGCTCCAGCGGCGTGCAGTCGATCCCGATCATCGCGAATCAGGCCGAAACCCTGACCGTGTTTCAACGCACGGCCAACTACATTCTGCCCGCCGCCAACGGACCGATGAACCGGGAGATCGAGGCGAAGCACAAGGCGGAATACCGCGCCCGACGCGAGGCCGCGTACGACACGCCGTTCGGCATTGCCGGCTTCCCGCCGCCGACGAAATCCGCTTTGGAGGCGACGCCCGAAGAACGCAACGCCAAGTACGAGCAGAAATGGCAGGAAGGCGGCTCGATCAGCTTCCTCTATTCCTACACGGACCTGCTGCTCAGCGACGAAGCCAACGCCACTGCGCGCGAGTTCGTGCACAACAAAATCCGCTCGATCGTCAAAGATCAGAATGTGGCGGAAACACTGATCCCGAACGACCACCCGATGGGCACCAAGCGGCTGGTGCTGGATACCGGCTACTACGAGACCTACAACAAACAGCACGTCCACCTGGTAAACGCCCGCAAGAACCCCATCGCCGGCCTGACCGAAAAGGGCATCAAACTGGAAGACGGCAGCGAGTATGAGTTCGATGCCATCGTGTTTGCCACCGGCTTCGACGCTATGACCGGCGCGCTGAAGGAAATCGACATCCGCACAACCGACGGGCGGTCCCTGACCAAGGATTGGGAGGCCGGGCCCTACACCATGCTGGGCCTGATGTGCGCCGGCTTCCCGAACATGTTCATGATCACCGGCCCTGGCTCGCCCGGCGTGAAAAGCCAGATGATCCTGTCGTGCGAGCAGCACGTCGATTGGATCACCGATTGCCTGGCCTATATGCGCGCGCACTGTCACGCAGCCATCGAACCGACGGAGCAAAGCCAGCACGACTGGACCATGCATGTGAAGGACGTCGCCGACCAGACGCTCTATCCCAAGGCCGCCAGCTGGTATATGGGCGCGAACATCCCTGGCAAGCCGCGGGTGTTCATGCCCTATGTCGGCGGCGTGCATGTCTACAAGAAAAAGATCGAGGGCATTGCCGCCAACGGCTACGACGGCTTCAGCTTCACAGCTGGCTCCAAGCCTGAGTTGGCGCTGGCCGGTGATGACTGAGGCTCCGGGCCTGACAGCACGATTGCCCCCGCATTACCCCCGGCCCCGGCCGGCGGGCGATCCGGGGAACAACCAAACCCATTTCGACCGCTGCAAATCGAAGAGGACCGCCCCATGAAATTCGGCATTTTCTACGAACTGCAAATCCCCCGCCCCTGGGAAGCGCATACCGAATACACGCTGCACCAGAACGCGCTCTCGCAACTCGAACTGGCGGACCGGCTGGGCTATGATTATGCCTGGGAGGTGGAGCATCACTTCCTGGAAGAATACTCCCACTCGCCCGCACCGGAGGTGTTCCTGGGTGCGGCCAGCCAGCGGACCAAGAACATCCGCCTCGGCCACGGCATCATCCAGCTGACCACCAATCACCCGGCAAGGGTGGCGGAGCGCGTCGCAACGCTGGACCTGCTGTCCAGCGGCCGCGTCGAACTCGGCATGGGCGAGAGCGCCAGCAACACCGAGTTAGACCCTTTCGGCGTCCGCTTCGAGGACAAGCGCGAGATCTGGGAAGAGATGGTGCAGGCCGTCATCCCGATGTTCTCCGGCGAGCCGGTGGAGTTCAACGGCAAACATTTCTCCATGCCCCGCCGCCTGGTGGTGCCACAGCCGCTGCAACGCCCGCACCCGCCGCTCTGGGTCGCCTGCTCGCAATTGGAGACGATTGAAATGGCCGGACGCCGCGGCATGGGCGCGCTGGGCTTCCAGTTCGTCTCGGCGGACGCGGCGCACGCGTGGGTGAACGCCTACTACAATTCCATCACCAAGCGGCTGGACAAGCTCTGCGACTACAACATCAACCCGAACATGGCGCTGGTCAGCTACTTCATGTGCGCCAAGACCGATGAGGAGGCTCGGGAACGGGCGGAGGGTCTGACCTTCTTCCAGTTCGCCCTGCAATTCTATGGCGCCAGCAAGACGCGGGAGCGGCCGCCGGCGGCGACGGTGAACCTGTGGGACGAATTCATCAAGTGGAAGACCGCCAACCCGCAGATCGTCGAGGGTGCGCTGCGCGGCGGCCTCGTCGGCTCGCCGGAAACCATCCGCAAGAAACTGCGCCGCTGGCAGTCGAGCCATATCGACCAGGTCATCCTGCTGAACCAGGCCGGCAAGAACTCTCACGAGCACATATGCGAGAGCCTCGAACTGTTCGCGAAAGAGGTCATGCCGGAATTCCACGCCGACGAACCGGCGCACCAGGACTGGAAACGCCGCGTGCTGGCCGGCGAAATCCAGCTGGAGGAGCGGGACACCACCGCCCACCGCGACCGCTTCGGCCATCTGGCAAAGGTGGCTCCGAACAAGGGCAACGTGGCGGCGGAGTAGTCCGCCGTCCCGCATCAGGACCCGACCATGACCTTCACCGTTCTGGGTTATTGCCCGCGCACCGATCAGGTCGGCATCGGCCTGACCACCGTGACCATCGCCGCCGGCGGCACCTGTCCGTTCTACAGCTATGGCGGCGACATCATCGTCGTGCAGGCGTATGGCAACCAGGCCCCGGCCATCGAGGGCGCGCGCGCAGCGGATGAAGGGCTGGGCCGAGAGGGCATCCTGGCTCGCATGGCAGCCGTCGATTCCAGCTTCCACTTCCGGCAGGTCGGCGTGATGAAGCGCTCAGGCGAGGCGTTTGCGGTCACCGGCGAGAAGGCGCGGCCCTGGGCCGGCCATGTTGTCGCCGATGGCCTCGTCGCCATGGGCAATGTGCTGGCCGGGCCGGAGGTGGTGCAGGCCATGGCAGCGGCGTTCCAGCGCGACCCGTCGCTGCCTCTGCCGGAGCGCCTGTTGCAGGCGCTGGAGGCCGGGCGCGATGCTGGAGGGCAGAAGGCCGGGGAGGGCCTGCATTACGACGAACGCTCCGCCCTGCTGCGCATTATCGGCGACGGGCCGGGCCGCCGCGGCGTGACCACGCTGGACCTGCGGGTGGATATGCATGTGTGCGCCGTGGACGAGATGCGCCGGTTCTACGAAATCTACAAGCCGATAATCGCCCGCCGCGAACTGCGGGCCAAGAATCCTGCCGACGACAAGGCCACCTACCAGTGGGAGGCGGAGAACCTGAAGGACAACCCGCCGCCACCCGCGCTCAAGGCATAGGGCAAATAGCCGGTTCGATTTTCCGACTTGCACATGCATTTTAATTGAATAAGTTATATTTCATAAAATTCTAGAGAGAGAGTCGGTTCGTATGAAGAAAATGATTGGCCTTTTCGTCGGTGCCGCTATCGCCCTGGCGGCCTCAGCCGGCCACGCTGCGGTGGTGTTCTCCGACAACTTCGATGATGGCGACGTTACGGACTGGGTCAAATCCACCAATTATGGCGGAACAACCTCTGTGCAGACCAATGCCACGGCTGTTTCAAGCCAATCGCTGTTCACCTATCTGGAAGCCCCACCCGGCGGTACCAACCTGGTTGTCTGGGCCACCAAATCGTTCAACGCTCCCATCGCGGGCGACTATCTGCTGAGCCTTTATGCGGTCAGCACAGCCTGCAGCGGTTGCATAGTCAGTTACGATATCTATGTCGATAGCGGCGCGACGTTCGGAAGCCGCACCAACCACACCGCCGGATTCCAGCTGGTAGAGATCGACCTGAACGGCCTGGCTGCCGGATCGCACGAGTTGACCTTGGGCGTGCACACTACGAATGCCTCCAGCGGCCTGTTCGGCGCGCGTTTTGACAACGTCGAGGTCTCGACCCAGGCAGAAATTCCGGAGGCTCCGGTCCTGGCTATCCTGGCAGGCGGCCTCGCTGCCGTCGGAGCGACAGGCATACGGCGACGCAAGGCCTAAACCACCGCCTACCTATCCAGGAATTCCGCAAATACGGCGGCTGTCTCGGCAGCCGCCGTTTTGCTAAGAAGCCCCGCCGACGAAGCCTTCACAGCCCCCGGCAACAGGGCGTGGGTGCGGTCCAGTTGCGGGAAGACGTTGTCGTTGCGCGCGGCCGTGATCAGCGTCGGCACGGTCACCTGCGGCAACCGCTGCTCCATCGGATAGCGGAAGGCAGCGTGGTAGGGACGGAAATAGGTCCGGCCGTTCTTCAGCACCTCCATCAGCTTTTCGTGGATCACCTCGGGCGCCGGCAGGCCGCCGCCGCGCAGGTCCTCTGCATTGCGGCCGAACCAGGGGAAGAACAGGTAGTAATCGCGGATATAGTGCCAGGCGCGCATCAGATAGACCGCGTCCAGGTCCGGCTTCAGTTCCGGCGCCACGTTGGCCAGCATCGCCGCGCCGGTCTCGCCGGTATAGAAGCCGTTGCCATCCACGATCAATTTGCGCACCAGCCCCGGATAGCGCAGCGACAGGTCCACGCCGATGCGCGCACCCAGGTGCAGGCCATGCACGTCGACCTGTCCGATGCCGAGCCGGCCCAGCAGATCCGCCAGCCAGTCGGCCAGATCCCCGACCTCGATGGTAGGCTTATCCGGCAGGGCGGTGGTGTCGCCACAGCCGGGCAGGTCCGGCGCGATCACCAGACGGCTTTCGCCCAGCGCTGCCGCCAGGTCCGCCACCATCGCAGACGATTGGGCGGCGCTATGCAGCAACACCAGCGGCGCCGGTCCGCCAGCCCCGGCGGTCCTGTAGTGAATCTGACCATAGTCGAGATCAAGGAACCGGCGGCGGACGATCATTGGTAATGGCGCCTGGCAACCGCTTGTCGAGGGCGGCGGGCGCTCACGGG
>JAYPXD010000028.1:0-11713 GCA_038135395.1 Alphaproteobacteria bacterium | reverse complement strand
CTGCCGCCTTACCGCCGACTGGACCAGCAGGAACACGGCCGCCCGGCTGCAATCTCAATCCTGCGCTCTGCGTTCTCTCCGGCAGACCATAAAACCACGGGCCGCATACCCTAGGATTTGCGGATCAGTATCGTTTCTGTTAGTTATGGTGATTCCGCAGAGTACCGACTGCATGGAACAGGGAAAGGTCGAATTCGCCGAGTGTTCAGCGCCCGAAAATCACTGGTTCAGGCTGCCGCGCTTCCGTATGTGGAAACGGTCGATGGCCTGCGCGTGGCGCTGATCACGTCCCGCAGGCGCAATCGGTGGATTGTCCCCAAGGGCTGGCCGGAAAACGATCGGCCATTGTGGCAGGTTGCGGCCCTTGAGGCCGCCGAAGAGGCCGGCATTGTCGGCAAAATATCCCACGCCGCAATCGGCTCGTTCCGCTACGAAAAAATGCTGAAGCAGGGCTATCCGATGCCATGCACGGTGTTTGTCTTCCCACTCCTGGCGATTGAGCAACGGCTCCAGTGGAAAGAACGCGGCCAACGACAGATCAAATGGTATGGCCCGAAGAAGGCTGCAGCCAAAGCATCGGACCAGGGACTATCCGTCATACTATCCCAATTGGCCGCTGCACCCGAATTGGTCTCAAATTTTGCGTCTAACATCAATTGGGATGAGCCCATTGGCACCGACCAAACCTACGCTCGATAAAGATCTCGACAAAATAGTGCACATCGAGGCCGCAACCCGGACCGTCGCCGGCGGTCTGGTTGGGCATATGATGGCCGTGCTGTTCCTCGGCGCCGCAGGTACGCTGGCCGCAATGTTTGCCGGCGTATCACATGACGCAGCTCTGGTAATATTTGCGGCGGTGCTGGGCGGCTACATGGCGCTGAACATCGGCGCGAACGACGTCGCCAACAATGTTGGGCCGGCGGTGGGGTCGCGGGCGATGAGCCTGGTGACCGCCCTGATTATCGCTGCGATCTTCGAAAGCGCCGGCGCGTTGATCGCGGGCGGCGATGTCGTTTCAACGATCTCCAAAGGTATTATCAACCCGGCCAAGGTTCAGGATTCACAGACCTTTATCTGGGCGATGATGGCTGCGCTTATCGCTTCGGCGATTTGGGTCAACCTGGCGACAGTCATTGGCGCCCCGGTATCGACTACCCATGCCGTTGTCGGCGGCGTGATGGGCGCCGGCATCGCCGCCGTCGGCTTCGACCTGGTGAATTGGGGAACGATGGGGGCCATAGCGGCTAGTTGGGTCATCTCGCCTTTGCTAGGCGGCATCATTGCTGCGGCATTCCTGGCCTTTATCAAGCTCAACCTGATCTACCAGGCGGACAAGATCGCGGCGGCGCGCAGGTGGATTCCGGTTCTGATCGCCATCATGGCCGGGGCATTCGCCTGCTATCTGGCCCTGAAAGGCCTGAAGCAGATTTGGAAAATCGACCTGCTGACGGCGGTGGCCATAGGCGTCGGTGTGTTCGCGCTTGCTTGGGCCATTACCAAGCCGCTGATCCGCCGGCAGTCGGAAGGAATGGAGAACCGCAACAAGTCGCTGCGCCAGTTATTCCGCATTCCCCTGATCTGCTCCGCGGCGCTGCTGTCGTTCGCGCACGGCGCCAACGATGTCGCGAACGCCATCGGGCCGCTGGCCGCTATCCTGCACAGCGTTGAGTTTGGCGATGTAGCGTCCAAGGCAGCAGTTCCAGGTTGGATCATGGTGATTGGCGCATTCGGCATCAGCCTGGGGTTGTTCCTGTATGGCCCGAAACTGATCCGCATGGTCGGCGACCAGATCACCAAGCTGAACCCCATGCGGGCCTATTGCGTCGCGCTGTCGGCGGCAATCACGGTCATCGTCGCCTCCTGGCTGGGCCTGCCGGTCAGTTCCACGCACATCGCGGTTGGAGCGGTGTTCGGTGTCGGCTTCTTCCGCGAGTATTTTACACGGCACAGCAAGCGCCGCCGCGAAATGCTGTCGCAATCCTCCAGTGGCGACGACCCGGCGAATATTCCAGTCTCCGTCGAAGAAGTCCGGCACCGCAAGCTGGTGCGCCGATCCCACTTCCTGACGATCGTCGTCGCCTGGGTCGTCACCGTACCCGCTGCCGCTGGCCTCGCCGCTGTGGTATTTACAGTTCTGACCCTGATCGGCTGACACAGCACTCCGCAAGGACCAGAGCCTAAGGGCGCTGCGGCTTGTCGACTGCGAACGACGCGCTGTGGCCGCCACGGGCTTTGCGCTCGGCCTCGATGCGCGCGATTTCCGCGTCATAGGCTGTGCGGTCCAGCACGCCGTGCGGATTTTCGCGGGTTGGCTGCAATTCGGTGTAGGGAATATAGCGCTCCCTGGCCACGGCATACAGCCGGCGCAGCTCCGACAACGGGTCCGGATGGTCGTCGGTGCGGATGTCGAGCCACGAATAGTCCTGGTCGCGATAGATCACCAGCCCGGCCCCCTGCTTGCCGCGCTTGTCGCCGCCCGCGTCCTCGCCGGCCTGCATCGCCAGCAACAACCGCTCGGCGAACGGCTTGTCCATCGCTGCCTGATATTCGCGCAGCGTTTCGGCAATGACCTCCGGCCCCTCCAGCATATTGCCGGCGACCGAGACGTTCTCCGCCAGCAGATGCCCGGCCCAGTCGATGCAATCCAGCCCGGTATAGCCGGCGTTGCGGCCCTGGGCGTCGATCATGTGGAACTGGCGGTTCGAGTGGCCATTGTCGCGCTTGACCAGCGCATCGACAATGCTCTCCGGCAGTACGCCGGCCTGCATCATCTTCAGACCATCGGTGCCGTAGGTCGGATTGGTGAAGGCCTGGGAGGCAATGGCCCCAACGCCGCCCAACACCCGCGGCACTCGTGCGCCCACCGAAAAGAACCGGCTGGCGACAGCAATTCCCAGATAGCCGGTGGACGGGTCGCGGGCGACGATGGAATAGGTCATGGCTTAGCATTCTCCAAGATGGCATCGCCGTCCCCAACGGACCTGCGATGCCAGCAACGACAAATTATCCCCACAGATTTTGCGAGGCGATTTTCGCCCCCATGGCGAGGCTTTCCAGCTTGGCCCAGACCACGTCCTCGGCCGTAAACGTGTCGCCCGCGACGGTGCCGAAGCCGCAATCGGTGCCCGCGATGACGCGCTCACGGTCGCCCACGGCGGCAACGGCGCGCTGGATGCGCTCCGCAACGATCTGCGGGTGTTCGACATAGTTGTTCGTGGTCTCGACCGCGCCGGCGACCAGGACCATATGGTCCGGCAATTTCTGCGTGCGGAAGGCCTCGATCTCATGGGCGTGGCGGGAATTGGCAAACGGCAGCACCAATGCGCCGGCCTTGGCCTGGTAGATGACCGGCAACACGTCCGGGCACGGCACGTCGAAATAGTGCGGGCCGTCGCGGTTGCCCCAGCACGAATGGAAGCGCACCTGCGCCTCCGGAATGTTCACCAGCGCCTCGTTCAGGGCGGCCACATGCATTTCCAAGCCGGCCAGGAAATCGGACAGTGAATCGTTCTGGAAGAAACCCTGCCGCTCCATGCCCATGTCGGGCGCGTCGATCTGCAGGATAAAGCCTGCATTCACGATCTTTTCATATTCGGGCTTGAGAGCGCGCGCCAGGGCAAACACATACGCCTCATGACTGTCGTAGTGGTTGTTCGCCAGCGCCGTTGCGGCAAAGCCGGGCGAGACCGCGGTCATGAAAGCTTCGCCAAATTGGCCATTGGCGGCAGAATGGGCCTTGTGGAAGCCGGCGCATTCGGCCTCGACCTCCGCGCCGTCGCCATAGGCGATGTCGCCAACGGCGCGCGGCCAGTCGTACACATTCAGGCGCCGCCGCGAGCCATCGCTGACCAGCCGGAACCAGACCGGGAATTTTTGCGCGTCCAGCGGGATTGGACGTTTGACCTCGCCGCCCATGCCAAAGCCTGTCATCCGGTCGGCGATGTAGGAGGTGAAGTCCGGCCGCGGCATTTCCCCGTCATTGCCGATGTCGATGCCGGCATCGAGCTGCTTCTGCACCACTGCCTGCGTCGCCCGCTCCAGCGTCGCCTGGAACTCGGCCGAATCGACCGCGCCGCCAGAACGTTGCGCGACGATCAGATCGGCAAGTCCCTCGATACGCGGCAGGCTGCCGACATGGGTGGTGAGAATTCGGTCGGTCGAATGCAACAAAACGGGGTCTCCCTGATGTGTAACGTGCCGCGGAGACTAGCCTAAGCCGGCGCGAGGTGACAGAGTCGAAAGCGACATCGCATAGGAGCCAGCCGCATGAGCATCGACTTCACCCCAGAACAGATCCAGATCAGGGACGCGGTTGAGCGGCTATGCGCCGGATTCGGCGACGAGTACTGGCTTGCCCGCGACCAGGATAAGCAGTTTCCGGAGGATTTTTGCCAGGCGATTGCCGACGCAGGCTTCATGGGCATCGCCATGCCGGAGGAATATGGCGGCAGCGGCCTGGGCATTACCGAGGCGGCAATCCTGGTGCAGGAAATCAGCCGGTCCGGCGCTGGAAATGGCGGCGTCTCATCGGTCAGCCTCGGCATATTCGGCCTCAACCCGGTGGTGCGCTATGGCACGGAGGAGCAGAAGGCCCGCATGCTGCCGCCCATCATCAGCCGTCAGAAGCGCGCCTGCTTCGGCGTGACCGAGCCGAACACCGGCCTGGATACCACGCGGCTCAGGACCAAGGCGGTGCGGAAGGGCGACCGCTATATCGTCCATGGCCAGAAGACCTGGACGACGACGGCCCAGGTCGCCGACAAAATCCTGCTGATCGCGCGGACCAAGGATATCGGCGAGACCGAGCGGCCAATGGATGGTCTGACCCTGTTCTATACCGACCTGGACCGCTCCAAGTGCGAAATCCGGCGGATTCCCAAGATGGGGCGCGAGCATGTCGATTCGAACCAGGTGTTTATCGACGGCCTGGAAATCCCGGTCGAGGACCGCATCGGCGAGGAAGGCAAGGGCTTCCGCTATCTCCTCCACGGCATCAACCCGGAACGCATCCTGATCGCCGCCGGCCTGGTCGGGCTCGGGCGGGTCGCCTTGCAGAAGGCCACCGACTATGCCCGCGAGCGCAACGTGTTCGGGCGACCCATCGGCATGAACCAGGGCATTCAGCACCCGCTGGCGATCAACTGGGCCGAACTGGAAGCCGCCAACCTGATGGCGTTCCGCGCGGCGCAACTCTATGACCGCGGCGAGGATGCCGGCCATATGGCGAACGCAGCGAAATATCTGGCGGGAGAGGCGGCGTTCAAGGCCTGCACCACCGCGGTGACGACCCATGGCGGCATGGGCTATGCCAAGGAATACCACGTCGAGCGCTATTTCCGCGAATGCATCATCCATCGCATCGCGCCGGTCACCCCGCACCTGGCGCTCTGCTATATCGCAGAGCGGGTGCTGGGGCTGCCGAAAAGCTATTGAGCGGGCAGCGCGGCCGCCTCAGCCGTTGAACTGCACCGCCCCCCGGAAGCGCCGCATATCCGGATAACCGCTGACGGCCCACGCGCCATCGACCAGCAGGCTGGCGCCGTTCACATAAGAGGCGTCGTCGCTCGCAAGGTAGAGCGAGGGCGCGGCGATTTCTTCGGGCTGGGCCGGGCGGCGTTGCGGAATGCGTTCGATAAAGGCGGCAAGTGCAGCCTCGTTATCGAAGTGGCGGCGGGTGAGCGGCGTCTGCACCAGGCCTGGCAGCACGGCGTTAACGCGGATATTGTTGTCGGCAAACTCCAGCGCAGCGTTCTTGGTTAGCATCTCGACGCCAGCCTTGGCGGTGGCATAGGCCGCGCCGGCATACATCGGCACGTGCGCGTTCAGGCTGGCGATGTTAACGATAGCGCCGCCGCGGCGCGCCCGCACCATCTGGCGGGCCTGGTGCTTGACGCCCAGGAAGACGCTTTTCAGGCAGAGGTCGATGGTGAACTGCCAATCCTGCTCCGGCTGGTCCAGCAGGTAGCCGGGACGGTTGCCGCCGGCGACGTTGAAGGCGACGTCCAGCCGTCCGAACCGTGCGACTGCCAACGCCACCAACATCTCGCAATCAGCCTCCTTGGTGACGTCGCAGGTGACATGGGCGAAGGCGTCGCCGTGCACATCTGCCAGCTCAGCCAGCCCATCCTTGTTCAGGTCGCCGCCGGCGACCTTCGCGCCTTCGGCAATCAGGCGTTCGGCAATCGCGCGGCCAATGCCGGAGGCGGCTCCGGTCACGAGGGCGGTCTTGCCGGCAAAGCGGCCGGGAGTGGCAGACATGGAAAATCCTTTCGCAGCGCCAGCACGCAACAGTGTTTCTCGATCGAACGGAATCCTCTAACAAGCCGCTATCATACAGTAATCCCCGCAGAACAGAGGTGAAGAAGATGTTGAAGGGTTTGAGCCGCACGGTCGCTGCGGCAATCGTCGGCGCTGTAGCGCTGACCGGCGCGGCGTTTGCCGCCGACAAGGTCAAGGTCGGCTTCGTCTATGTCGGTCCGGTCGGCGACCATGGCTGGACCTACCGCCATGACCTGGGCCGCAAGGCCATCGAGGCGGCATTGGGTGCGAAAGCCGAAACCTCGTTCGTCGAAAGCGTCAAGGAAGGTCCCGATGCCGAGCGCGTCATCCGCCAACTCGCCTCCAGCGGCCATGACCTGATTTTCACCACGTCGTTCGGATTCATGAACCCGACCGTGAAGGTGGCCAAGAGCTTTCCGAAGGTAAAATTCGAGCACGCCACGGGCTACAAGCGCGACGACAACGTATCGACCTATGCGGCGCGGTTCTACGAAGGCCGTACCGTGTTGGGCAAAATCGCCGGCAAGATGACCAAGACCAAGGTCATCGGCTATCTGGGCTCGTTCCCGATTCCAGAGGTCGTGCGCGGCATCAATGCCTTCACCCTGGCGCTGCAAAGTGAACAGCCGGATGCCAAGGTCAAGGTGGTCTGGGTCAACTCCTGGTACGATCCGGGCAAGGAAGCCGACGCCGCCAAGGCGCTGATCGACCAGGGCGCCGACATCATCGTCCAGCACACCGACTCGCCGGCGGCCCTGCAGGTGGCGGAGCAGCGCGGCGTCTATGCCTTCGGCCAGGCCAGCGACATGCGCAAGTTCGCACCCAAGGCGCAGTTGACCGCCATCGTCGACAACTGGGACAAGTACTACGTCGCCCGCGCGCAAGCCGTTCTGGACGGCGCCTGGAAAAGCCAGGATACCTGGGGTGGATTGGTCAGCGGCATGGTCGAAATCGCGCCGTATGGCGACGCCGTGCCGGCAGACGTGCGCAAGCTTGCGGACGAGACTATTGCGGCGATCAAGTCCGGCAAGCTCCACCCCTTCACCGGCCCTATCAAGGACCAGGCCGGCAAGGAACGGGTTGCCGCCGGGGCCGCGGCCGATGACGGCATGCTGCTGGGCATGGACTGGTACGTGCCGGGCGTCGAAGGCGTCGGCAAGTAAGGTCGGCGGAATGGCTCCGGCCCGAACAGGCCGGGGCCGATCCCGCCCGGGGCATCAGCGTTCGGCCGACTGTTCATAAGCGGCGGCCAGCCGCACGAAGTCCATCGGCGCCAACTCCTCGGCGCGGGCCGACGATGGAATATCCACTTCCGCCAGCAAGGCTTCGGCATTGCCGGCCCAGGATTTCAAACTGGACCGCAGCGTCTTGCGCCGCTGCCCAAAGGCCGCGGCGGTGCAGGCCTCTAAAGTCTTCAGGCGACAGGGCAGCGACTCGCCCAAGGGCGTCAGCGTCACCACGGTCGAGGCCACCTTCGGCGGCGGATGGAAGGCGCCGGGGGCCAGGTCGAAATTCTTCTGGATGCGGCACAACACCTGGGTCAGAACGCTGAGCCGGCCATAGGCTTTGGTGCGCGGACCGGCCGCCAGACGCTCCGCCACTTCTTTCTGAAACATCAGCGTCAGGCAATCGAAGGCGTCGGCCTGCGCCAGCCACTGGGTCAGCAGCACAGTCGAGATGTTGTAGGGCAGGTTGGCGACCACTTTGCGCGGCCCAGCGCCCAGGGTGGACAGGTCAACCTCCAGCGCGTCCGCTTCTACCACCTGCAACCGCCCAGGATAGGCCGCGGCCAGTTCGGCCAACGCAGCAAGGCAACGGGAGTCGTATTCGACCGCAATCACCTGGCGCGCGCCGGCGGCCAGCAAAGCGCGGGTCAGACCGCCGGGACCGGGTCCGATCTCGAAGACGGTGCCGGCGGTCAGGTCGCCCGCCGCAGCGGCAATCCGGGCGATCAGCCGCGGGTCGGTCAGAAAGTGTTGCCCATAGCGCTTCAGGGGCGCCAATCCATGGGCATGGATGACATCCCGCAGCGGCGGCAGGATTGGCGGATTACCGTCCTGCACGGCGGTCCGCAATCGTCCGGGCCTCGCGCAGGGCAGCTATGAAGCTGGCTGGGTTTGCGACCCCCTTGCCAGCGATATCGAACGCTGTGCCGTGATCCGGCGAGGTGCGCACGATCGATAGGCCAAGGGTAATGTTGACGCCTTCATCGAACGCCAGCGTCTTCAGCGGGATCAATGCCTGGTCATGGTAAAGGCACAAAGCAGCGTCATACCCGGCTCGCGCCGCGGCGTGGAACATGCTGTCGGGCGCATGCGGCCCCGACAGCCGCAATCCCTCGGCCCGCAGCCGATCAGCCACCGGCCGGATGAACCGAACTTCCTCGCCGCCCAGCGCGCCATCCTCGCCCGCATGCGGGTTCAGGCCAGCCAGCGCCAGCCGCGGCGAGGCAATGCCAAAGTCCTGTTGAAGCGCCACAGCAACACGCCTCGCCATGGTCTCGATCATCGCGGCATCCAGGCGCGCGATGGCGGCGGCCAGAGGCTCGTGCACCGTTATCGGCACGACCCGCAGCCCGCCACCTGCCAGCATCATGATGGACGGCTCCGCCGCTTGAGTCAGGTGCGCCAAATATTCCGTATGACCGGGAAATCCAAATCCGGACCCATACAAAGTCGCCTTGTGGATCGGTTGCGTCACGACCGCGGCGACCAGCCCTGTCGACGCCAACTCGACGGCCCGGTCGATGCTGGCGATGACGGCAGGAGCGTTACGCGGGTCGGCCCGGCCGGCCTCAGCCGGATCCGCCAACGAGACCGGAAGGACCGGCAAGGCATCGGCAAAACAGTCCGCCGCAGATGCAGGCGTTTCCACCGTGCGGAGCGGCACCGCCCAGCCAAGCACATCGGCTAGGTGCCGAAGCCGAACGGGATCGTCCACGGCAACAAACGGCGGAATATCCAGGTTGGCCCGCTGTCGCCATGCGGCTAACGTCAACTCGCCGCCGATGCCGGCGGGGTCACCCATGGTCACGGCGAGCATGGCCCGATCACCCCCGATCCGGCGTTTCGATCATCGCGTTCTGACGCAGACTCCGCAGCAGCTGACGCGCCTCAGCATCGATACGGCGGTTTGTCAGGGTTTGCCGGACCTGATTGCGGTCCGGCAATCCTTCGGCCTGAACCCGCTTGTTACAGACCATCATCAACATCACGCCATCGACCAACGGCAACACTTTGGTTTTCTCACCAGCATTGAGAGGCTCGATATAGGGCCGCAGCGGCGCCGGCAAACCGTTGAGACGCATCTCCCCCATATTATTGCTTTGTGCCCCTAATTTCTCGGCAACGGGGGCGATATCATCGCAGGTTTTTACCTGCGCGTCCGCGTCTTTGACCTTTTGCAGCACAGCCAACTTCACAGGAGTAGCCGCCTTTGGATCGAAGGGAACATATAGGCGGCGGATATCGTACAAAGTTTCTTTTTGACCGCCTTCGACAAAGACGCGCCTGTCCCGCAGCGCCAAGATGACAATGCCGTCATCCAACTCAATCGGTGGCGCGATTTGCCCAACGGGTAATCCGTTCAATGCGGCCGCCAGCCTAGGGTCCAACTGGTCACCCTCCACCCAGCCCATGTCGCCGCCCACGCCGGCGGTGGGCGCCTGGCTAAACTGGCTGGCCAGCGCCGAAAATTGCGCGCCCTTGCGCAGCTGCTGGACCAGGTCGTCGGCGGTCGCGCGCGCAATCGGCAGGTCCCGCGCCCGCGGTGCAGCGACGAAAATTTCAGCGAGCAGATATTCGCTGCCGCCCTTTTGTTTCAAATCTTTCAAATATTGGTCGATATCCGCCTCAGTCACAGCGGTCGCTTTGTTGGCGCGCGAGCCGACGACTTTGCGCCAGGCAAGCGTCGCGCGAATCTGACCAACCAACGTTCCGACATCGACGCCCGCTTGCGTCAACTTTGACAACAAGCCGCCCGGCTCCATCCGATTGGTCTTTTCGATCGTGGCAACCGCGTTCTGAATTTCGGCGTCTTCAACCTTGATTCCCAGACGTTTGGCCTCTTGCAGTTGCACCCGTTCGTCGATCAGGGTCTCGATCACCTGGTGACGGATCCGGCCCAACGCCTCCGCAGACACGGCCTGCCCTGCGGTCGTTATCACCAACCGCATTCTGGCTTCGATGTCATAGGTCGAAATCGGCTCATCGTTGACGATTTGGACAATCGTATGCGCAGGTGATGCTGACTGGTTTTGCGCGCTCGCCGCCCAGGGTTGCAAGGCAACAGCCGCCATCGCCATGACAAACGCGAATCCCAGTGACACGCTCTGACTCATCAAACCCTTCATTTGCCGCACTATTAACCGTCCTCAGTATACAAAAGCCAGGTTACACCCAACATGGTGACGCAGCCTATGGGCGCCCAGGCTGCCAACGCCGCAGGCAGCTGGCCCGAAAGTCCCAGGCGAAAGAATACCTGCGTTAGCAGATGAAACCCCAGTCCGGCTATGGCGGCCAACGTCATCCGGCTAAAAATGCCACCACGCCGCGGCGGACGAATGGCCAACCCCGCCGCAATCAACACCATGGCCACAAGCGCTATTGGCGCAGCCAGAGCCGTGTGGAAATATACCCGGTGCGGCGCCGCAGAGACTCCCGCCGCCTCCAGCAAGGTGATGTAGGTGGGCAACCGCCAAACCGGCATACTGGCCGGAGACGCGAAACTTTCTTCCAACCGTCCCCAGTTCAATCGGGTCGACAGGGCCAGCGATTCAAGCTCCACCATCGGCGAGTCGGGGCCAATCACCCGCACGCCGGTGAAGGTCCAGGCCCCTTCCTGCAACACGGCACTTTTTGCATCGATGCGCGAGCTAAAATAATCTCGGTCGACGAACTGAAACACCGTCACACCCTGGAGCACTTGCCCCTTTGGTAACAATGTGTCGGCATGGATGATCAGATCGAATGCGCCGGAATAGTCTTTCAGCCAAAGACCGGTGCCATGCAGCACCGGATTGTTTGGTCGCTTGTCAAAATATTCTGCTTCCAGATCCTCGAAGGCGGCTAAGGCCGTCGCCGCCAACGGATTAAACGCAACAATCTTCAAGAGCCCCAGCAGTGCGGCCACCGCAATGCCCGGGGCCAATATCTGCCAGATAGACAAACCAGCCGCACGCGCCACCGCAAGCTCCTGGTAGCGTGACAGGCGCCAGAGCGCCGCCATCGCCGCGAACAACATGGCGAATGGCAGAACGATGTCGATGATATGCGGCAAGTGCAGCAAAGCCATCTGCAAGACCGTGCCGACCCCGACATCCGGCCGCGACGCTGCCTTCCGCACCAACTCCAGCGAATCGAGAATCAGCACCAACACAGACGCGACCGCAACTAACGCGGCGAACCATGTTGCGAACTGTCGGGCAATGTAG
>JAYPXD010000027.1:17098-21224 GCA_038135395.1 Alphaproteobacteria bacterium | reverse complement strand
TCCCTGCCCAGGCGGTCGGTGCCGAACAGAAATAATTCCCCATCTTTGGCAGGACAGAACACATGGAACCGACCTTCGATCAAACCGAAATAGCTATAGGTATCGCCCAAGCAAAAAAAACGAATTGGCTGTGGCGTTGACCGGTCTTCTTTGTAGCGCCATTGAAAATCTTTCAGGTCAAATTCGCCGATGGATTTATAGACGAATGGTCCGATAAATTCGCCCTCATGAAACAACTTCACCGATTGCGGCGGGTGATAAAGATAGTCCGTGTTGCGTGTCTGGAGCGCATAAGGCGCCAATATTTCGCTGACCAGGATGGATGCGTAGAGCGCGATGAGAAACAGACCGGACCAGACGGCGAGGCGGTGCCGTTTCAGTTTCCACCACATCAATTGCCACTGCGTGGCAAGGTAATAGCGTTCTTGCTCCGGCGTCACCGCCTCGACGGAGTAGGGGTCAAATGGCGCGTCCGAGACCGTATGCGGCAGGTTCGAGCGCTCGCGTGGCCGGATGTCGGTCATCGGTCAGACCCTCCACCCAGTCGAATTCGTGGGTCCAGTGCCGCCAGCGCCAGATCGGAAACCAACACGCCGACGACGGTCAGGGCCGCCAGGAACATCAGAAACGATCCTGCCAGGTACATATCCTGCGCCTGTAACGCCTCAATCAGCATCGGGCCGGTCGTGGGCAGCGACAGCACCAGCGAGACGATTGCCGCGCCGGACACGACCTGAGGCAACAGGTTGCCAATGTCGGCGATGAACGGGTTCAGCGCCATTCGCAGCGGGTATTTGGTCAGCAGCCGGAGCGGGCCGAGCCCTTTGGCACGCGCTGTAACCACGTACTGTTTTTGCAATTCGTCAAGCAGGTTCGCGCGTAATCGCCGGATCATCCCGGCTGTGCCGGATGTGCCGATGACTACGACCGGCACCCACAAATGCTCCAGCACGCTCAACAGCTTTGCAACGGACATCGGCTCATTGAGATATATTGGGTCCATGAGGCCGCCGATGGACGTCCCGAAATATACCTTACCCAGGTACAGCAACACCAGCGCCAGCAGGAAGTTGGGCGTTGCCAGGCCAAGGAAGCCGATCAGCGTCATGCCATGATCGCCCCAACTGTACTGGTTGGTAGCCGAGTATATCCCGATTGGGAATGCGACGATCCAAGTGAAAATAATGGTAGAAAAGGATAATAGGAAGCTGAGATACAGCCGATCTCCGACCACCTGATCTACCGGTAGATCATACGCGAACGAATAGCCGAAATCGCCGACCAACATCCCGCCGGCCCAAACCAAATATTGCTCCCAAAATGGCCTGTCGAGACCGTATTGCTCGCGCAGGAAGGCAATTTTGCCAGGATCCACAGCCTCGCCTTGTGCTTCCAGTTCCGCAATATACGTGGTCAGGTAGTCGCCGGGTGGCAGCTGAATGATGATGAATACCAGCACGCTGATGGCCACCAGTGTCGGGATCATCACCATAATGCGCCGCGCAATATAGTTTAGCATGCTGCGATCCAATCGGAGCAGAGGGAGGAGGTAGGACGGCTCACAACGATCATGGCTTCAACCAGAACCGATCCGGGCGATAGCAGCCGAAGTGCGCGCCTGGGTCCCAGTTGTAGAACCCTTTCTCGGGCACGTTTTGCAGGCGGCTGGAAATCACGACCGGCTGCAGCACGCCTGATGCGAGGCCGATGGTGTAGACTTGGTCGGTCCATATATCCAACATCTGCTGCCAGATCGCCTTGCGTCCGGCATCGTCCTGCATCTCACGCCATTGGTTGCGCAGGTCGAACAACCGCTGCGGCAATTCCATGTCGATCGGCTCGCCGGACTGGCCTTGGGTTTCGTAATATTGCCCCCATCGCGGCCATTGTAGCTGCGATTGCGAGGTTGGCGCCAATTCGGCCGGAGACATGTCTGCGGTGGCCATTCCGTTCTCAAGGCCGAACCAGATGGCCATCTGGGTTTTGCCGCTGAAAATCCGGTTGCGCAAAACCTCGCGTTGTATTGGCTTTGAGTAGGTTTTCACCCCAAGATCCAGCCATGAGTCGTGTACAAGCTCTAGCACGTCGGTTTGTTCGGAGCTTTCGCCGGCGGTTTCGATGATGAATTCCAGGCGGCGGCCGTCTGGCAGAATCCGCACGCCATCGTTGTCGCGTTTCAGCCCAATTTCGTCCAACAGCTTTGCCGCAAGTTTCAGATTGAACTGGGTCCACCGTAGGTCGCGGCTTTTGTCATAGAGCGGGCTGACGGGCAGCAACCCATTCCCGCTTTCGAGCGCAAAGCCATAGTAGATGACCTGATTGATTTCGTGTCGGTTGACGGCCAGCGACAGAGCCCGGCGAAAACGGACATCGCGGAACAGTTTACGCCATTCCGGGTCTTCCTGGTTGAGGTTCGGGTAGATGGCGAGTTCCGCCCCTTTGCCGGTCCGCCAAAGCAAGGTCCGAAATCCGTTCGATTCCTCGTTTTGCTTGAGAAACGACACATTGGCGAACCGCAGGTAGCGGGCCTGCAAATCGCTTTCGCCGCCGCCTGTCTTGGCGGGAATCAGTCCGGACGAGGCGACGGTCATGATGACCTCATCAATATAGGGCAATTGATGGCCCTGCGGATCGACGCGATGATAAAAGGGGTTCCGTCGGAACACAAAGCGTTCGGCCGGGGCGGCGGTTGTGTTGATCCAGGGCTCCAGCGTGGGCAGATCCGGGTTGTCGTTTTTATAGTAATTGTCTTTGCGGTTATGCAGCGCCGCCCAGTTCCGGCGTTTGGATTTCTCCACCTTCGCCTGCAACTTCGCTGGGTCGGCATAACGCGGATGATACTGTTTCAGGTAGTGCTTGGGTGCAAAAATCGTAAGGGGGCGGGCGCCGGCCAACGCCGGGATAAACGACGGATTCGGATTAGCCCAGGTGTATCGGATGGAATAGTCATCCAGGTATTCAACCTGGGGCGGCTCGCCGTTGACCAGCATGTCAATCGGCAGACCGGACGGCGACAATTCGTTGTTGTTCGCCATGTCCTCCCACCAATAGCGGAAGTCATCCGTGGTGAACGGTTTTCCATTCGACCAGCGATGGCCGCGGCGCAAATAGAACGTAAAAATCCGCCCTTCTTCAACGGTGTAGCGATCAAGGATATCGGCCTCTAGTTCTAGTTTGGGATTGTATCCGATCAGACGGGAATAGCCGTAGACGATCATCTGCCGGACGTCCTTGGCGCTCGCCATCAGTATATTGAGCTTTCCGCCCTGCTGGCCTGGGCCGGTTCCGTGATCCTGAAAGCCCTCGATATTCGGATTTTGCGGCAGCCGCTCTGCCACAGGCGGCAACTTGTTCGCCTTCACAGCCTCGGCGAAGTACGGGGTTTCGACATAAGCGCCGGCGCCCGTGACAGACAACCAGATCAGAGCTAGAGTAATAATGCGGATCATGGTGCGCCTCGTTTCACGCAGCGGCGGACTGGCGGGTTTGCCGGACAAAGTGGCCGGGTTCGACCTCAACCAGTGCGGCGTTGCCGTCGGCGTCCGCGAACGGCGCAGGCCAGGCCGCGGGGCTGGACGCGCGTTCATCCATGACTCGGGCAAAGTCCAGCGGATGATCCAGGCTGGGCTCGGGCACGGCAATCAACAGCGCCTGGGTGTAGGGGTGCATGGGTTTGCGGAACAGGGCCTCGCGCGAGGCCAGTTCAACCAGCCGTCCGGCGCACATCACCGCTATGCGGTCAGCCATATAATCGACCACGGCCAGGTTGTGAGAGATGAACAGGTAGGTCAAACCCAGTTCGCGTTGCAGGTCTTTCAACAGGTTGAGGATCTGTGCCTGAACCGACACGTCCAACGCCGATACTGGCTCGTCGCAGATCAGCACCTGTGGCCGCAGCGCCAGGGCCCGGGCAATGCCGATGCGTTGCCGCTGGCCGCCGGAAAAACTATGTGGGTACCGATTGAGGAAGCGCGGGTCCAGTCCAACGCGTTGCATCAGCTCCATCACATACGCCCGCCGTTCGGCCGGTGTGCCGATCTTATGGATGACCAGCGGTTCGCTGACGATGTCAAACACGGTCATGCGTGGGTTCAACGCGCTGAACGGATCCTGGAAGATATACTGC
>JAYPXD010000027.1:2642-17088 GCA_038135395.1 Alphaproteobacteria bacterium | reverse complement strand
TCTTTTCCGATGGCCGCCCGGCTGGCGTGGGGCGTTTCGGTGATCATTAAACCCATCGATCTTGTGATTTTCCCGCAACCGCTTTCGCCGACCAGGCCTAGACATTCCCCAGGAGCGATCGAGAACGACAGGTCGCGTACCGCGATCACTCTTTCCGAAGATTGTTTGCCGAACCAGCCGCTTTTGCGCTGCCCGTACGATTTGCAGAGGTTGCGGACAGATAAAATCGGTTCTGTGCCTGCCATAGGTTTGCGGGCTGCCAGGAGTTCACCGCTGGTGGCTTGAACCTCCCGCAATGGCACCAACCGCTCGCCAGGTTCCATATGGAAGCGAGGAACGGCATGCAGCAGCGCCTTCAGGTAGGGATGGCTGGGGTTACGGAAAATCTCATCGACCGGCCCGGCCTCCATCAATTTGCCGTGGTATAGCACCACCACTTCGTCCGCGACGTTGGCGACCACACCCAAATCATGGGTGATCATCAGCACGGCCATGTGGAAATGCTGTTGGAGATCGCGCAGCAATTTCAGGATTTGGGCCTGAATCGTAACGTCCAGGGCGGTGGTCGGCTCGTCGGCGATCAGCAGGGCTGGACGGCAGACCAGCGCCATGGCGATCATAGCGCGTTGACGGAGGCCGCCCGACAGTTCGAATGGGTAACTGTCTACCGAATGTTCCGGTGACGGAAATCCGACCAGTCCCAGCATTTCGATGGTCTGGGCACGCGCTTCCGCACGTGAAACCTTTCGGTGCAGTTCCAGCGCCTCGCCAATCTGGTTTCCAATGGTGTGCACCGGCGACAGCGATGTCATTGGCTCCTGAAAGATGATGGCGATCCGACCGCCGCGGAGGTTGCGCAGTTGGCTGCCATCCGGCGCAAGCTGGGCGATATCAATGACTTTGCCGTTGGCGGCGGGGTCATAAAAGCGGATGGACCCGCCTGTAATCGAGGCGACCTTCGGCAGGATTCCCATGATCGCCTGCGCGGTAACCGATTTACCCGATCCACTTTCGCCAACCAAAGCAACGGTCCGTCCCGGCGGAACGCGAAAGCTCAATCCATCGACAGCCCTGACGGTGCCTCCTGCCATGCGGAAATCGATGCAGAGGTTTTCGACCTCAAGCAGTTGGCTCACGCGGTAACCTCCTTGGCAAACAAAGTCTTATCGAAATGCGCCATATTTTCTCTACCAATAGGCGTTACCGTCAGATCGTGTCGAGTGATTGCGGTCACTACATGCCGCATCAATCCGTCAAAATCATTAAGGTTTGAATCAATCTTGATCGTCCGGCCCTGGCCGCGGATCTTTAATTGCATCCAGCCTTTTTCTTTGTCGCGCCGGGTTGAGAAATACCGCAGGTCGACTTCGGCGACGTCATGCCAGCGCAACGCTTTCCTGAGCAGCCCGTCGATCCAGATGCCGTGCACATCCACGCCGACACGGCTCTTGTGTCGCAAAAGGGTGGTTATCCCAAAGGACCCAAACAGGCCTGCAAGGCTGAGCATGATCCCTAATACAATCACATTTCCGCCGATGACGTTGGGCATCGGCAGCATAGTCAAGCCGAAGCCGGCTGCTGATCGCAGGTAGTCTGGCCAAAGGTTTGACAGCGGATAGTGAAACCGGGCGTCTTCAGAATTCATCGGGCGTCCATTGGTGTCTGTGAGAGGGCAGGCGTAACCCATTCGCAGGACGGGTGCGGTTTTGTAGCCTTGAACAGTGCGGCAAGAAAGCCCCAAGCCTCATCCGGCATGACCAAATGATGCGAAAGGATGCCGGTCGGCTCGTCTGTGTCCACGTTGCTGGTGCGTCTGGCGGCCAAGTGGCGGCGGATACCCTGAATACAGGTTTCCGCGCCCAAAAAGCGGCGTTCCGGGCGCCAAGCCCTCACGTCAACCTGGGTGGTGTCCAGCTGCACGTTCGGGGCGGCCCATGCCTGACGCCGTACCGAAGATGTGGAGAGAGCCGAAAATCCCAACCCGGCGAGGTGGGACGGTAATGCCGGGGTGATGCGATTCCAGGGCGGAACCAATGCCGGCTGGAACTGAGCGCCAAACATCCTGCGCAGCCTTGCTTGGCCTAAAGCCAAGTCGGAAAGCGTCTGGGGGCAGGCGTCGATGAGCTCTTGTTTTTTGGCGAAGAGACCGGCGGCGTTGGCATGACGGATGCCATGTTGCCATATTCGGACTTGCGGCGAACGCCCTAACCGCTCGGCCAGTGCGGCGGTCGCGCCGAAGGGAATCGTCGCCAGCACGACAGGCGTCTCGGTTTGATCGCTGACTCGCAAGAGGGTTTGCAATGCCGCGGACACCGACATGGCGTCGTCGTCTCGCCACCAAAGAGAAGCGACCATCCCACGATCTTGCCACCGGCCGAGTTCATCGAGGAGTGGAGCGAATACATTCATGCGCTGAGAGCGTTGCGAAGCAACCGCGCTGTCTCTGCTGCACCGTTCGTCGCCAAACCGCCGATCTGCCGCGGCGGTGCACCGAGAGCCGCATCAATAGCGGTTGCTAACGCCTGTGGTGACAGTGATTTTTCATCGACGACCTGCAAGACCCCTCGCTCAGCCAGGCGGCGGGCCCGCAGCGTCTGCTCGCTTTCCAGTCCGCCCGCATAGGGGACGACAACCCCAGGAATACCGGCGGCCAGAACATCCATAATCGTGTTGTATCCGGCCTGGCTGACCGATAGCCGGCCGCGCGCCAGTAGCCCCGGAAAATCCGCCCTGGCCGGCTCGACGATGGTCGATGCGTCCGCGAGTTGGCGCAGGTCCGCGATGACAGACCCGCCGATGCCCGCGCCGCACAGCACCCGCCAGTGTAGGCTTTTCGCTTGGGAAAGCGGCTTCGCAGCCAGCGCTGCGCGCAGCAGCGGCTCGCTGACCGCGCCGCCGCCGGCCGAGACGATGATTTCTCCCGCGCCGTCGGTTCCGGCAGCCTCAATGGGCTCCTCGACCACATATCCTGTGTAGGCAAGGCGGCCGGCCAAACGATCCGTGTGCGGGAATGTCTCTTCGAATGGCACGAGGTTCGGATCGCCGTGGACAAGGACCCGGTCGAAATACCGCTCCGTCCGCTCCAGCATTTCCAGCAGACGCTCCGGCTTCGGCGGCTCCACCAGAATATCCCGGACCGAGCAGGCGATGTAGGCGCCATTCTTCCGCATAGCCGACAGAAACGGTTCCAGTTCAAAGGCCAACTGCCGGCGTCCGAACGGAAACAATTCCGTCAGAACGATGTCGGGCCTGACGGCTTCACCGGCCTGCATCAATGCTGCAGCGCGTTTGGTTCGCCAGCGATCGGTGATCGGCTGTTCGCCTTCGGTGCGCAGGTCCTTGAAATAAACATCGACGGCCCGCACCGGCGGCAGCTGCACCAGCTTTGCTCCGCCAAGCCGCAAGCCGGAAACCGGAAAGCCGCCGGAAACGACGGTAACGTCGAAGCCATCGGCGGCCAGAGCGCGGGCAAGCGTGCTGGTGCGTTTGAGGTGGCCGATGCCCAACAGGTGCTGGACCCAGAACAGAACAGAGCCGCTCATGGTACCGGCGCTCCCAAAGGCATATTGGCGGTTCGGATTTCCAGGGCGCCGTCGGCATGTACCCAAAACACGTGCGCCGCGGGGCGTTGGAGTTTGACGGGCGATTTACCGAGGAAGTCCCATCCGGTCGCCAAGGCCATGGCGACCCGGATGACGCCGCGATGGGTGACACCGACCGTTGGTTGGTTCCGTGCCGCCACTTCACAGAGGAAGGCCTGCAGGCGGACTGCCACTTGGCGGGGGCTTTCTCCGCCGGGCGGTTGGAAATCCCAGCCACGGCCCTCCATCTCAACCATCGCTTCGCCCAGGTCGGTTCGCAGGTCTGCCAACCGAGAGCCCTGCCATTCGCCCCAGTTCGTCTCCATCAAGCGGTCATTGGTCCTGACCGTTCGGCCGGCCAGGTGGCGGGCCGTGTCGCGGCAGCGTTGCAGGGGACTTGTCCACCAATCGGCGGTCAACAGCGGCGACGGAACCTCCCAGGTCTGCAAGGCAGCGCGTCCATTGTCGCTTAAAGGCGTGTCGGTCTGGCCCTGAATGAGACCCGCCTCGTTCCAGGTGGTGGGCGCGTGCCGGATCAGGCTGAGAAGTGGCATAGGGCGTCCTGCAAAATATCGTCGAGCCGTCTGGCGGCGCTTTCAAGCGAATGATGGCGCAATACGCGGTCGCGGGCAGCTAGGCCCATCGCCTCACGCCGGTGATCGTCCGCGAGCAGTTGCGCGATGGCGGCGGTAAAGGCGGCGGTATCGCCCGGTTGGGGTAACAGCCCGGTCTCGCCATCGCGGACGATGGCGGGCACGCCATCGGTATTGCCGGCAATTACCGGCAATCCGGCTGCTTGCGCTTCCAGCAGGGCCATGCCGAACGCTTCTCGTACGGCGGGCCACGTCAGCGCATCCACGGACTTGTAGACCGACGCAAGCCGGGATTCATCGACCGCGCCCAGCCAGGCAATGCGATTGCCGAGCGATGAGAACGCGCCGCGGACCTCGGCGGCAGCGGCGCCATCGCCGGCAACGACCAAGCGCCAGGCGCGGTCGGTGAGGGGGCGCAGCGCGTCGGCGAGCATCCGGTACGAAGCGAGCTTGTCGCCATGCCGCATCATCCCAACCGCCAGCAGCCACGGTACGCCATTCGGCATGCCATAGGTCCTGGAAAGCTCATCACGGATGGAATGGGCGCTTCGATACGGGTGTGCGTTCAGAAAGGGAGCGATCGTCGATATTCGACCGCTGGCGAGCGGCTCCAGACAGGCGCGATCGTTCGGATTCAGACAAATGACCCGCGCCGCGCCCTGCACCGCTTGTTCGACGGCGCGATGGCCGATATCCCATGCGCCTCCGGCGCGCTTCGGCGCATGGCTCGCCTCGACGACAACGTACGGAACCCCGAGGGCGGCGCTGACCAGCGGGCCGATCCAGTCTGGCGCCTTGTAATACAAATGATAGGTCAGCCAAAGGTCCGGCGGATTGCCGGACCGGCTGTAACGCTTCAGCAACCTTGCCGCTAACCGCTGCCCAAGGTCGGCAATTCTGGCCTGTCGCATCTGTTCGCCTCCGGCGTCTCGGCTACGCAGCCGACTGGCAAGCGAGACCTCATGGCCGCCGAGTTTTAGTGCCTCCAGCAGCAGGCGGGCGATGCGGCGGTCCCCCGATGGGGTCGGGTGATCCGGCGGCTTTAGCGGCGCATAAAAGGCGATTTTCATCGCGACGGCCGCCTATTCCGCCGCGAGTGTTTGGATCGGCACCCGCTTCAGGCTGAAGCGCGCCGACAGCCGGTCGATGCCAGTCTCAAACGAGAACCCGCCGTGCAGGCGCGATGTTCCACCAATCCCCAAGAATTTTCGCTTATCGGGCGCGGCGATCAATTCGG
Source organism: Alphaproteobacteria bacterium (assembly GCA_038135395.1). Lineage (GTDB taxonomy): Bacteria > Pseudomonadota > Alphaproteobacteria > Bin95 > Bin95 > JACKII01. The sequence continues at coordinate 11,677 of JAYPXD010000027.1, read as the reverse complement.
CGATGGCGCGGCTCAATGCCTGGGGGTCGCTGGCGGGCGTCAACATACCGGTTCTGCCGTTTTCAATCAGTTCCGGAATTCCGGCGGCGTCGGACGCGAGGCAGGCGAGGCCCTGGCTCTGCGCTTCCATCAGCACGTTGGGCAAGCCATCGCGATCGCCGTCGGCGGCAACCTTGCTGGCCAGCACAAACAGGTCTGCGTCACGATAGGCGGCGACGACAGCCTCCTGCGCCTGCGCGCCATGCCAGGTGATGCGGTCGTCAATTCCCAGTGTTTTGGCTTGGGCTTTGAGTGCTGATGCAAGCTTGCCGCCACCAATATGCGTAAAACGCCAGGCGAGCGTGTCGGGCAACAGCGCCAGCGCCTGCAAAAGGTCATCATACCCTTTCTTTTCGACGGCACGCCCAACCGACAGGATGTGAACCGGCTCGTTTGGATTGCTGCCATCGCGCCGGCTATATGTCGCTGCCGGCTGGGGAAATCGGCTCAGATCAAGCCCGTGGTACAGCAACTCAACCCGGCCCGGTTCCGGCGCCAGCGACTGCAGGTGGCGCGCGCCAAACGCGGTGCAGGTCACTGCCCAGGCACAATCCGCCAGCTTCTCCCGCTTCTCCCAATCCGGCGACGTCCAGATGTCCTTGGCGTGTGCGGACACGCTCCACGGCAGGCCGCGCAAAGTCGCCGCGTATCGCGTCACCGATGCAGGAGTGTGCAGGAAATGGGCGTGCAGGTGGGCCACGCCGTCCGGCAGTTCCGCAGCCAATACGAGCGCCTGCCCAAATCGCCGGCCGCGATTCGGGCTACGGTCGCGCCATAAGTCGCGCAGCCACTGGCGGCGGACAGGGCGATATGCCGGGCTACGGCGAACCCGCCACCACGCACGCAGCACGCGCAAAGGCTCTTGATAGAGATATTCCGGCAGGTAAACGACCGGCGCTGTAATCTCCGCGTGCGTCGGATGGCGCTTGGTATCGGTCGGGTGGCGCAGAGAAACGATAATCTGGCGCAGTCCGCGTTGCTGAAGCGCCAGAATTTCCTGAGCGATAAATGTCTCGGACAGCCGCGGATAGCCCTTTAATACCACCGCGACGGTTGGGGACGCGGTGACCTCCGCCATGTCAATCGCCCCCGGCCTCGGCAAATCGCAATGGCGGTTGCCTGGCGCTGCCCAGGGCCTTTCCGACCAGCCGTTTGACGTTGTCTAAACCGTCGAGTAGGCCCGGCACGACGAAATCGGACGGGCTGCTCTGTTGCGGCAGTTGCCGTATTGCCGTAGCCATCACCCGGTCGGGACGGCCATTGTCCGGGTCCAGCATCCGGACCAGACCCAATTCCTGTGCCCGGGCGGCCCGGATGGATTGTTCCAAGCGCGGACGCGTGCGCGGGACGATGATTGCTGGCTTGTCGAACGATAAGATTTCACAAAATGTGTTGTAGCCGCCCATGGCGATGACCCCGCGCGCGCCGGCGATGATCGATTCCATCTGATTGTAGAAGGTGATGGCTTCCACGTTCGGCAAGGCTTCGATCCGCTGGCGAAACGCCTGCTGTTGGTCAGCCTGCATGAAGGGGCCAAAGACGATCAGCGCGCGATGGGGCAGATCAGGGTCGTTTTCATAAGCCCGCACAACCCAATCCACCAATGCATCGCCATCGCCGCCGCCGCCGGGCGTCACAAGGATATATGGCTTATCTCCCACCAAAGCAGTGGCAGTTTCGGGTGAGACGTGGACCTGGCGTCGCAAATAGCCCGTATAAACCATTTTGCGACGCACCGAGACAGGCAGGTCAATTCCCTCTAACGGGTCGCAGATTTGCGGCAGGCCATAAATCCAGATTTCGTCATAGAAATCGCGCAACGCCGCCGGCGCCCGCTTGCGCTGCCACTCTGGCTGTAATGCGTCGGGATCGTCCATTACGTCCCGCAGACCCAGCACGATCCGGGTTCCTTGCTGGCGCAGCAATTCCAATGTTTCGCGAACCTCGCCACGTAACCCAAGTGGTTCTTTATCCACAAGAAACAGGTCTGGATCAAAAATTCGGGCGGCCTCGCTTATAACCGCCGCGCGCAGCTCCAGCGTTTTTTCTGGCGCGATGTGCAAAGCATGCGAGGTGTACTCCCCATTAGAAAGTTTGATCATGCCGGGGATGCGGATGAAGTCTACACGCGGCTTGAAGTCAAAACTGCCGATAATCGGGGAACCGGAAAGGATAAGTACAGACAGGTTTTCGTATGCATCCACTAGTGCGTGAGCGATTTCTCGGCATCGCCGCCGGTGACCTAGCCCGACCCTGTCATGGCTGTAGATCAGTAGCCGCTTGCCGCCGTTTGTCCTTGCCACCGCGTCAGACATACGCCGCTCCTTAAACCGGTCGTTGGTAATAGCTGAATCCATGGATCACAGCGAGTTCTTCCCAATTTGTCCCCTGGTAGCATACACTTATGTGGGCGCAAAGGCGATGTACCGCCGCTACATTGTTTGCGACATAACATTCGTGTACGCTTGGCCCTCGCGCGCGTGACAGGTTAATCATCGGAATTTCTATGAAACAGACACTGTTCGGCTTTATCATTGCCTTCAGTAAGCGTCAGCAAATCACTCTAGTGATGTTAACCTTTGCTGCTTTTCCATTCATTTATTTTCAGGCGGAATTGCCGAAGATGATCGTCAATGGAGCGATCAATGGCAAGCCGTCCAGTTTTCCAAAAGAATTTCATGGGTTTGAATTCGAACACGTCGAGTACTTGTTTACTCTGTGCGGGTTGTTCTTGGCATTGGTCTTTGTCAATGGCGGCATGAAGTATGTGCTGAACGTGATGAAGGGTAGGCTGGGTGAACGCATGCTGCGCCGCCTGCGCTATATTCTGTACGAACGGATCATGCGGTTTCCATTGCCGCACTTTCGGCGCGTCAGCCAGGGCGAAATTATCCCAATGATTACCCAAGAGGTTGAGCCCTTGGGGGGATTCTTTGGCGACGCCATTGCTACGCCTTTGTACCAAGGCGGCATCTTGATCACCCTATTGGTGTTTATCCTGATGCAGGATCCCCTCCTTGGCTTGGCTGCTGTCGCCTTGTTCCCCTTACAGGGAGCGCTGGTTCCAGGACTGCAAAAGAAGGTTAACATGCTGGCCAAGGAGCGTGTCCGAACCGTTCGATTGCTATCTGATCAACTGGGTGAAAGTATCGGTGGTATTGCTGAGATCCATACGAATGATAGCAGCCGCTACCAAATGTCAAAATTTGGTGATCGGCTGGGTCAAATTTATGAAATTCGATATGAAATATTCCGAAGAAAATTCTTTATAAAATTTTTCAACAATTTTATTGCTCAGTTCACGCCATTCATTTTCTACTCCTTGGGTGGATACTTGGCAATCAAGGGAGATTTGAGCGTCGGAGCTTTGATCGCGGTGATCAGCGCTCATAAGGATATGAATGCGCCCTGGAAGGAGCTGCTGGCATATTACCAACAGCGCGAAGATGCGCGGATCAAGTACGAAACCGTCATTCAACAATTCGATCCGCCGGGAATGCTGGATGAGACGGTTCATGCTGGCGAAAGCGAGACTCCGGCGCCGTTTCCCGCTGACAGCGCCATTGCGTTGCGCAATGTTGGCCTCGCGGATGACGATGGGACCGTTTACCTGCAGGGCGTTTCCGTATCCTTCCCGATCCGGGACCGGGTCGCTTTCATCGGGCCAAGCGGCGGCGGTAAAGAGGAAATTGCTGGGCTGCTTGCTCGCCTAACGGTTCCGACCTCCGGCAGGATTACGATTTGCGACGAAGATTTAGCGCAAATATCGGAACCGCGGTTGGGCCGTCGGGTAGGGTATGTCAGCAACCAGCCCTATCTGTTTGGTAGCACGATCCGGGAGAACCTGCTGATCGCCTTGCGTCACAAGCCGCCGATTGAAGTGGACGATAGCCGGCGGGCGTTGATTGCGGAGTCAGAAGTCGCCGGAAATAGTCTGCATAATCCAGACGGTGACTGGATTGATTATGAGGCGGTAGGCCTACAGCCGACAGAAGGGGCGGTCGATGCCCGTTTGCGACAGGCATTGCAGTCCGCACAACTGGCCGACGACATTTACGAATTTGGATTGCGCGGCCGGGTCGATCCGGAAGCCGCGCCCGAATTGGCGGAGCAGTTACTGGCGGCGCGGCGCTTGTTGCGCGAACGGATTGACGAAAGCGGCGCATCCGAGATTGTAGAGCCCTTCGATCTGGATCAGTACAATTTGAATGCCAGCGTTGCTGAGAACCTGCTGTTCGGTACACCGGTTGGAAGCACGTTCGACCTGGAGCAGTTAGGCGAGCACGAATATATGCGGCAAACGCTCGATCGGGTCGGCCTGACTGATGACTTCATCCGGATCGGGCGCCAGGTTGCCGAAACCATGGTCGAATTGTTTGCCGATATCGATCCAGGTCATGAGTTGATGGAGCAGTTCAGCTTCATCGCTGCGGAAGACCTGCCCGAATTCCAGGCCTTGCTCGGCCGGCTCAATCGCGCCGGTCAATCCGGGAGCGCGATGAATGAAGCGGACCGCAGCCGGCTTTTGTCTTTGCCCTTCCGCCTGATTCCGGCCCGGCATCGCTTGGGATTAATTGATGAGGCAATCCAGCAGCGTCTTTTGATGGCGCGCCGCTCCTTTGCTGAGCATCTGCCGGACGATCTTAAGCAATCTGTGGCATTTTTTGATGCGGAGCATTATAACGCGGCGAGTTCCATTCAGGATAATATTCTGTTCGGAAAAGTGACATTCGGTCATTTGCAGAGTGCAACCCAGGCTAGAGCGTTAGTCAGCGACGTGTTGTCTGAGCTTAATCTGCGGGATCAGGTCATGAATATTGGATTGCAGTATCAAGTAGGCGTCGCCGGTGGGCGTCTGTCGGCAGTGCAACGTCAGAAAGTGGCGTTTGCCCGCGCTCTGGTCAAAAAGCCGGATTTTGTCATCGTGAACCAGGCATTCTCGATTTTCGATGAAATGTCCCGAAACGCCGTCTTCGCCGGCCTGATGGCGACCGATCGTTCGATGGGTATCATTGCGGTATTGGATCATCCGGAGCAGGCGGATGCTATGGACAAGGTGTTCTCGGTCGAAAATGGACGTGTCGAAAGCCATTCGGTTGGCGATAATATGAATTCTGAGGCTGCTGACTAAACAGGGATTGGGAAGAAACATGTCGATAACAGAGGAAGTCGAGGTGCTTCGGCGATTGCCGTTGTTTCAGCGCATTGAGCCGCGCCGGTTAAAATTGCTGGCTTTCACCAGCGAGCGAATGGTGTTTCAGGATGGCAGCCCGCTCATGCGCCAGGGCGATCCCGGCGATTCGGCCTATATCGTTTTGGCGGGGGAAGCGGATGTGTTTGTTTCAACGCCGAATGGCGAATTGAAAGTAGCAACCCTTGGTGCGAACGAAATTATCGGCGAGATCGCAATTCTGATCGATGTGCCCCGCACGGCAACTGTGCGGGCCAGCGGTCAGTTAACCACGCTCCGTATTTCGAAAGATCACTTTTTCCGGCTGATGACCGAGGTCCCGGAAATGGGTATTGAAGTTATGAAAGAACTGGCGCGGCGGCTGGAACGGACAACGGCCGATTTGCGGGAAGCGCGAGCTTCGGCCGCATGAGCCGTCTGGACAGTTTTATCCGCCGCATGCAGGCCCAGCGCGCATGCCTGAATACGGCCGCGGGTTTGATTGAGGGTGTTCCGGGCGTCGTGCTGGAGTTAGGCCTGGGCAATGGCCGAACATACGATCATTTGCGGGAATTGTTTCCTGGCCGCAGAATAATAGTCTTTGACCGAGAGGTGCGCGCGCACCCCGATTGTATCCCCGACGACGCCGATCTTTTTTTGGGGGAATTCACCGAAGCCCTGCCGCGGGTCTTTGAACAAGTCGGCAAAACCGTTGCTTTGGCACACGCGGACTTTGGCGGCGGTGACGCCGACCGGGTGGCCGCGACCGCGAAATTCCTGGCGGAGCGGTTGGCGCCAATGGTGGTTGCCGGTGGAGTGATCGCATCTGATCAAAGCATCCCGGCTGACACTTGGGAAACCTTGCCATTGCCTGATGGGATTAGCGCTGGCCGCTACCACCTCCGGCGAGCGGTCAGCTAAGGGCAGGGCAATTTATTTCGACCATTTGGTCGGGCCTACAGCAGTTTTCCTTGTCGCGGCTCATTCGATTTATCGGATTTGGGACCTGGCTTTGGGCGCTGCTGTGGCTTTGCTTCGCCCTCAATAGTGGCGTTCCGCACCCCGCCACCACCGAATTGCAGTGTAACGTTGAGGCCAGGGGTCGCAGCCTCTGCTTCGGTAATTGGGCCATCCGGGCCGCGCACCAGGACGAACCCTCGATCCAACACCCGTTGATACGAGTACGAATCCAGCAACGCGCCGGCATGCGCCAGCCGCCTGTCCCCGTCCTGAATCAGGCGCGCTGCGCTCAGCGGCAGGCGGCGGTCAGCATCGGCCCGGGACAATGCGCTTTCCGTATTGCGAAGGATCTGGATTGCGGCCCGGTCCAGCGCCCGTCCCTGCAAGGCCAATGCCTGCGCGTGCAGCGCCATGACCTCGCGCGGGTGTCGCAGGCGCGCGCTCGTCGCATATAGAGTTTGGGCGGCACCGACCAAAATTGTACGCAACCCTAGCGTAAGCCGCTCTGCTTGATCGTCCAGCCGCTGCGCGACCTGCTCGACCAGAGCAACAGGCTCGGGCAGCCCTCGGGCGGCGCCACGCAACCGCAAGGCGCTTTCATCCAATCCCCGCCAGGCGGACCCGGTGAGCCGGCGTTCCAGGCTGGCCAGATTTGCCAGCAAATCAGCCAGGACCGGCACGGCGATTTCGGCAGCGGCCGTGGGTGTCGAGGCGCGCCGGTCGGCGGCATGGTCGATCAGCGTCGTGTCAGTCTCATGCCCGACCGCAGCAATCAGTGGAATCTGGCTGTCCGCTGCTGCACGAACGACAACTTCTTCATTGAATGGCCAGAGGTCTTCAAGGCTGCCGCCGCCGCGGGCCACGATCAGCACATCCGGACGCGGCAAGTCCGGATTGCCAGGTCGCAACGCATTGAAGCCGCGAATAGCCGCCGCAACCTGCGCGGCTGCGTCGTCGCCCTGCACCGCAACCGGCCAGACTAACACCCGCCGCGGGAACCGTTCACGCAACCGGTGAAGAATGTCGCGGATCACGGACCCCGTCGGCGACGTTATCACTCCGATTACGCCGGGCAGGTAGGGCAGCGGCTTTTTGCGGTCAGCAGAGAATAAGCCTTCCGCTGCCAGAGCCTTGCGGCGGTCTTCCAGCAGTTTCAGCAACGCGCCTTCGCCGGCCAATTCCATCCGGTCGACGATCATTTGGTAGGTTGAGCGGCCGGGATAGGCGGTCAGCTTGCCGACCGCGATCACCTCCATCCCGTCTTGCGGCGCAATGCCCAGCCGGGCGGCGGCTCCGCGCCAGCAGACAGCGTCCAGGACCGCGTCATCGTCTTTCAACCGGAAATACAGATGTCCGGACCCGGCGCGCTTAAAGCCGGTAATCTCGCCCCGGACCCTGACCCGACCGAATTCGCCTTCTAGCATGCCCTTGATTGCGCGCGCAAGTTCGCCCACCGAAAAGTCCGGGTGGTTCGATGCCTCGGGCATTACCGCATCGAGGCCGAGCGGATCGGAGGAAGGGCTGTTGGTGGTCATCGCCGGTGATGCTACAAGACCTGTCACCAATGTGACAGGTCTATCGGGAGAGCCCGGGTTTGAAATTTCTTGTTGTCGGCAGCGGCGGCCGTGAACACGCGCTTTGTTGGGCCATTGCGGCCTCTCCGCTCTGCGATGCGGTTTATTGTGCTCCTGGGAACGCTGGAATCGCTAAAGAGGCCGAATGCTTGCCGCATTTAAGCGCTGACAATCTGTCGGGAATCGTCGCGTTTGCCACGGACAATGCCATCGACCTGGTGGTGGTTGGTCCGGAGGCCCCATTGTGCGCCGGATTGGTCGATCGCCTCGAAGCAGCTGGCATTAAGGCGTTTGGGCCTACCGCCGCAGCCGCCCAGATTGAAGGCTCGAAGGGCTTCATGAAGGACCTGTGCGCCAAATACGGAGTGCGGACCGCCAAATACCGACGCTTTCGCGATCCTGTGCTCGCGCGGTCCTACGCGGCGCAGCAAAGCGGTCGGGTGGTGGTAAAGGCCGATGGACTGGCGGCAGGCATGGGCGTGCTGCTGCCGGAAACCAGGGCCGAGGCGGTTGCTGCGGTCGAGCAGGCGATGATCAAGGGCGCGTTCGGCAAGGCCGGCGCCGAGGTGGTCATCGAAGAATTTTTGGAAGGCGAGGAAGCCAGCTTTTTTGTGTTGGTCGACGGTAAAACTGCGATGCCGTTCGGTACTGCCCGCGATCACAAGCGGGTAGGCGATGGCGATACCGGGCCTAACACCGGCGGCATGGGCGCTTATTCGCCCGCACCGATGGTTGATGCGGCCATGCACGAGCGTATTATGAGCGAAATCATCAACCCTATTGTTGCTGGGATGGCTGCCGAAGGGGCGCCTTACAAGGGGATTCTCTATGCCGGCCTGATGTTGACCGCGGACGGGCCGAGTGTGATCGAGTTTAATTGCCGGTTGGGCGATCCGGAGGCGCAGGTTCTGTTGCCGCGCTTGCAGTCCGACCTGATCCCCGCAATGTTTGCCGCCCGCGATGGCATGCTCGATCAGTTCGATCTGCGCTGGTATGACGACGCCGCGGTCTGTGTGGTGATGGCGTCGAACGGTTACCCCGGCGACTATAAGAAGGGATCGGAAATCAAAGGGTTGGAGAATTTGTCTGGCATTATGGATGTCATTGCCTTCCATGCCGGTACATCCGCGGATGACGGTCGGGTGCTGGCGCAGGGTGGCCGGGTTCTGGGGATTACCGGCCTCGGAGGCTCGATCCGCGAGGCGACGGCCAGGGCTTATAGCGCAATCGAGCAAATCGATTGGCCCGGCGGCTTCTGTCGCCGCGACATCGCCGCCAGGGAGGCCTAGCGC
>JAYPXD010000027.1:0-2632 GCA_038135395.1 Alphaproteobacteria bacterium | reverse complement strand
TTGTGTCGGATATCCATGGCAACATGCCAGGCCTTATGCGTGCCGTGGAACTGATGGGAGAAGTCGATGAACTGCTGTGCCTTGGCGACAGCATTTACGACTACCGCTTTTCGAATGAAGTCATTGGTTGGCTGAGGGAAAACCGGATACCGACGATTCTGGGCAATCACGAATGGGGGTTCCTCGGCCCGCAGGGCGTGCGGGCGCGCGCCGCCGAATGGGTCGATCAGGAATTGGTGGCATGGCTGGAGGCCCAGCCCTACCGGCTGGAACTCGAACGGCATGGTCAGCGGATTCTGATGGTGCACTCCACCCCATGGGAGCCTCAGGGCGCCTATGTTTTGCCCGGTTCTCAGGAACTGAAGCGCTTCGGAGAGGTGGACGCCGATATCGTTCTTTATGGCCATACGCACCAGCAAGTCGCCGAACGGATTGGCAACGTGCTGGTGGTCAATCCCGGTTCGGCGGGGGATGCGCGCGATTCCCGTAATGGACGTCAGTTATCCTGCGCCGTGTTGGATTTGGCGGCGGGCGAAGCGCAGATTATTGACTATACTGCCTGACCGGCGGCTGCGTTTGGCCCCGAGCGACCCCGCCCGATGGAGCCAGCAAAACAGGAGGCGGGCATGGACCACTATGTACTGGCAATAGATCAGGGAACCACATCCAGTCGCACCATCGTCTTTGACGGACATTGCCGCCCGGTCGCACAGGCACAGCAGGAATTTCCGCAGGTCTATCCTCAGTCAGGCTGGGTTGAGCACGATCCGGAGGCGATTTGGCAGTCTGTCGTTGCAGTTTGCCGCAACGTGATTGCCCGGGCCGGCGTAGCGCCTGCCTCCATTGCCGCCATCGGCATCACGAACCAGCGCGAAACAACCGTGGTATGGGACCGGGCGACCGGCAAGCCCCTTGCCAATGCCATTGTCTGGCAGGACCGGCGCACCGCGGGCGACTGTCAGGCGTTGCGACGGGCAGGCCATGAGCCGTTGGTGCAGGCTCAGACCGGGCTGCTGCTCGACCCGTATTTTTCGGCAACCAAGGGTGCCTGGATTCTGCGCAACGTCGAAGGAGCGCAACAGGCGGCCAGACTGGGGCGGTTGGCGTTCGGCACCATCGACGCCTATCTGATTTGGCGTCTGACGGGCGGGCGCGTTCAAGCAACCGACGCCACGAACCCAAGCCGGACCTTGCTATGGGATTTGCATGCCGCCGCTTGGTCCAGCGATATGATGGAGATATTCGGCGTTCCGGCGTCGATGCTGCCGAATGTGATGGATAGCGCTGCGTCGTATGGCGAGACCGACCCTGATTTATTTGGCGCCGCCATTCCGATAGCGGGCGTTGCCGGCGATCAGCAGGCCGCCGCGATCGGTCAAGCATGTTTCGTGCCCGGCATGATGAAGTCGACCTACGGCACCGGATGTTTCGCGCTGATGAACACCGGGGATGTCGCGGTCGAATCACAGAGCCGGTTGCTGACGACGATAGCGTACCAGTTAGATGGCCGTCCGACCTATGCCCTGGAAGGGTCGATCTTTGTCGCCGGTGCGGCGGTGCAATGGCTGCGCGACGGCCTGGGCATTATCCGGGCTGCGGAGGAAAGCGGTGATTTGGCGGATGCTGCCGATCCGACCCAGGATGTCATTTTGGTTCCGGCTTTTGTCGGTCTGGGCGCCCCCTATTGGGATGCGGATTGCCGGGGTGCGCTCTATGGCCTGACCCGCAATACGGGGCCGAAGGAGTTGGCCCGGGCTGCGCTGGAGAGCGTCTGCTTCCAGACCCGCGATTTGGTCGAGGCGATGCGGCGCGACTGGAGACAGCAGGCAGAGAGCCATGTTGACACGGTTCTGCGCGTCGATGGAGGCATGGCGGTCAGCGATTGGACCATGCAGCGGCTCGCCGACCTGCTGGATGCTCCGATAGACCGGCCGCAGATTACAGAGACGACGGCATTGGGGGCTGCTTACCTTGCTGGCCTAGAGGCTGGCCTTTATCCGTCGCCGACCGAGTTTGCTAAGGATTGGGCGTTGGACCGGCGCTTCAGCCCAAAAATGGCGCCAGCAGAGCGCACCCGGAAATACCAAGGCTGGCTGGACGCCGTGCGGCGGACGCTGACCGGGTAAGCGCACCGGGCGGTTACAGCCCCATCAATGGCCTATACGCTTTCCAGAAGCCGCGGACCGACGTTTCCGTCGCCCGGGTGGATTGAGTTTCTGCGCCTTCGCCGCCCATCTGCACCACGGACCGCTCGTCCGCCGCGCCGGCGATGCCGCGCTGGACAAAGCCGCCTACGCAACCATCCTCCATCGAGATATAACCCGCCGGCCCGGCGAGGTTGGACTGGCGCTGGCGCATCTGCTGTAGCGCTGCGTCGTCGTCCGCAAAGCCGTAATAGGTCCAGACCAGTTCGGTCTTTCCCGGCCCTTTCGGCAGCACCTGGCGCACGGCGAGCGCGTTGCGGATCTGCTGCATGATGAAGTTGGGGAAGATGGAGAGAATCTGCAGCGTGACGCCATCGCCGAACTCGTCCCGTCCGGCGATCAGGTTGGTATCCTGCAGCGTCAGGTAGTCGACGTTGGTGCGGATGTCGCCGGCCAGGCCGGGGACGGAAATTTCTGAGATTCCAACG
>JAYPXD010000026.1:9834-21736 GCA_038135395.1 Alphaproteobacteria bacterium | reverse complement strand
CAACTCCATCTCGACGGATTCGAGGCGGATGACATCGTCAGTATAGAGCGCAACAAGGCGGCGGACCAGATTTTCCAGTTCGCGCACGTTGCCAGGCCAGCGGTGTTGGCGCAGCCGGGCGATGGCCGCGGGCTCGATTTGCTTGTGCGTCAGCCCCTCGTCCGCTACGCGCGCCAGGAAATGCAGCGTCAGGTCCGGAATATCTTCCGCCCGCTCGCGCAGCGGCGGCAGCCGCAACGGTACCACGTTCAGCCGGTAGTACAGGTCCTCGCGGAATTGGCCTAACCTGATTAACTGGCGCAGGTCCCTATGCGTGGCGGCGACAATGCGGACATCGGCGCGGATCGGGGTGCGGCCGCCGACGGTCGTGAACTCGCCTTCCTGTAACACGCGCAGCAACCGGGTTTGCGCCTCGAGCGGCATGTCGCCGATTTCATCGAGGAACAGGGTGCCGCCGGCCGCCTGCTCGAATTTTCCGGCGGTGCGTTGTACTGCTCCTGTAAAAGCACCCTTCTCGTGGCCAAACAATTCGCTCTCGATCAGTTCGCGCGGCAACGCCGCCATGTTCACGGCGACGAAGGGGCCATGCCGCCGCCGGCCATAGTCGTGCAGGGCGTGCGCGACCAGTTCCTTGCCGGTCCCGCTCTCGCCATGGATCATGACGGTCAGGTCTGTACTCATCAGCCGGGCGAGGACGCGGTAGATTTCCTGCATGGCGGGCGAGCGGCCGATCAGCGGCAGTTCTTCGCTGTCCTTTTCGGCGGCGGGCGGCGTGTTCGCGGGCTCGACCAGGGCGCGCTCCACCGTGCGGACCAACTCGCGCAAGTCGAACGGCTTCGGCAGATAGTCGAAGGCGCCGCGTTCCGTGGCTTTCACCGCGGTCAGCAAGGTCGAATGGGCGCTCATGACGATGACGCGCAGGTCGGGCCGGCGTTTCTTGATGCGGGGCACCAGGTCCAGGCCGTTTTCGTCCGGCATTACGACATCGGTGATGACCAGATCGCCGTCGCCATCGTCGACCCAACGCCAGAGCGTCGCCGCGTGGGCGGTCGCTTTGACTGTGTAGCCAGCCCGGCTCAGGGCTTGACTGACTACGGTGCGGATGGCGCGGTCGTCGTCGGCGATGAGGATGGTCGCGGGTGTCATTGCAGTCTCTTTGAAGTCATCGGCCTAGCCCATCGATACGGGTAACATCACGGTGAAAACGGTGCGGCCCGGCTCGCTGTCGCATTCGACGAGGCCGCCATGCTCGCTCACGATTTTTGCGACGATGGCCAGCCCCAATCCGTGGCCGCCGGGCTTGGCAGATACGAATGGGTCGAACAGATGCGGGCGAAGATCGTCCGGGACGCCTGGACCATTGTCTTGAATGCGCACGACCAGCGGCAAATCCACCGGTTTTGCGGCGCCTGGCACCGCGATCCGGACCCCATGCTGGTAGGCGGTTGAGATCACGATTTCGCCCCGATCGGGCCCCAGAACCTCGCACGCGTTCTTGATCAGGTTAAGAAAGACTTGGATCAGCTGATCGCGATGGCCGAAGGCCGGCGGCAGCGACGGGTCATAGCGCTCGATAAGCCTGATGCCCTCGCCAAAGCTGGTTTCCGCGATCCGCCGGGCGCGTTCCAGCACTTCGTGGATGTTGACGGGCCCGCGCTCCAAACCCCGAGGGTCAGCCGCCAGGCCCATCCGGTCGACCAGATTATTGATGCGGTCGACCTCGTCGCAGATCAAGTCGACCAGTTCGCGGTCGTCCTCGGCGACGTTCATCTCCATCAGTTGGGCGGCGCCGCGAATGCTGGCAAGCGGGTTTTTGACCTCGTGCGCCAGCAATGCCGACATGGCTGCCACCGACCGACCGGCATGACGATGCAGCAATTGCTGGTCGATCCGCTGGGCGATGGTGTGCGGCGACAGCGACAACACGACAAAACCCATGTCAGCGCCATTGCTGTCCAGGACCGGGGATATCTGGGCCGAAATCGCTGGGATCGAGATCCTCTGCGTTTCCAACGGAATGCCATGGTCGGCAATGCTGACGTTGCTGGCGCGGACCTGCCCGACCAAGGCGTGTAGTGGCGAATCTTCCGGAACGATGTCCTGCAGCCGGCGTTGCAGCAGGCTCTGGCGGCTGATCTGGAGGAATTGTTCCGCGGCGGAATTCGCCTGGCAAATGACGCCGTCGGCATCGATGACGATCAAGGCAGCGGATAGGGCCTCCAATATCGCCGCGGCGCTGGGTTGTGAGGGGACCTGCATTTGCATAAAAAATAATCATTTCTTCATGTGACCATCTTTTGTGCAAATTAGGCATTTCGTTCCGCTTTTGCAACCCCTCTGTTGCAGCGGGAAAAGGCATGCTATGCGGCGACGCATGGCGAAAAGAACTCTGAATCCGGCAGCCGGGCCCCGGACCGCGGTGATCGTTGTTGCGGCGGGCAGAGGCAGCCGTTTTGGCGGCGACGGCCCAAAGCAGTATGCGAACCTGGCCGGCCGCACGGTGTTGCGGTGGTCGATTGAGGCGCTCCTCGCGCATCCGGCGATCGAGTCGGTCTGTTGCGTCATCCATCCGGATGACCAGGTGGCCTTCGCGCAGGCAGTTGCCGGCCTGCAGGGCGACGTGACACCCGTTCCGGGCGGCGCAACCCGGCAGGCTTCGGTGCGCAACGGCCTGGAGTCGCTGGCGGCGCTGCCCACGCCGCCGGGCCGGGTGCTGATTCACGATGCAGCGCGTCCCCTGCTGCTGCCGTCCGTCATCGACCGCGTGCTGGCGGCGTTGGCGACGGCGCCCGGCGCGATTCCGGCCTTGGCCGTGGTCGATACCCTGAAGCGCTCCGGTCCGGACGGCATGATTGCCGCAACCCAGCCGCGTGCGGGCCTTTGGCGGGCGCAGACCCCGCAGGGGTTCCGGTTTGCGGAGATTTTGGCGGCGCATCGGGCTCTGCCGCAGGAGGAATTCACCGATGACGCAGATCTGTTGCAGGCTATGGGACAGCAGGTTGCGCTGGTCGAGGGAGACGAGGCCTTGTTGAAAGTCACAACCGCATCGGACCTCGTGCGTCTGGAAACTCTGCTGGCCGGCGCGCACGAGACGCGCACCGGCTTTGGCTATGATGTGCACGCCTTCGGTCCTGGCGATCACGTCACGCTGGGCGGTCTTCGCATTCCGCACGGCAAAGGCCTGGCCGGCCATTCCGATGCCGATGTCGGCCTGCATGCGCTTTGCGACGCCATTTACGGCGCTTTGGCCGATGGCGATATCGGCCTGCATTTCCCGCCGAGCGAGGCGGCGTGGCGGGGTGCGGACAGCGCCCAGTTCCTGCGGCACGCTGTCGGACGGGTTGCGGAGCGGCGCGGAACGGTCATGCACCTGGATCTGACGCTGGTCTGCGAGCGTCCGAAGATCGGCCCGCACCGCGACGCCATGCGGGCCCGTATCGCCGAAATCGCCGGGCTGACGCAGGAACGCGTTGCCGTTAAGGCGACCACCAGCGAAAAGCTTGGCTTTACCGGTCGCGAAGAGGGCATCGCCGCCCATGCCGTCGCCACCGTCAGCCTGCCGGTGTCGTCGTGAGCGGTCGCATAGCCGCGTTGATCGCGACCTGGTTCGGCGCGGGCCTGTTGCCGAAAGCGCCGGGCACCTGGGGCTCTTTGGCGGCGCTGCCGCCGGGCGTCTTGCTGCTTTGGCTGGGCGACGCGCCGGCGCTCATCGGCGGCGTCCTTCTGGTCAGCATCGCCGGCGTCTGGGCCGGAGAGTGCTATGCCGATGCCTTGGGCAAGGATGACCCCGGCGCTGTCGTCGTTGACGAAGTCGCCGGCCAATGGCTGGCGCTGCTGCCGTGCGCGGCGCTGGGCCTGGCCGAAATCGCCCTGGCCTTTGTGCTGTTCCGCGCCGCCGACATCCTGAAGCCCTGGCCTGCGTCCTGGGCGGACCGCAATATTCCCGGCGGGCTGGGCATCATGGCCGACGATTGGATCGCCGGGCTCTATGCCGGCGTCGTTCTGGGCCTGATCCAGATGGGCGGAATGCTGTGAGCCTGTTTCCGGACGATGTCGCCAGCCTCGCCGCCGCAACGCTGGATGCGCTGCGCCGGGCCGGCCTGCGCGTCTCCACCGCCGAATCCTGCACCGGCGGCCTGATCGCCGGCGCCCTGACCGAGATCGCCGGGTCCAGCGATTGCATCGGACGAAGCTTTGTCACCTACTCGAACAAGGCCAAGCAGGAGGTGTTGGGCGTGCCGGAGGCCGTGCTGCACACCGATGGCGCGGTGTCGGCGCAGACGGTGGCGCTGATGGCGGAAGGCGTTCTGCGCATCGCTGGCCGGGATGCCGATATAGCAGTCGCGGTCAGCGGTTTGGCCGGTCCTGGCGGCGGCACGCTGGAAAAACCCGTCGGCACCGTATTCCTGGGCGTTGCCCGCCGTGGCGCGCCGACCGAAACCGCGCATCGCCTCTATCCGGGCGACCGGGCGGCGGTGCGTCTGGCGGCAGTGCGCGACGCCTTGCGCCTCGTCCTGGCCCGGGCGAACGCCTGAAGCTGCGGTCCGGTCTAATGATGCTTGCTCAAGAACGGCAGCACGGCGTCGGTGAAGGCATCGTTCTTGTCGCCTGCCACCATGTGGCCGGCGCCGGCCACATCGGCAAACTCTGCCTGCGGCACCAGATCCAGAAATTCGCGCGCGACCTCCTCGCTGACCAGGTCGCTGGAGCCGCCGCGCACCAATAGCGTCGGGCATCGCAGTCGCCCCGCGGCGGCGATCATGCGGGCGGGGTCGCGGTCTTCCATCCGGCGCTCCGCATTGGTGACGAAGCGCGGGTCCCAGTGCCAGTAGTAGCGGCCATCATCGCCCAGGCGCAGGTTTTTCATCAGGCCGGACAGGTCCTTCGGGCGCTTGCGGTGTGGCAGGTAGCTGGCGACGTAGTCGGCGCATTCCTCCAGCGTTGCAAAGCCGGACTCGGCCTTGGCGGCCATAAAGTTGATAATGCGCTCGACGCCGGCGCGCTCGACCCGCGGCGTGATGTCGACCAGCACCAGGGCCGAGAGCACGGCCTCCTCGCATTCTCCCTGCGCAATCAGCGAGGCGATGCCGCCCAGCGATGCGCCGACGACCGCCGGCGGCCGCGGGAAGCTGCGGCAGATGCCGCGCACGTCCTCGGCGTACCGGTCGATGCGGTATTCGCCGTCGTGGCTCCAGTCGCTTTCGCCATGGCCGCGCTGGTCGATGGTGTAGGCGCACCAGCCCGCCGCCGCCAGCCGTTCCGCCGCCCCGCCCCAGGCATGCCTGGTCTGGCCGCCGCCATGGAACAGCAGCACGCACTGGTCGCCTCCGCCCCACCGGTCGGCAGCGAGGGTCAGGCCGTCAGCGGCGCGGAAGCTGGTGGCTGTGGGGGCGATGGTTGCTGGCATTCGGGGGAGCCTGACGCTACGGAAAACATTTGCCGCTAAACCTATTGGGCTTTTGTGCGGCGGCAAACAAAATAAGCTCTCGCATCGTTGCAGGTGTGCCGGCACATTACGGCGTACCGATCCGTTGACGCGCCGAGGCCCGCGATGACAGCTTCCACTCTTCCCGCTTGCGAACATTTCCTGCTGGAGCGCGAGACCGACTGGCTCACCATCTGGTTCAACCGGCCGGAGGCGCGGAATGCGCTGTCGAAGGAGGTCTCTGCCGAATTAAGCGCCATCGTAGCGGCGGTGCGCGCGGACCGCTCGCTGCGCGGCGTGACGCTGCGCGGCAAGGGCAAGGTGTTTTGCGCCGGCGGCGACATCAAGGGATTCCAGAGCGTCTTCCAGGGCGGAGAGCAAAACCTGGATGACGTCGCCAAGGCCAACGCCGACACCGGAGAATTGTTCCACCAAATCAACACGCTACCGCAGGTGGTCGTGGTGCTGGTGCAGGGCGCGGCCATCGCCGGCGGCCTCGGCCTGACCTGTTGCGCCGATATTGTCGTCTGCACGCAAGACGCGCTGTTCTCGATGACCGAGACGCAGATCGGCATTGTCCCCGCGCAGATCGCGCCGTTTGTCGTCGCGCGCATGGGCCTGCCGGCGGGCCGGCGGCTGATGCTGACCGGCGGACGCTTCCGCGGCGAAGAGGCCGGCCGGCTTGGCCTGGCGGATTATGTCGTGTCGACCGAGGCGGCGCTGGGCGCGACGGAATTGGAAATCCGCACCGGTGTGCGGTCTTGCAGCCCCGCCGCCAACGCCGAGACCAAGGCGCTGATCATGGCGCTGCCCCGCATGACGGCGGAGGAGGCCCGCCAGGCCGGCGGCTATGCCTTCGCCCGCTGCATGCTGAGCGACGAAGGCCGCGAGGGCGTCGCCAGCTTCATCGAAAAGCGCAAGCCGCGGTGGGCGGAATAAAATTGGAAAATCGTAAATTTGGCAGGTCACTATTTGGCTTGACTCAATAAGAGAATCTGGAATTGCCGCCCTTATAACACATATGATATGTATGTTTTGTGCCTTGCGGGTTGCCGCTTGAGGCAGGTCCAGAGACGGGAGCGAGGTGCGCGGTAACCTCGAAAAGACGGTGCTTCGGAACGACGCGGCGATGCAATTGGAAAATGAAGCGATTGTTGGATTCGCAGCGGAAAAAGCCGTGCATCTATCGGCTTTATTTTTGATGCTGGCGAATGGGTCCCTCGAAAAATTGAAATTAATTAAACTCTTGTATCTTTGTGAGCGGGAGTTTTTTCGGCAGTACGGCCAGCCGATTTTGTGGGATGAATATTATTCTCTCCCTCATGGTCCGGTGTGTTCATCGGCGCTAGACTGTCTAAACAAGAAAATTGCAAGCGATCTTTCGGACAAATTTTTTTCTATGTCAGGCGGTCGCAAAATCCGTCTCGCGCCTGAAGTAAAATTCGAGGACCTGGATGCGCTCAGCGAAGCTGAAATACAAATTGCAAAAACGGTATGGCTTGAGCATGGCAGGAAAACTGCGTCGCAATTGCGGAATTACAGTCATGATTATTGCAAAGAATACACTGAGCTAAAGAGTGGTCGCCTACCAATTTCGTATGAAAGCATCCTGACCGTGGTTGGGAATGATCGTCCGCGTGAAACCGCTTCAGAGTTGGAAAGTTACAGGAATATTTTGCTAAAATACTCTTGATGCCAATACGAGTCAGAGATGCGCTTCTTATTCCTGGCACCGGGGCACCGTCCGATCCGGTTCGGGGCCACTTGTTTTTTGTTTTGAAGGAGCGCGATGGCTCTGGAAAATTTATGGCCGCACCGGTCGGGACGTGCAAATCCAATTCGGATAGAACCTGCCTTCTGAATCCAGGAGATCACTCGTTTATCCAACATCAATCTGTGGTTCTCTATGCAAGAGTTCATTTGTTCGATGATGGCCGGGTTTGGTCAGCCATTCGGCGTGGCGATGTTGCAACATTCGAGCCCGCGTCGGACGATTTGTTTCAAAGAATCATAAACGGCCTGCGTCGATCCCCATTTGCGGCGGGATGGGCTCGGAAAAAGTATGGGAACCCATAACCAGCCGCAGTCGCAATTTCCGCCGTTGTTGCGGTAGAGTGATCTACTGTAATATTATTGGCCAACATCACCGTTATGGAGGTTGCCCCGCATGCCCCTCGAAATCCGCCAGGTCCACCCGGTGTTCGTCGGCGAAGTATCGGGCGTGGACCTGACAAAGCCGCTGACGGCTGCCGAGGCCGCGGCGATTGAGGCCGGCATGGACCGCTATGCCGTGCTGATTTTCCACGGCCAGGATATCACCGACGAGCAGCAGATCGAATTTTCGAAGAACTTTGGCGACCTCGAACTGCCGGACAACAAATCCAACATCATCAAGGATCACGAGCGCCGGGTCCGGCGCGAGATCGCCGACGTTTCGAACCTGGGCAAGGATAACGAGCCTTTGGACCGCAACGACCGCCGGCGGTTCTTCAATTTCGGCAATCAACTCTGGCATTCGGATAGTTCGTTCCGGGTCATTCCCTCGAAATATTCGCTGTTGTCCTGCCGCAGCGTCGTGTCCCGCGGCGGCAATACTGAATTCGCCGACATGCGCGCCGCCTACGACGCGCTCGACGATTGGCAGAAGGCAGAGGTCGATGGCCTGATTTGCGAGCACTCGCTGATGTACTCGCGCGGCATATTGGGCTTTACCGAGCTGACGGATGAGGAAAAGGCCAACTTTAAGCCGGTGCGGCAATCGCTGGTGCGCCAGCACCCGGTCAGCGGGCGCAAATCGCTTTACCTTTCAGCGCATGCAGGCGGCATTGTCGGCTGGCCGATGCCGGAGGCGCGCTCGCTGTTGCGCGACCTGAACGACCATGCGACACGGCCGGAATTTGTTTACGTGCACAAATGGCGGCTGCACGATCTGGTCATCTGGGACAACCGCCAAACCATGCACCGCGTACGCCGCTTCCCGGATACGACCGAGAAGCGGGATATGCGCCGCACCACCCTGACCGGCGGAGTTCAGACGGCGCAGCAGGAAGACCAATTGCAAGCCGCAGAATAATTCAGGAGGAAACCAAACATGCCGTTAGACCTGACCAATGGATACCAACACATCACCGTCCGGCCTTTCGCCGGGTCGATGGGCGCGGAGATCGATGGCGTCGATCTCGCCAATCTCAGCGACGAAGTCTTTGCCGAACTGAAATCGGCCTGGCTTGAGCACCAGGTGGTTGTGCTGCGCAATCAGAAGATTACGCCGGAACAGCAGATCGCCTTTGCGCACCGCTTCGGCGAAATCCACCACCATCCCTTCATGAAGGGCATGGATGCCTATCCGGACATTCTGGAGATCAAGAAAGAGCCGACGGATTCGTATACATTCGGCGCGGCCTGGCACACCGACCAGATGTTCAATCCCAAGCCTGCCATGGCGACCATGCTCTATGCGCATGAGGTGCCGAGCGCCGGCGGCGATACCATGTTCGCCAACATGTACGATGCCTACGATGCGCTATCCGACGGCATGAAGACCATGCTGGCGGATGTGAAGGGCTGGTGCGTTGGCGGCAAGGCTGCGGACCGCGGGTCGCGCTATGGCGCCAATCCCGATATGGCCTCCAAGGTCCGCGATCCGGGCGACCTCCAGACCGAAAGCGCCCACCCGATTGTCCGCACCCACCCCGAGACGGGCCGCAAGGGGCTGTATGTCGGCAGCCACGTCAAGCGCTTCGACGGCTTCACCGAGGCCGAGTCGGACGGGATGCTGAAATACCTGAAGGCGCACTCCATCCGGCCAGAATTCACTTGCCGCGTGCGCTGGCAGCCCGGCACGCTGACCCTGTGGGATAACCGCTGCGTCCAGCATTACGCCGTGCCCGATTATACCGAGCGCCGCCGCATGCATCGCATTACGATTTGCGGCGACGTGCCGTTCTGAGGGTTTTGGGGGCGGCGCGCTGCCCCCTCTCTCTTTCCATCCGTTATTGCGAGGCTGCGTTTCGGCCGCGCATTAACGGATTTTGTTTGGAACGACCGCCATGACCGATGCCTACCAATCCCTGACGCTGGAGCGGCGCGACCATGGCGTTGTCGTCGTCACGCTCAACCGCCCGGACCGGCTGAATGCCTTCGACGGCGTCATGCGCCACGAGATCCGGGCGATGATCCAGCAGGTTTCAGGCGATCCGGAGGCGCGCTGCCTGGTGCTGACCGGCGCGGGCCGGGGCTTCTGCGCCGGCGCCGACCTCGCCGCCGACGACAAGCGCCCCTGGCCGACGGGGCCGAGCGAGCCGCGCTTTGCCTGGTGCGTGGAATTGCTGGAGATGCCGAAGCCGACCATTGCCGCCATCAACGGCGCGGCGGCGGGCGGCGGCCTGGGGCTGGCGCTGCTCTGCGATATCCGCATTGCCAGCGAAAAGGCGCGGCTGATTCCGGTCTGGTTGAAGCGGGCGATCCATCCGGACGACCTGATCACCTGGACATTGCCGAAAATGGTCGGCTATGCCCGCGCGATGGAATGGCTCTACCTGGCCGACGACATTCCGCTGGAGGAGGCGAAGGCGGCGGGGGCCATCAACCGCATCGTGCCGGCGGACGATCTGATGCCGCAAGCGCTGGCTCTGGCCGAACGTCTGGCGAAAGGCCCGACCAAACACATGGCGATGACCAAGCAGGCCGTGCTGAAAGGCCTGAACCGAGAGCCGTACGACGCCGCGCTCTGGGAGAGTTGGAGCCAGGATCGCGCCTTGGAATCCGAGGACCGCAAGGAAGGCGTCCGCGCTTTTCTGGAAAAGCGCGAACCTCGGTTTCAGGAGCGCTAGCTGGTCGACGCTGTTGACCCGGTCGCGGAGCTGACCCGTGGTGAGGAACCTGGATTGACGACTGAAACAGAATCTCCGGATTCAGAATACGCTCCCGGCTTGGCCATTACGGTCGAACGGCTCGGCTTTGACGATCACCTGTTGTTTCGGAACCTGACGCTGAACCTGCAACCGGGCCAGTGGACCTGCCTGCTGGGCGATGGCGGGGTCGGCAAGTCGACCCTCCTTCGGCTTGCTGCCGGCCAAAAATTCGGCCAGGGGCGCTATAGCGTTACACTGCCCGATGGGCGCCCCGCCGATGGTTTGGTTGCGCTGATGGATGGCCAGGCGGGGTTGGAGCCATTGCAAACCGTTTTGGAAAACGCCTGCGGCGATCCGGCATCCGCGCGCATTCCAGCGGCGGAAAAACGCAAGGAAGCCCAGGAATTGCTGTCGGCCGTCGGTTTGGGCGAACGCATGGACGACCCGACGGCGATTCTTTCAACCGGCATGCGCCAGCGGGTGGCATTGGTCCGCGCCTTGCTGTCGGACCGGCCGATTGTGTTGCTGGACGAACCATTCGCAGCGCTGGACCGCGGCACCCGCCTCCACATGCAAGAATTTGCGAGGGATCTATTGGAGGGGTGCAC
Organism: Alphaproteobacteria bacterium; assembly: GCA_038135395.1. Taxonomy (GTDB): domain Bacteria; phylum Pseudomonadota; class Alphaproteobacteria; order Bin95; family Bin95; genus JACKII01. Next base: position 10,850 of record JAYPXD010000026.1, on the reverse strand, counting down.
CGTCCTGCATGTCACGGGCGACCCGGCGGAGGCGGTGCGCCTGGCCGATCGCATTGTCGTGCTGGGCGGTCAGCCCGCCGGCCTTGAAGAGTTCGCCCTGCCGGCTGGCGCGCCGCCGCGCCTGGCGGACCAGCCGGGGGTCGAGGAATGCGCGGCGGCGCTCCTCGACCGGCTGATGGCGGGCTAAAGCAGATCAGGCGACAATCGCGTCGACCGCGGCTTTCTCCTCGGCGGTGAGCTTCCACCCCGCCGCAGCGACATTGCTGGCGATCTGCTCGGGCCGGGTCGCGCCGGCGATGACGCTGGAGACGGTTTTTTCCGCCAGCAACCAACCGAAGGCCAGTTCCAGCAGGGTATGGCCGTGATCCTTGGCGAAGGCATCCAATGCTTCGACCTTGGCAAAGTTGGCGTCAGTCACATAGGTGCGGTTGGCAAATTTCGGCATGGTGGTGAGGCGCGCGCCTTCGGGCATGGCGTCGCGTTTGTACTTGCCCGTCAACAGGCCGCTGGCCAGCGGGAAGTAGGGCAGCAGGCCAAAGCCATACTTGCGCGCGACCGGCAGGACGTCTTTCTCGATATTGCGGTTCAAGAGGTTGTATTCCTCCTGCGCCGAGGTGAAGCCGCCGATATTGGCCAATTCCGCCGCGAAATGCGCCTCGACCATCTGCCAGGCCGGCAGGTTCGAGCAGCCGATATAGCGCACCTTGCCGGACCGGACGAGGTCGTCCAACGCGCGCAGGGTCTCGTCGATCGGCGTCAGCAGGTCGGGCTGATGCAGTTGGTAGAGGTCGAGCCAGTCCGTGCGGAGGCGACGCAGCGAATCCTCGGCGCCGGACAGGATGTTCGCGCGCGCGAGCCCTTTTTTCTGCTCCCAGAAGCCGATCTTGGTGATGATCACGGCCTTTTCGCGCCGCCCGTCGCCCTGGGCCAGCCAGTTGCCGATCAACCGTTCCGATTCGCCGGCCACCCTGCCCGGCAGGAAGCCGGGATAGACATCCGCGGTGTCGATGGCGTTG
>JAYPXD010000026.1:0-9824 GCA_038135395.1 Alphaproteobacteria bacterium | reverse complement strand
GGTAGAGGTCGAGCCAGTCCGTGCGGAGGCGACGCAGCGAATCCTCGACGGCGCTCATGATGTAGCGGCGCGAGCCGCCGCGTTTGCGGCCGGAATCGTCCATATCCATGCCGAACTTGGACGCCAGCACGATATCCTTCCGTTTGGCGCCCAGCACCGCGCCCATGTGAGTTTCGGAACCGCCGCGCGCGCCATACATGTCAGCTGTGTCGAACAGGGTGATCCCGGCTTCGATGGCGGCGTTGATAACCGCGCCGGTTGCCGCCTCGTCCAGTTTCATGCCAAAGTTGTTGCAGCCGACGCCGACCGCTGAAACGCGCAGGCCAGAGCGGCCAAGATTACGGAATTCCATACCCTTAGGGTCCTATCAGGTGAGAGAAACGGGGGCCTCAGCCGAGGCGACGCGGCCAAACTAGCACCGGATAGTCGCGATAGCGAGTAGGTGTCCTTATTGCGGGATCACGCTTGTCGTCCCGGCGTCCCGTCCTCTAGGATCGCGCGACCGTATTCCCTTTGAGGATCCCGCCATGATCGACCTGCTGCAAGTTTCGCCCCTGCCACCTTTCCTGCTGGAGCGTCTGCAGGCCGAGTATCGCGTGCATGACTTCGTCAATCCGAAGGATGCCGACAAGTTGTTGGACGAAGTCGGTCCGCGCATCAGGGGCATTCTAGCCGGCGGTATGAAAGGCCCGAACGCCAACCTGATCAACCGGCTGGAAAATTTGGAAATCATCGCGTCGTTCAGTGTTGGTTATGACGCGACCGACGTCGTGGCGGCGCACGCGCGCGGCGTGATCGTCACCCATACGCCGGAGGTGTTGACCGGAGACGTGGCCGACCTGGCCATGACCTTTATCCTGATGACCAGCCGCCGCATTGGCGAATCCGAGCGGTTCCTGCGGTCCGGCAAATGGCTGAAAGGCCGGATGGACCTGGGCACCACGATCAAAGGCAAACGCCTGGGCATTCTGGGGCTTGGCCGGATCGGCAAGGCTGTCGCGCGCCGGGCAGAGGCGTTCGGGCTGCAAATCCAGTATCACGATATCAAGCCGCTGGGCGACCTGCCTTATCGGTCCTACCCGACATTGGTGGAATTGGCGGAAGTCAGCGATATTCTGCTGGTGACCTGCGAGGGCGGCGAGGCCAACCGGGGCATCGTGAATGCCGAGGTGCTGGACGCGCTGGGGCCGAACGGCTTTCTGATCAACACCGCCCGCGGCCCCATCATTGACCAGCCGGCGCTGGTGAAGGCGTTGGTCGAGGGCCGGATCGCCGGCGCTGGACTGGATGTGTTCGACGGCGAGCCGGAGGTGCCGGCCGAGCTGCTGACCATGGAAAACGTTGTGCTGACGCCGCATATCGCCAGTTCGACCCATGAGACCCGGCGGGCCATGGGGGATTTGGTCTACGACAACCTGAAGGCGCATTTCAGCGGCAAGCCGGTGCTGACGCCGGTGCCAAAGCAGGTATAGCGGCCGATCATTGCTGCGGGGTACGATCCGGCATCAGCGCCGGATCGCACCCATCTTTCCGGATTGGTAGTCTTCGACCGCGGCAACCAGTTCGTCGTGGCTGTTCATGACGAACGGGCCATAGCGCGAAACCGGCTCGTTCAGCGGCTCGCCGGCCAGCAGCAGGAACCGCCCGGCGTCGTCGCCGCTATGGACCGCCAGCGTCTCGCCGCGTCCGAAGACGGCCATTTGCCCGCGCGCGACGTCCACCTTGTCGGGTCCGAAACATACAGCGCCATCGAACACATAGGCAGCGACATTAAAGCTGGGATCTATGGCGATTTCCGCCGCCGCGCCGGGCGAAACCCGCCAATCCTGCAACCAGATCGGGGTGTGCGTGCCGATGGCGGCGCTGACGCCGAAAGCTTCGCCCGCCACCACGGTAATATCGATCCGCCCATCCGGGCTCTTGGCCATGGGGATATCGCTGGCCGGCAGGTATTGGTAGCCGGGCTTTGCGAATTTTTTCGCGGCCGGCAGGTTCACCCAGATCTGAAAGCCATGCGCCAGCCCGCCAGCCGCCTTGAAGGCAGGGCCCGGCAGTTCCGAGTGGATGATGCCGGCGCCGGCGGTCATCCATTGCACGTCGCCGGCGGAAATCAGCTGGCTTTTGCCGGACGAATCCTCATGCAGTTTCTGGCCAGCCAGGATGTAGGAGACGGTTTCAAAGCCGCGATGCGGGTGATCCGGCGCGCCGATAGCCTTGCCGGGCGCATAGACCACCGGGCCAACCTCGTCCAGCATCAGGAAGGGATCGACCTGTTCCAATCCAGCAGTCGGCACCGGCCGGCGGACGAGGAAGCCCGCCCCCTCTTTCTGCTGGTGCGCGGTGACAACGCGGGCAACAGGCCGCGTAGCGGGGCTCCGGCTCATTCCTCGAACACGGCCAGCAGGCGGACTTCACAGCTGCGCCGGGGCGGAGCGTCCTCCGGCGTATCCGGGATGTCGAACGAGGTGTGCGGGCAATAGTTCGAGCGGTTCGGGCGGCCGTCCATCTGCTTGAACACCAGGATTTCGTCCGTGGTCATGTTGGGAAAATAGCACCAGCGGTGCGTCGGGCTATAGACCGGAGCGGCCACCAGCGCATCGTAATTGCGGCCCGTATAGTAATAGTCGATGACGTCGTCATAGGGCAGCGACTGCCAGTCGATAAAGGCGAGCGGGTTATTGATCGCCGGGTTGTCGAACGGCTGCCAGGTGTTGAACCAAACGTATTTCCAATTAGGGCGAGGTTCGACGCCATGCTGGGCCAGCACTTCCTCCGACATCTCCTTCAGGCGCTTGATATTGTAGTCGCAATGCACGAACCGGGCGTAGCCGTCGTTGAAGTCGATAGGCGTTTCGGTGCGGATCAGATGACTGCGCACGAACGCCCGGTGTGCGCCGCTGACCCGTTCGACCAGGCGCTCAATTTCCGGATAATAGACGCGGGTGACCTCATCCTCGTCGCGGAAGTTTTGCACCGTCGGGCGATAGTGGGTCAGGGTAAAACCGGATTTGTCCAGGCTGCTATGGCCGGCTTCCAGGTCCGGGCGGGCGTTATGCACCAGGATATCCTGCACCGCCGTGTTGGCCCGGCGGGTTTCGCGCGATCCGATGCGCGGGATCTCGTCCCGGCCTTTCCACTCGGCATTGACATAGCGGACCTTGGCATGGACGGCGTCCGTCAAAACGGTATCGGGCATGGTGCGGATTTCCTTCTGTCGCTTAGGCGCGTACGCTTAACCCATAGGGCTTGCCGGCATGTTCCAGCCAGCGCCAGAACGATAGGGCCTGGCTGCGCGGCAGGTAAAGGTCGTAGATCGGCTCAGCCTCGCCTTGCCCAGCATCCAGGCAATGCAGTATGACGGTGGCATTGCCGACCGGGGTTTGCAAGGCATGGCCGGCGGGGAAAGCCGGCGGCTCCAGGTCCAGCGTGCAACCGCTGGCCAACACCTGCCTTGCCGCGGCGCCGCCGAGGCGCAGGCGCATGCGTGCGCCGGATACGTCGAGGACAGCGGCGAATAGGCCCCGCAGCCGGTCTTTCAGTGAGGCGGCCAATGCCGGCCCCTGGCCTTCGCCGGTCACGATCAGCCAATGATCGGGGCCAAGCCAGAGCGCGCGATGCGCCGCGCCCTCCGCCAGGCCGCCAGCCGTCAACGGCAAGGTCAGCCCGAGCGCTTCTTCGGCTGCGGCCAGGAAGGCCGCATCGTCCGGGCGGCCGCGCAAGGATACCTGCCCGACAAACGGCGCCGACTGGACGTAAACGGTCGCCGCATCGTCCGGCGGCGCGGATTGGGCCGCAAGGAACAACTCGGCCAGCGGGCTGCGAGGCCGTGCGGTTGTTGCATCATCCACGTTGGCGGCCCCCCTCCGGGTCATAGAAGCATGGCGGGACCACTTCCACTGCTGCGCGTTGGCCCAACACCGGCGAGAGGGCGAAGACCTTGCGTCCGTGCATGGCGCGACCGTCCTTCATCAGGCCGAGGGCGATGTGCCGGCCCAACGTGGCGCTATAGGCCTGCGAAGTGGTGTGGCCCAGGGCGTCCTGCACGGCGTCCAGGTCGTCGAGCGCTGCAATCTGCGCGCCAACCGGGATGCGCTCGCCCGCGGCGGCGATGAAGCCGACCAATTGCTTCCGGCCCGGCGCGACCAGGTCCGGCAGGCCCAGCGAGCGTTTGCCGATGCAATCGTTGGCGGCGTTTACCATGCCGGCAAGCCCCAGGTCATCCATGATGACGCGGCCATCGGCTTCGGCATGGGTGAAGTGGCCTTTCTCGATCCTCAGCGTGCCCATGGCCTCGGTGCCATAGGCCTTGAGGCCATGCGGGCCGCCGGCGGTCAGGATGCCGTTCCAGAGCGCCAGGCCATAATCGGCGTCGACGTTGATCTCGTAGGCGATTTCGCCCGAGAACGAGAGGCGGAAGATGCGCGCCGGGATGCCGGCGACCAATCCTTCGGCCATGCCCATCATCGGTAGGGCTGCGTTCGAGACGTCTACCTCTGGTGCCAGATCGGCCAGCAGCGCACGAGCGTTGGGGCCAGAGATAGCAGCGGCGAACCATTGCTCAGTCACAGGGGTCACAAACACCCTGAGGTCCGGCCAGACCACCTGCAGCAGGTATTCCAGGTGCTGGAAAACGCTGCTGCTATGGTTGGTCGTCGTGGTCATGTGAAAATGATCGTCCGCCAGACGCATGGTAACGCCATCGTCATAGACGCGACCGTCTTCGCGCAGCATCACGCCATAGCGGCCGCGACCGACCTTCAGGTTGGAAAAGCGGTTGGTATAGAGGCGGTCCAGGAATTCCGCCGCGTCGGGCCCCTGGATATCCAGCTTGCCCAAAGTGGAGACATCGACGACGCCAACCGCATTGCGAACCGCCAGCACTTCCTCGTCGATCCGCTGTTGCGGCGTCAGGCCTTCGGTTGCGTAGTACATCGGGCGCGACCAGCCAGCAGCGTCGGTAAAGACGCCGCCGTTGGCGGCATGCCAGTCGTGCGCGGCGGTGCGCCGGATGGGGTGGCCGATCTCGCCGGTCTGGCCGCCGACCATGGCGTTGAAGGTGAAGGGGGTATAGGGCGGACGGAAGGTGGTGGTGCCGACCGCTGGGATTGCCTCGCCGCGCTTTGCCGCCATCAAGGCCAGGCCGGCGACGTTCGAGGTCTTGCCCTGGTCCGTGCCCATGCCCAGGGTGGTGTAGCGCTTCAGGTGTTCGACGCTGGCATAATTCTCGCGGTGGGCGAGGCCGATGTCCTTGGTGGTGACGTCGTTCTGGAAATCGACGAAGCAGCGCGCGCCTTTCGGCGCCTGAACCGACCAGAGCGCCGGCGCTGCCCCTACCGGGTCGCCAGCGGCGGCGGGGATTGCAGGGGCTGTGGTCCGGAAACCCAAAACCAGCGCTGCGGCTTCAGCGGCGGCGAAGCCTTGCGCCAGGCATTCTGCAAGGTCGTAGGCTCCGGCGGATGCGCCGGCGCTGGCATAGGGGGCAGCGCCGGCATCCGGCACGAAGGCGGCCAGGTCGTCTTGGAACGTCAGGCGGCCACGGGACTGGGCGTGCAGGTGCACAGCCGGGTTCCAGCCGCCTGAGACCGCGATCAAATCGCAGGCCAAGGTTTTGGCCGCGCCTTTGATCCGTCCGGCAAGGTCGATTGGCGCGATATCGGCGCCCCGCACCTCGCGCAGGCCGCGGGCCGCGGTGACGCCATGGCCGGGAAGGACGTGCAGGCCATCGGCCTTGGCAGCCGCTGCGGCATCGCTCAAGCCAGGTCGTGCGTCGACAATGGCCTCAATCCGCAAGCCGGCGGCGGCAAGCTCGCGCGCCGCGGGGTAGATGCTGTCGTTGTTGGCGAACAGCACGGCGGTCCTTCCGGCCAGCACCCCGTAGCGCTCCAGATAGCCGCGGACGGCGGACAACAGCATTACGCCGGGGCGGTCGTTGTTGGCAAAGGCGATGGGGCGCTCTATCGCGCCGGTAGCGAATATCGCCTTCCGCGCCCGCACCCGCCAGAAGCGTTGCCGCGGCTGGTGCGGCTCCGGCTCGGGCAAGTGATCGGCGCAGCGCTCGACCATCGTGAACAGGCCGTGATCATAGACGCCGGCAACGGTGGTCCGTGTCATCAGGCGGACATTCGGCAGGGCTGCGAGCTGCGCCTGCGCCTGTTCCGCCCAGAGATGCCCGGCCATGCCATCGACCTGTTGCGGGGCCAACAATAATTGCCCGCCAAGCGTCGGGTTTTCGTCGGCAAGGATCACCCTGGCCCCGGCTGCGCCCGCCGCCAGCGCTGCGGCGAGGCCCGCCGGCCCACCCCCGGCAATGAGCAGGTCGCAATGGGCGTTGATATGGGCGTAGTCGTCTGGGTCCGCGTCGGCTGGCGGTTCGCCCAGTCCGGCCATGCGCCGGATGCGCTTCTCGTACCACAGCCAGCGTTTCGGATCGGCGATGAAGGTCTTGTAGTAGAAGCCTGCGGGAAACAGTGCGCCGGCCAGGCCGACCATAGCGCCCAGGTCGAATTTCAGCGACGGCCAGTGGTTCTGGCTGCCCGCGACCAGGTTCTGATACAATTCCTGCACCGTCGCGCGCGTGTTCGGCTCGCGGCGCGCGCCGGACCCGATTTGCAGCAGCGCGTTCGGCTCCTCGGCTCCGATGCCGAAAATCCCTCGCGGCCGGTGATATTTGAACGAACGTCCCACCAGCCGCACGCCATTGGCCAGCAAGGCGGAGGCGACGGTGTCGCCCTGGTAGCCTTCCAGGCGGAATTGGTTGAAGCCAAAGCTGATCGGTTGACTGCGGTCGATGCCATGGCCGGCGCTCTCGGTCCGCCAGACTTGCCGGGTCATGGTTTCGGCTCCTGACCAGGCGGCCACGCGGCGCTGATCACATGGGTAACGGTGTTGCGGCGGACCGAAAACCACCGATGGCAGCCGGCGCGATGAAACCAGCGTTCCGTGTGCTCGCCCTTCGGGTTGTCGCGGAAGTACAGGTGCTCGGTCCATTCCTGGTCAGACAGGGAATTGGGATCGGACGGGCGGTTAACCGCGGCCTCGCCATAGACGAACTCGGTCTCGTCGCGCGGGCCGCACCAGGGGCAGGGAATCAGCAGCATCGTTATCCCTACCCGTCAATGCGCCTTGGGGAAGGGGCCGGCGCCCTTCTCGTCGATCATATGGCTGGTTCGGAACCGTTCCAGCGTATGGCCGGCATTCAGCGGATGCGGCTCGTCCTTAGCGATGGTCCAGGCCAGACACCAACCGGAGCCCGGCGTCGCCTTGAAGCCGCCATAGCACCAGCCGCCGCTCATATAGAGGCCCGGCGCCGGCAGCTTGCCGATGATGGGCGAGCCGTCCATGGTCATATCCATCACGCCCGCCCATTGCCGCATGAACCGCAGCCGGCCGATGCGTGGGAACATCTCGGTGGCGCTGGCGATGACGTGTTCGATGGAAGGCAACGATCCGCGTTGGCTGTAGGAGTTGTAGCCGTCCAGCTCGCCGCCCAGCAGCACTTCGCCCTTGTCGGTCTGCGAAATGTAGAAATGGGCAGCGCCGGTGGAGACTACGGTGTTGAGGAAAGGCTTCACCGGCTCGCTGACAAACGCCTGCAACAGGTGGCTTTCGATGGGCAGGCGGATGCCCGCCATGGCGGCGACCTGCGACGAATGACCGGCGACGGCGATGCCAATCTTGCCGGACTTTATTGCGCCGCGCGTCGTCTGTACGCCGGTGACCGCTCCGGAGACCGGGTCGCGGTCGATGCCAGTGACCTCGCAATTCTGGATGATGTCGACGCCCAGGCTGTCGGCCCCGCGGGCAAAGCCCCAGGCCACGGCATCGTGCCGGGCGGTGCCGCCGCGCGGTTGCGCCAAGGCGCAGACAATTGGGTACCGCACGTCTTGCGACAGGTTCATGGCCGGTTCCAGCCGCGCCAGGTCTTCCCGGGTCAGGAATTCCGCATCGATTCCGCGCAGGCGCATGGAATTGTAGCGCCGCACGGTCGCTTCTCGCTCGCCCAGGGTGTGGCAGGTGTTGATCACCTTCCGCTGGCTGAACATGACGTTGTAGTTCAGGTCCTCGGAAAGACCCTCCCACAGCTTCAGCGAGTGCTCATAGAAATGCGCGTTCTCGTCCAGCAGATAGTTGGAGCGGACGATGGTGGTGTTGCGCCCGGTGTTGCCGCCGCCGATCCAGCCGCGTTCCAGCACGGCGATGTTGGTCATGCCGTGGAGCTTGGCCAGGTAATAGGCCGCCGCCAGGCCATGGCCGCCGCCGCCGATGATCAGCGCGTTATAGGCGGGCTTCGGCTCCGGACTGCGCCAGGCCTTGGGCCAGTTCTCGTGATGGCTCAGTGCGTTGCGGGCGAGCGCCCAGATGGAATAGCGGCGGGACATGCGCTCTCGGTCGGGTTGCGTGGGCCGCGCGATCTTAGGCAGGCTGTCGATGAATTGCCAGGGTTGAGCAATGTACGGTGGTGATAAAGCTGACACATTGTTATGGTCCATTGATGCCGTTGGAGCGTTTGACCTCATTCGCAAGGTAGTCGTCATGATCAAAAAAATTCTCGTAGGCGTGGTTATCCTGGTGGTGGTGCTGGTTGCCGCCGCCGTGATTGTGCCGTTCCTGATACCGACGGATACGATCAAGCAGGAATTGCAGGCCCAGGTGAAAGCCGCGACCGGGCGGGACCTGGCGATTGACGGCGATTTCGCCTTCTCGCTGTTGCCCGAGGCGACCCTGAAGGCCGGCAAGGTGCGGTTCCAGAACGCCGCCGGCGGCTCGCGCCCCGATATGGTGACGTTGAAGGAACTGCGGGTGCACGTGGCGTTGTTGCCGTTGCTGTCCAGCAAGGTGGAGGTAAAGGAATTCGTTCTGGATGAGCCGGACATCCTGTTGGAGGTCGACAAGAACGGCAAAGCCAACTGGGCGTTTGGCGGCGGCGCCAGTGGCGCTGGCGGTTCAAGCTCTGGCGCGTCGGGCGGTTCCGGCGGCAGCGGCCTGCAAGGCGTCAGCCTGGGCGACGTCCGCATCGTCAACGGCCGGCTGGCTTACAAGGACGCGAAGGCGGGCACGACCGAAACGGTCGAGGCGATGAACCTGAAGATCGACCTGCCGAGCCTGGATCATCCGTTCTCCGCAACCGGCGGCGCGACGTGGCACAAAGAGGCGCTGGACCTGAAGATCGGGGCGAAGAGCCTGCGCGCGCTGATGGAAGGCGGTGCGACGGACGTCTCGCTTTCCCTCGACGGCAAGCCGTTGAAACTCGCCTATGCCGGCGCGGTGGAGGCCGGCAAGCATACAGTCGGCGGCAAGCTGGACCTGGACGTGCCGTCGGTGCGCGGCCTGGCGGCCTGGGTCGGCAGCCCGGTGGCGGTCAAGGGCGACGACGTGCTGAACGCACTCAAGATCAGCGGTCAACTGGCGGCGAGCCCGGCTGCGGTGTCGTTTAACGGCATGAGCCTGTCGCTGGACAAGATTACCACCACCGGCGACCTGAGCGCGGCCCTGGGCGGCGCGGCGCCATCGGTCAAGGGCAAGCTGGCGGTCGAGGCGTTGGACCTCAACCCCTACCTCGCGGCCTTCGGCGGCGGCGCGGAGGCCGGCGGCGCTGCCAAGCCGGCGGCGGGCTCGGCCAGCAATGAGTGGAGCGACGAGCCCATCGACATGTCCGCGCTGAAGTCGGTCAATGCCGACTTCACCTTGACTGCTGGCTCGTTGCAGGCGCAGGACATCAAAATCGGCAAAAGCTAGGTGCGGGTGCAACTGGCGGGCGGCAAGCTGGACCTGAACCTGTCGGAAATTGCGCTCTATAACGGCAAGGGCACGTTGCAGTTGAACGT
>JAYPXD010000025.1:13713-21823 GCA_038135395.1 Alphaproteobacteria bacterium | reverse complement strand
CCCTCTGCAAACAGGGGCAGCGGGCCGTCGCGCTCGATTATGCTCGCTAGCGGCAGGCTCACCGGGTGGCGACCCGCACCGAGCACACCTCGGTGAAGCCAAAGGTCGGCAGGAAGGCGGAGTGCTTGCCGGGGCCGCCCGCCACCACGATCTGGATCGCCGACGGCGTCGGCGCCAGGTAGTAGTGGTCATTCACCGGGAACTGCTCCCGCTCCTCGTAGTTTTTGCGGTTGTCCTCGGACACGCGCAGATAATGCACGGCCGAGAGTTCGTAGAGCTTCTGCTGCACCGCCTCGACGCTCCAGCCGTCGCGCTTCAGGGTGGCGGCGTGCTCCGGCCCGAAGGCGATCATGAACGGCGACTTGCCGTAGATGTTGTTGTTGCCGGTCTCCGACATCGTGCCCGCGACCGTCTGCAGAATGCCGAGCCCGGTCGTGGAGCCGTGGTCGTTGATGTTGTGCGGCGGCTCGCAGGGCAGCGCGGTCACGACGCTGTCGCCGGCTTCGAAGCCGCGGCGCACATGGAAGGGCGCCCAGGGACTCTCCTCCTCGTTTTCGCCGAAGCAGAAGGCGAATTTCGCGGGCGAGCCCTGGGTGGCGCGGTCCATGGTGCCAGGCTTGCCGCCGCCGACGTTCAGAACCGTCAACTGCACCGCCCGGCCGATGGTGGCGTTGGCCCGCGTCCCCTGGCCGAAGCAGTTGCTGGAGCAGTTCAGGCCCAGCTCCCGGCGCAGCGGCCCGCTCACCATCAGCATGGGCGAGCAGGGATGCGTCGTCGCCAGTGTGCCGTGCAGGTTGTATTCCGGTTTCAGGATCGCCCTGACCGCAGCCACGACGACCGGGAAATACTCCGGCCTGCAACCCGCCATGACCGCATTGGCGGCGATGGTCTGCAGCGTCGGCAGCACTTGGCGCGGCGTCATCGGTGGGAAGGGCTCGTTGTCGCCGCGGCAGGTCTCGACGAAACGGGCGACTTTCTCCTCGGTCGGCGGGACGAGCGGGAAGCCGTCACTCCAGCCCTGTTCGATGGCGTATTCGTTGAACGCGTCCACATCCATGTCGCCGAGGTCGAGGACCTCCGGATCCGCCGGATCGCTCATTGGCGCACTACCCTTTCTTATCAATTTCCACATTGGGCGAGCTTCTTCGCGCCGGCCAGGAAGGCCAGCTTGGAGAAGCAGCGCTAAAGCCGCGTCGTCTCAGGCGGCGACGGCGAGTTTCAAAGCGCCGAACGCCGTCTGGATGCGTTCACGCAGTTCGTCCTCGTTCAGGCCGCCGACCGGATGCTTGACGATCAGCAGCTTGGGGTCGGCCTTGCGGGCCTTCGCCTGGGCGCGGACGAGGGGCAGGAACGTCTCGGTCACGACGATAAAGGTTTCAACACCTTGGGATTCCAGGGTCGTACTGTCATGGAAACTCCACGACGAGCACGACCCTCAATCGGCCAAGGCGAGGATTGCGCCTTTATAGTTCTTCGTGACGTGCTCGATCAGGTCCGGCGGCGCGGGTTTGGCCGCACTGTTCTTGTAGAAATAGTCGACATTGTCGACCGACCGGAACTCGCCCATCAGCCGGCGCACGCCTTCCAGCAGCGCCTGCGCATTGGCCTTGGAGTTCGAGATGATCGCGATGGGGTCATGCAACCAGTCGGTCGGGCGGGCAGCAGCTTTCGCCGCAGCTGCCGAGGCCGGTTGCAACCCGAAGGCTGGGTTGATGATCTTCAATGGACACCTCCCTAGTTGCACAGATTGCCTAACGAATGGGCAGTCCGTGGCAGAGACCGAAGAAGTGTATGCCGGTGCCGCCGGTTCGGTCAAATGCGAAGGCGTTCGCGCACCTACTGCAGGCGAACTAACGCCCGATTGGCGTCAGGCCCATAGCGTGGCGCTGGAATTGCCGCTTCAGCAATGGCATGCGGTTGACCGATGCGAGGCCCAATCTGCGCGCCAGAGCAATCGGCGGCAGGTTGCTGCGAAACAGTCGGTTTAGCCCGTCGGTCGCCGCGATCATCGTCAGGATGTCCGGCCAGCGCCTGCGCGCATAAGCGGTCAAAACGGCATGGTCTCCGGGGTCGCGGCCGTTTTGAAGCGCAGCTTCGATCGTCTCGCGGAGGCACACGATATCCCGGATGCTGACATTGAAGCCTTGGCCGGCAATCGGATGCATGCCGTGCGCCGCTTCGCCGACCAGCACCAGCCGCGGGCCGGTCAGGCGCTTGGCAAGCATCACCGATAGCGGATAACTCCAGATGTCGCCCGGTACGGTCACAATGCCAAGAAAATCGCCAAAGCGCCTGCGGAGCTGCTGCTCGAACTGCGGCTTGGGCAAGCGCAGCAAGTGCTCGGCCAGGCTGCGGGTTTCGGTCCAGACGATGGAAGACCGGTGCTGGCCGCTGATGCTGTCCTGCATCGGCAGGATGGCAAATGGCCCGCCGCTCAAGAAACGTTCGTGGGCGATGCCATGATGCGGCGTCTCGTGATAGGCGGTGCAGACCAGCGCCGTTTCATTGTAGTCGGCGGCGCTGATGCCGATGCCGGCCATGCGTCGAACCGCAGAACCACGGCCGTCGGCGCCGGCAATCAAGGCAGTGCGGACCAGCGTGCCGTCATCGAGCGTCAGCGTTGCGCTCGAGCCTTCATCCTGAATCGCGGTTACGCTGCGTCGCCAATAGGCCGTCAGTGCAGGCTCCTGCTCTAATGCTCGCAGCAGTTCGCGGCGCAAAATATGGTTTTCGACAATATGGCCCATCGGGGCGTCGCCGATGGCGGAATGCGCGAAGTGCACGTGCAGAGGCGATGCCCGGTCGGTAACGCGAATATCCAGGATCGGGCCGCCATGGGGCTCAATGTCTGGCCAGATACCAAGCGTGTCGAATACGTCCTTGGCGGACGCCGCCAAAGCGGTTGTCCTGCCGTCGATTTCTTCCGCCTCTAGCTGCTCCGGAGACTGCCGCTCAATCAAAGCGACCTTGGCGCCGCTGCGCACCAGCGCCAACGCCAGGGTCAGCCCGACCAATCCGGCGCCGACAATGGCGATGTCATGCTTGGGTTTGGGAGATGCGTTCATTTTTTATGCAATACTTTTTCGCGGGCATATATTGATGAAAATTTAGGCAAATAATTTTTTTGAGGACTGCATAGTGCCAGAGGAAATCCAAAAACATCGCGTAATTTCAATATCATAAAAAAATTTTTCCGATTTGGCACGTTTCTTGAAGATGCGAGAGTGATCCGATGCATTTTGAGCGCCAGAGGAGCTGCTAATGAAGTTGGTTATGGCCGTTGTTAAGCCATTCAAGTTGGAGGACGTCCGCGAAGCGCTGACTTCCCTCAACGTAGAAGGGCTGACCGTCACAGAAGTTAAAGGCTTTGGCCGGCAAAAAGGCCAGACGGAAATTTATCGCGGCGCGGAATATACCGTCGCCTTCCTGCCGAAAGTGAAGATCGAGGTCGTGGTCCCAGATGACCGGGTCGCCGTGACCGTCGAAGCCATCCAGGCCGCCGCCCACACCGGCCGTATCGGCGATGGCAAGATCTTTGTGCTTGAGGTTGCCAAAGCGGTGCGTATCCGCACCGGCGAAGCCGACAACGATGCCCTTTAATTCTGATATGCGACAGGAGCGCAAACCCACCATGAGCAGGACCTATTGGGGAGGGGCAGTCGTTGCGGCCTTGGCTGTTTTCGCCCCTTCCATTGCCTTCGCAGCTGTCGATGCAGAGACAGCATTCGTCTTCAACACTTTTTCATTTCTGATCCACGGCGTGCTGGTCATGTTCATGGCGGCTGGATTCGCCATGTTGGAGGCGGGCCTGGTGCGGACGAAAAACACCGCCACAATCTGCCTCAAGAACGTGGCGATCTATTCTGTCGCCGGCATCATCTTTTATATTTTTGGCTATAGCCTGATGTACACCGACGTGAGCGGCTACATTGGCTCTTTGTCGCTGTTCTATGATACCAGCGCCGCCGAAAAAGCCTTGCTGGCCGCGAGCGAAAAAACGCCGGAATTGATCAAGTCCGTTACCGACAACGGCTACTCGGTCATGAGTGACTGGTTTTTCCAAATGGTTTTTGTCGCCACTGCGGCCAGCATCGTTTCTGGCACTGTGGCCGAGCGGATTAAGTTCTGGCCGTTTATGGTCTTCGTTGTCGTGTTGACCGGTGTGATTTATCCGATCCAGGGTTCTTGGACCTGGGGTGGAGGCTGGTTGAAGGAGATGGGCTTCAGCGACTTTGCCGGTTCGACCCTGGTGCACTCTGTCGGCGGTTGGGCGGCCCTTGTCGGAGCTATCATCCTGGGGCCGCGTAAGGGCAAATTCGGCCCGAACGGTCAGGTTCTGCCGATTCCTGGCGCAAACCTTCCACTGGCGACGCTTGGCACGTTCATTCTGTGGTTCGGCTGGTTTGGCTTTAACGGCGGCTCGCAACTGGCCCTGGGCAGCGCTGCCGATGCAGCGGCGATCGCCATCGTTTTCGTCAACACGAACCTGGCGGCCGCGGCTGGCGTTGTCGCGGCGATGGCCGCGAGCCAGTTGCTGTATGGCAAGATCGATCTGACCATGGCGCTGAACGGTGCAATAGCCGGCTTGGTCTCGATCACTGCGGGCCCGGACTTGCAGAGCCACTACCTGTCGGTGGTGATTGGCGCAATTGGCGGCGTGTTGGTGGTGTTCGCAATCCCGATAGTCGACAAGCTGAAGATTGATGACGTCGTTGGCGCAATCTCGGCCCACCTCGTCTGCGGGATCTGGGGCACGCTAGCCGTCGGTATCTTCGGCAGTGGCAGCCTGGTGACCCAGATTGTCGGAATTGTTGCAACCGGCGTGTTTGTCTCGCTGGTCAGCGCGGTCGTCTGGCTGGCGCTGAAATATACGATGGGACTACGTGTCGATCCGGAGGACGAATTCCGCGGCCTCGACCAAGCCGAGTTGGGTATGGACGCCTACCCTGAGTTCGGACCGCGAGCGCAGGTGATGTAACCGTTAACCTTTTCCCTGGGCGAACTGGGCGGCGTGCTTCGTGCATGCCGCCCCTTTTTTTGGTATACTTCGGCATGTGCGCCGGATTGCCGGATTGGTAGTCCGCGTTGCTTGAAACAACTTGCAACCCAAGGGGATAGGCATCTGACCACCCAGTACGACATGCGCCCGCGCCTGGCGTCGCCGCAATTCGTAGCCCAGATGATTCGGCGGCTAGCAGAAATCGTTGGCTTGGGATTGTGGGCTGGGGCCATCGCGGCGGGACTGGCGCTCGCCAGTTTTGCGCCTGGCGATCCCAGCCTGAATTTCGCCACCGGCGGCGCAGTCCAAAACGTGCTGGGTTGGACTGGCGCGATGTTTGCCGATCTGGTGTTCAGGACATCGGGTTGGGCAGCGGTTTTTATCCCTTTGCTGCTGTTGGCCTGGGGCTGGCGTCTCGTCGTCGCGCGCCGCTTGCAGCGCTGGCGGGTGCGGCTTGCCGCTGCTCCGGTGGCATGGTTGTTGCTGGCGATGAGCTTGGGTGGCACGGCATGGTCCGGACCGTTCCTGGTGCCGGAAGGCGCCGGCGGCGCAGTCGGTGCGGTGACGCTTGGGCATCTGATCGTGTTGCTTGGGATGGTCGGCTGCGGGGCCAGCCTGACATACAGCGTCATAGTGGGTGTGGCTGCACTGTTGGTGATCTGGGTGTTGGCCCTCGATATTGCCGAGTTATCGTTGACGATGCGGTTGTTGCGTCGGGCGGCGGCTGGCGCGGGCTGGATTGGCGGACGCTGGCTTTTTCTGGGTTTCAATCGTTTACCGCGGCCAAAGCGACCCCGTTGGCCACGATGGAACCTCCGCCGTAAGCCGGACGAGCCGCCACCGCCGCCGCAACAGTATCCCAGCACCCCCTGGGCGCCACCAACCGCAGCGACGCCTCGCTCAGTGCAACTGCCGTTGGAGCCGATGCCTGCCTCTCCGGCTCCTGGCCATGAGGTCCCCCCGCCTGCTGTCAAGGTGGGCATAGACGTTCGCAACCGCGCGAACCCTGCGACAGGCAGCCGGACGGACGCAATCACCCAGCCGGTCCTGCCGTTGGGCGATATGTCGCCCATGCCGCCGTTGGAACTGCTGCAAGCCGCCGGGCCTGCGATTGGCGACGCCGTCGATGCGGATGCGCTGACCGAAAACGCGCGCATGCTAGAAAGCGTGTTGGAGGATTTCGGCGTTCGCGGCGAAATCGTCACCGTGCGCCCGGGTCCTGTGGTTACGCTCTACGAATTCCAACCCGCGCCAGGGACTAAGGCCAGCCGGGTTATCGGCCTCGCAGATGACATCGCCCGCAACATGAGCGCTGTTTCAGTGCGCATCGCGACGATCCGCGGCAAGAATGCCATCGGCATCGAGCTTCCGAACGGCAAGCGCGAGATCGTGTACTTGCGCGAACTGCTGGGCTCCAAGGCCTATGACAAGGAACAGAACGGCCTACCACTGGTGTTGGGCAAGGACATCGGCGGCCAACCGATTGTCGTCAACCTGGAGCGGATGCCCCACCTGCTGATCGCCGGCACCACCGGTTCGGGCAAGTCGGTGGCGATCAACGTCATGATCCTGTCGCTGATCTATGCGCTGCCGCCTGAGCGCTGCCGGTTCATCATGGTCGACCCCAAGATGCTGGAGCTCAGCGTCTATGACGACATCCCGCATCTGCTGACGCCGGTCGTGACGGATCCGCGGAAAGCGGTCGTGGCGCTGAAATGGGCGGTGCGCGAGATGGAAAACCGCTACCGGGCAATGTCGACCTTGGGTGTTCGGAATATCCGCGGCTACAACGAGCGGGTGGCGGAGGCTATCAAGCGCGGCGACCCGATGACCCGGCGCGTCCAGACCGGGTTTGACCCCAGCACGGGCCAACCGGTTATCGAAGAGCAGGCGCTGGATATGCGCCCCTTGCCCTATATCGTTATCGTCGTCGATGAAATGGCCGACCTGATGCTGGTCGCCGGCAAGGACATTGAGGCCGCGATTCAGCGGCTGGCGCAGATGGCGCGCGCCGCTGGCATTCACCTGATCATGGCGACGCAACGGCCATCGGTCGATGTGATCACCGGCACGATCAAAGCCAACTTCCCCACCCGCATTTCGTTTCAGGTTACCAGCAAGGTCGATAGCCGCACAATTCTCAGCGAGGGCGGGGCGGAACAATTGTTGGGCCAGGGCGACATGCTTTACATGGCCGGCGGCGGCCGCATCAGCCGGGTGCATGGTCCCTTTGTCTCGGACGAAGAGGTGCAGGAGATCACCGAATACCTGCGCAATACGGGCGAGCCTGACTATGTCGACAGTGTCACGGAAGACGATGATATCGCCGCGGGTATCCCCGGCTTTTCGGGCGAAAGCAGCGACGACCTGTACGACCAGGCCGTCAGCATCGTGCTGCGCGAACGCAAGGCTTCGACCAGTTTCCTGCAACGGCACCTGAAGATCGGCTACAACCGCGCTGCCTCGCTGATCGACCGGATGGAGGCGGAGCGGCTGATCAGTTCGGCCAACCATGTGGGCAAACGCGAGGTGTTGGTTACATCCGACACTGGCGACTACGACGATTGATGCCTATCTGAGGGCCCTTATTCCGCAATCGAAAGGCCAGCCTATGGTGCGGCTTGCGACCCTGTTCCTTGGTTTTTTCCTGTTGTCCGGAACCGCCCATGCGTTGACGGATCAAGAACGCAATGAAGTCGAGCGGTTGCGGGTCTACTTGAACGGCATCGTGACGATGCAGACTCGGTTTGTTCAGACGGACGGGAACGGAGGCCTGGCCCGGGGTACGTTCTGGCTGCATCGGCCCGGACGTCTGCGATTTGAATACGATCCGCCGGTGCCGATCCTGGTGATCGCCCGTTCCGACTTTCTGGTGCACTACGACATCTGAGTCAGAAGGATACGCCGGCCTGGTTCCTGCTGGCGGACAAGGTGACCTGGGATGACGATTTCACCGTAACGGACGTGAAGCGCATCGGCCCGATTATCGAAGTGTCGGCAACCCGCCGCAGCGCTCCCGACCAGGGGGCGGTGACCTTGGTATTTGACTACGCACCGATTAAGCTGCTGGGCTGGCGGCTGGTGGATGCATCCGGGCGGTCGATCCAGGTG
>JAYPXD010000025.1:0-13703 GCA_038135395.1 Alphaproteobacteria bacterium | reverse complement strand
CTTCCAATTCCGACCGACGAACTATTAACACAGCTTTTCAAGGATATTGAGGTATGGCAGTTGATCTTTCCGGGCAAGTTGCCCTGGTGACCGGCGGCTCGCGCGGCATTGGCTTAGCGACGGCTGAGGCATTGATCGCCGCGGGCGCCAAGGTGGCGATCACTGCCCGCACCGGGGTCGGCAAGGCGATGGCCGGGCTTGGCGGCGACGTGCTGGGCATTACCTGCGATGTGGCAGATGCCAAGCAGGTGGAAGCGGCGGTGAAGACCGTGAAGGAGCGTTTCGGCAAGCTGTCGCTGCTCATCAACAACGCCGGCGTGATTGATCCGATTGGCCCCTTGGCGGAAAGCGATCCTGCGGCCTGGGCCCAAAACATCCAGATCAACCTGACGGGAGCGTATCACGTCGCCCGCTATGCGCTGCCCGATATGATCGCGGCGGGCGCGGGGGTGATCGTCAACGTGTCCAGCGGTGCTGCGCATCGCCCGTTGGAGGGGTGGAGCGCCTATTGCTCCGCCAAGGCAGGCATGGCGATGTTTACCCGCGCGCTGCATCTGGAGACGGGCGGTCAGGGTATCCGCAACTACGGGTTTGCCCCCGGCACCGTCGATACCGACATGCAGGTCAAGATCCGGGCAAGCGGCATCAACCAGATCAGCAAGATCCCGCGGCAGAACCTGGGCGGCGTCGCTGCGCCGGCGGCGTGTATCGCCTATCTGTGTTCTGCTGCTGCAACGGACCTGGCCGGCGCAGAACTGGCGATCCAGGACGCCAGCCTGCGCGAGCGCGTGGGCCTGCCGCCGCTTTAGGCGTTGCCGATTGGCGGCAGCGCATCGCGCCAGCCGCCACGCATCACCATGCCGTGGGCGCGGAAATGGCGGCCGGTTTTGCGCTCCAGGCCTTTGACGTCGCGGAGCGTGAAATCGCCGTCCTGCAGGCTCAGCACCGAAGCGTCGCCTGGCGTGCCGATGGCGAGCGATCCCAGTTCCGGCCGGCTGATCGCATTCGCCGGCCCCTGGGTCGAGGCGCGGATGACCTCTGTCTCGCTCATGCCGAGGTGCAGGAACTTGGTCATGGTCACCAGCTGGTCGAAGGCCGGGCCCTCGATGCTGAGCGAGTGCACGTCGGATGAAATGCAATCCGGCAGGAAGTTGTTCGCGACCATATCCTCCGCCGTTTTCCAACCGAACGAGCCGCCGCCGTGGCCGACGTCGAAGATGACGCCGCGCTCGCGCGCCGCCAGCACCTCTTCCCGCACCCGACCGTCGTAATGCGACGGCGCGCCGGGGAACGGCCGGAAGCAGTGGGTGAGCACGTCACCCTTGCGGAGGCGGGACAGCGTTTCCTTGCGGCTGGGCGGCGGATAGTCCAGATGGCACATGACCGGCAGGCCAGCGGCGTCGGCCACTTCGAGGGCAATGTCGAGCGGCGCTGCGCCCTTGCCGCCAGATGCGGTCATGCCGATCCGGACCTTGACGCCGCAGATCAAGTCGCGGTGGCGGTCGATCGCATTCAGGCAGGCTTCCGAGTGCAGCAGGCGGAAGTCGTCGCATTCGCCGACCATGACCATTTTCGAAAAGGCAAAAATGCCGGCAAACGAGATGTTGATATAGCTGACGATGTTCACGTCGGCCGGCTCGACGATATGGCGGCGGTAGCCATCGAAGTTCGCCGGGCCTGCGGTGCCGGCATCGACCAGCGTGGTGCAGGCGGTGGCCAGCGCATAGGGGTCCGGCTCGATGCCGATGGAGGTATGGCCGGCATAGACGTGCGTATGCAGGTCGATCAGGCCCGGCGTCACCAGCTTGCCGGAAACGTCGCGCACATCGCGGCCCTGCAGGCCGTCGCCAATGGCCGCAACCTTGCCGTTGGCGAAGGCGACATCGGTAACGCGGTCAATCGCCTGGGCCGGATCGATGACGCGCCCGCCTTTCAATACCAGGTCATGCATGGTGAATTCTCTCTTCTTCTTGCGTTAGGCGCAGGGCCAGCCGTGCCAGCCGTCCATAGGCCCAACCGGATAGCACGACTGCGGCAGCAAACAAAGCAATGCCTAGGCCGAGGCTGGCTGCGGTCAGCAAGGAGCCTTCCAGCGCCAGAATGATGACGGCCACGATGAACACATCCAGCATCGACCATTTCGAGATCGCGGACAGCCGGTGCAGCCAACGCTTGCCAGGCAATCCCGCCGGGTCCGCCCCATAAAATACCCAAAGGCCCGCCAGAACCTTGGCGATGGGCAGCACGACGGTAAAGCCGAACAGCAGCGCAAACAGGCTATAGTGCTGCTTTTCCCAGAAGGTCCACGCGGCGGACCAGAGCGAGTAATCCTGGCTCAGCACCCATAGATTTTGAAAATGCAGAGCCGGCAGCCAAAGGCCGACGCCGAGACAGGGCAGGCATAGCGCCAGGCCCGGCCCAATCAGTCGGTCGAACCCGCGGGCGTTGGCCGCAATATTTCGCCTCACTTTGCCTTCGCAGCCGCGCGCGGGTCGGCATGGGGGATCGGGATCGCGCCGCCCCGGGTCTTGTCGACGAAAGCGCCGCCGGTCGGATCGACCTCACCGGATTCGATGCGCCGCTTGCCGGCCGCCTTGACGACGGGAATTTGGCTCCGGGGCAGTTCCGGCAGCCGCTGCTTGCGGGCCAACGCCGCTTCGATATAGGGCGCGAGTTCCGCCATCTTTGCCTTTTGCCGTTTCTCCTCGCGCTCCTTGAAAGCCGGCAGCAGGGTCTGGCCGAACAGTTCCAGGCTTTCGCAAATGTGGTTGTGCTGGTTGCGGCCGACCTGTTGGACGAAGATGATCTGGTCCAGGCCGATCTCCTCATAGCCGCGCAGGTGCGCCTCTACCTGCTCGGGCGTGCCGATGCCGCCGCGGCCGGCATTGTCCGGCAACGAGTCGTAGACCTCGTCGAAAAGGTCGGCGACGCCGGTAACGCTGGGAATATGCTCGCCGAAATTGGTGAAATGCGCTAGCGAATAGCCGAAATAACGGAAGCCCGGCAGGCCGCGCCGTTCCGCCTCCGCCTCGTCCTTATGCACGGAAAAGCCGCTGACCGCCGCCAGGTTCGGATTCACCGTATGGCCCAGCGGCACGCATTGGTCAGACTTGATGACGGCATAGTAGTCGCGCACCCACTCCTTCGCCTGGTCCGGCTCAACGAACCCGAAGATCAGCGCGCCCATGCCATAGCGCGCGGCGCGCAGGATCGAATCGCGGCGCGAGCACGCCAGCCAGAGCGGCGGGTGCGGCTTCTGGAATGGCTTCGGCAGCACGTTGCGCGGCGGCATGGAGAAATATTGGCCCTGAAACCCAGGATACGGCTGCATCACCATCATGTTGGCCGCCTGCTCCGCGCCTTCTTTCCACTGCGCGTGCTTTTCTTCCGGCACGATGTTGAAGCCTTCCATCTCCATCAGTGTGGCGCTTTCGCCGGTGCCCCAGTCCAGCCGGCCATTGGACAGCAGGTCCAGCGTCGCCACCCGCTCCGCCACCCGCGCTGGGTGGTTGTAGAGCGGCGAGGTCAGGTTGATGCCATGGCCCAGGCGGATGTTCCTGGTGCGCTGGCTGGCGGCGGCGAGGAACACTTCCGGCGCGCTGGAGTGCGAGTATTCCTCCAGAAAATGATGCTCCACCTCCCAGACGTGATCGAGGCCGACGCGGTCGGCGACCTCAATCTGCTCCAGCGCTTCATGAAAGATGCGGTGTTCGGAGCGGTCGTCCCAGGGGCGGGGGACCTGGTGCTCATAGAAAATGCCGAATTTCATGGGGAATCCTTTGGGCGTTGCATCCTCTGCGGTTGACGCAAAGAGTAGGCTTGCGGCGCTGCATCGTGCAACCGTATCCCGCGGACCCGGCCAACGACCGCATTGCCCAAGCCTGCGTGCGACAGCATAGTGCAGGCTATGGGCGTCCCTTGTGGCGATGCCGCGCCAATCTGACGGAGAGGATCAATCATGTCTGGCTGGACCATCGAACCGCTGCATTCTGACTTTGGCGCCAGGGTTTCCGGCGTGGATTTTTCGGCCGGCGTCGATCCCGGGACAGCGGCGCAAATTCACGCGTTGATCGACGAGTATTCCTTTGTGCTGTTTCCCGGCCAGGCCCGGAACGACGAATGGCAATTTGCTTTCACGCGGGCATTGGGCAATCCAGAGCCGAGCCATGTCGCCAAGGGCGAAGGCAAGCTGGAGTATTTCGGCACCATCGGCAATGTTCAGCAGGATGGCTCTGCGCTGGGCAATGACCATCGCAAGACCCGGTTCCTGACCGGCAATAACCTTTGGCACACCGATGCCTCGTTCAAGCCCGTGCCGGCGATGCTGTCGATCATGTGTGCGTACGAGACGCCCAGCGAAGGCGGCGAAACCTTGTTCGTCAGCAACCGGGCGGCCTATGACCGGCTGGACGAGGATGAACAGGCGCGCCTGGACCCGATGATCGGCGTGCACGACTACGTGTTCTCGCGCTCGAAAGTAGGGCCGGATGCTGTCACGCCTGGGCTGGCGGCGACGCTGCCGCCGGTGCGCCAGCGGCTGGTGCGGCGTAATCCCGGCAACGGGCGCAAGAACCTGTTCATCGGTTCGCATGTCCGCGAGATCGAAGGCATGCCAGAGCCGGAAAGCCGGGCCTTGCTGGACAGCCTTGTCGATCACGCAACGGCTGCGGATGCGATCTACGCTCACCCCTGGCAGCCGGGCGAACTGGTGATATGGGACAATCGTTGCCTGCTGCATCGGGGCGCCGGCTATGACGCCGACAAACATCGCCGCTATATGCGCCAGACACGCGTAAGCGGCGTCTGCTCGTCCTTGGAGGAATAGCCGGGCGGGTTCGGCCTTGGCCTAACGCCCCCACCGCAGTGCCACCGGCTCCAGCATCCCTGCCAGTTCCAACAGCCCGGCCCGTGTCGCATCCGGCAACGGCCGGAGCGGGTGCCGCACCCGGTCGCTCTTGATGACGCCACCCGCCTGCATCACGGTTTTGCAGGCGCGCAGGCCGCATTGCCGGTTCTCGAAATTGATCAGCGGCAGGATGCGGTTGTACTCCGTCATCGCCACCGCCCGGTCGCCCGCGGCATAAGCCGTCAGTACCGGCTTGATCAGGTCCGGCAGGGTCGCGCTGGGCATGGTGCCCGTCGCGCCGGCGTCGAGATCGGCCAGCAGCGTGATCGATTCTTCGCCATCGAACGGGCCGTCGACTGCATCCCCAGCCGCGGCGATCACCGCGCGCAGCTTGTCCGCGGTCTGCGGCGTCTCGATCTTCAGGTAGGAGACGTTCGGAATTTTCCGCGCCATCTTCGCCAGGAACGGCACCGACAGCGCCACGCCGGACAGCGGCGCGTCCTGCACCATGATCGGCAGGCCGATGTCTGCGGCGCGTGCGAACTGCTCATACGTATCCGCCTCAGAGCCCTTCAGCAGCGCGCCATGATAAGGCGGCATCAGCATGATCATCGCCGCGCCCAGATCCTTCGCCATCCTGACGCGTGTCTCCACGATCCCGGTGGAATAGTGCGAGCACGTCGCAATCACCGGAACCCGTCCCGCCACATGCTCCAGCGACAACCGCAGCAGCGTCTCCCGCTCCGCATCCGACAGCAGGAACTGTTCAGAATAGTTGGCCAGAATGCAGATGCCGTCGACGCCCTGGTCGATCATGCAGTCCAGCACGCGGCGCATGCCTTCCAGATCGAGGCTTTGGTCGTCGTGGAACGGCACCGGCGCGATGGGAAATACGCCGGTGTAGGGCTTGGCGGCAGGCATGGCGACGGGACAGTCCCTCAGTAGAACAGGTAGGCGCGCACGACCACATTGCGGCGCAGCGGCACGCCGGCGGGGGCAGTCCAGTCATAGCACGCGGAATGAAAGGACCAGCGCGAGACCGAGTTATCGGTTACCGAATCATAGCACTTCAGCATGGAGACTTCGTGCGGTTGCTGCTGTGGGAACCAGTACCACTCGTGATTGGCGCGGTTGGTGAAGCGGGTGGTTTCGCCGACGCGGTCGTCATAAATGCGGTAGTTGTTGATATAGGCCTGATCGGCAAAGCTCGGCCAGGCGCACAGCACAAACGGCCACTGCTGGATCGTCTCGAACGGTTTTGCGAGGTTGATGGACACAAAGCGGCGGGACAGCTTTTCCTCTACCTCGGCCTCGGTATAGCGCTGCTCACGCCCGAAATTGCGCAGGTTGTTCAGCAGCAGCTCGCGGACGCGGACCCGGCCGGAATTGTCGTTCAGGTCGTTGTGGACCATGTTGACGTAATTCTCGTTGATGCCCGGATTTTTGTCCGCCTGGTTTTCGGTCCGGTCGCCTTTGTACTGCTTGTCGAAGACATCGTGGTTATAGACCAGCGCGTCCGTCGCGTCGGGGAAGAAGTCCAGCAGCAGCTTTTCGATCTCGGGGTAGAACACCCGCTCGACCTCGTGCGCATCATAGAAGTTCTGGCACTTGGACTGGATATGCGCCAGCGAGACGCCCAGCTTGTCCATGCATTCGGGCGAATCCGGACGCAAACCGGGATAGTATTCGCCGATGCGGCGCGCATCGCGCAGCACATGCGGGAAATAGAGCGAGCGGTTGCGGTTGTCGCTTTCTTCTTTCTTCAGCTTGGCGGCATCCGCAGCCCGGGACGGATCGTGCCAGAGCGCATTCGACGGCACCACCGACCAGGAGGGGCTTTCGTTAATGGTATAGCGCAGCGGCAGCACCACGCCGCCGTCCGGCGCCGTAAGGCCTTGTTCCTGGATATAGGCCACGCACTCGTCGTATTCGCGGAAGCCGACGCCCCACTGGGTCTGGATCGGGCCTGGCGGCGCGGCTTCCAGCATCCGGGTTACGTCCTGGCCTTTGCCGTTCGCAATATGTTGCAGCGCTGCCTCAATCGCCGCGCCGGTGCCGGCGTCGCCATTCCGGTCGAACGACGCAAACGACAGGCCGCCGTTCGCCGCAATCGGGCTAGGCTGGCCCTTGGTCAGTTCCAATGGCGGAACATAAAGCTTGCGCCCGGTCGTTGCGTTCAGACCTTTGAGGCCGACAGGATCGTTCATGTCTTAGACTCCAACTGCGGCGCGACCGCATCAAGGGGCCGCTGCACGGTGTTTCGCGCGGAAGCCTACGTCCAGACAACGGCCGGCGCAAGGCCGCCGGGTCAGGCGCGCACCCGGCCGACGAAGCAATGGTGGCCGCGCGTCATGAACAAAGTCCGGGCGACCAGGGCTTTCGCCTTGGCGGCGTGATAATCCTGCCGTTCCGATGGGCTGAGTTGCGACAGCGCGTAGGCCTCCGGCTGGGCGAAGACCGGGCCATCGGTGCGCTCGCTGACCACGGTATAGGGGCCCATGCGCACTGGCTCGAAACCGGCGGCGAGGCACAGATCGTAGAGCTTGGCGCTGGCGACGCCGTCCGCGGAGACCGACTGCGCCGGCAGACTGAACTTGGCGCGCAAGTCGTCGGAGACCGGCATGTTCCACCACTGGTGCATGTCGGTCGCCCGCACCACGACGGCGACCCGGCCTCCTGGACGAACCACGCGGGCCAGTTCCGCCAAGGCCTTGCCGGCGTGGCATTCCTCCAGCACCGTGATGGTGTAAGCCGCGGCGAAGCTATTGTCGGCGAACGGTAATTCTTCTGCGCTGCCTTGCCGGAATTCAATCTGCGCCCCGGCTTTTGCAGCGGCGATCCGGGCCTCGCCCAGTAGATAGGGGCTGAGGTCGAGCGCGGTGACAGGATTGCGGCCTGCCGTATGGTTGACGAATTGCACGGCGACTGCGCCGCTGCCGCAGCCGACATCCAGCACCCGGTCGCCGTGGCTGAGCGCCAGGTCGTCGAACAGGCCGGCGCACATGCGCCGCCAGTCGGTCAGCGCCGCCCGTTCTTCCAGCAATGCCAGCATGCCCAGCTTGGGCCCCGCCAGGGCGATGACGCGGAAACGCTTTGCCAAGGCCGGCAGCAGCGGTTGCCATTGCGACGGCGCCAGCGCCATTGGCGTCAACAGCAGCATCGGACCTGCGCCGGTAGCCTGATATCGAATGTCGGCGACTTCGCCGCTCTGGTCCGGTCCTGCACCCATGTCGACGCTGCCGATGCCTCCGGCGTGCGCCGCCAGCAGGTCGACGATATCGGCTCGGTCGGCCCCAAGATCGGTCCAGCCCTCGGCGGCGTAGCCCTGGAGCGTGGCGATTTTGGCTTCCGGCAGCAGCGGCAAGGCGCTGGCGGCGGTGCGGGCCAGCATTCCGGCCTCGGGCCGAATGTACAGCAATCGGTCGGCCAGGCCGGCAAACGGAGCGGGGTCGATGCGGGTGGGCGCGACCAGGGCGACGCCGCCGAGCCGGGCGGAGTGGCTGGCGACCAGCCCGCCGACGTCGCCGGCCAACTGGGTCGCCAAATGCGCGCGGCGGATGCCGAGATGGTCGAGCACGGCTATGATGCGGTCGGTCAGGGTCATGAGGGTTGGCGGTCCTGAAGGCTTTGGTATGCGTGCCGGCCAGTCTAGACTAAGGCAACGCTACACCGAAGCCCGCTTGCGGAGACGGCGACATGCCTGCCCAACTGGACCTATTACAAGGCGATATCACGACGCTGGCGGTAGACGCTATCGTCAACGCTGCGAATTCCACGCTTTTGGGCGGCGGCGGCGTCGATGGCGCGATCCATCGTGCCGCCGGCCCGGAGTTGCTGGCCGAATGCCGGACGCTTGGCGGTTGTAGAACCGGCGAGGCCAAGATCACCCTTGGTTACCGCTTGCCGGCAGGGCGCGTGATCCACACGGTGGGGCCGGTCTGGTCCGGCGCGCGGGACGATGATCCGGCCCTGGCGGCCTGCTATCGCAACAGCTTGCGGCTGGCCGCTCAGAACGACTGCCGTTCCGTCGCCTTTCCCTGTATTTCCACCGGGGTCTACCGCTTCCCGTTCGAGCGCGCCTGCCGGATCGCGCTGGCGACGGTGAAGGCGGAATGCCTGCGCTTGCCCGTGGTCGAGCGGGTCGTGTTCGTCTGCTACGGCCAGAGCGATTTCGAAACGTTCGGTCGAATCCTGGCGTCGGGCGGTGGCGACCTGCCGCCGGGGTGAGTTGCACGCCGGGTCTTTTCGCAGGCGCACCCTGCCTACTCTAGTAGCCGGCACTATCCGATCATTGCCGCGGAAAGCAGCCCATCATGAACGAATTCGATTACATCATCGTCGGCGGCGGTTCTGCCGGCTCTGTGCTGGCCAACCGCCTGTCGGCGAAGAGCGCCAACAAAGTCCTGCTGCTCGAAGCCGGCATTGACACGCCGCACGGCAATATTCCGCCGGAGGTGCACAACAGCTATCCCGGCACGGTGTATTTCGACCCGCGGTTTCATTGGAATACGCTGAAGGTCAGCCTGCAGGCCAAGGAGCATAACCGCCCGGAAGCGCCGCGGCCGCCGATCCGCAAATACGAGCAGGCGCGGGTGATGGGCGGCGGCTCGTCGATCAACGGCCAGCTGGCCAACCGCGGCGCGCCGAACGATTACGACGATTGGGGCCGTCAGGGAGCGGAGGGCTGGAGCTGGGAAAAATGCTTCCCCTATTTCAAAAAGGTCGAGCGCGACATGGATTTCGCCGACGACTACCACGGCAGGGAAGGCCGAATTCCGGTCCGCCGCCTGTTTCAGGAGGACTGGCCGGGCCATGCGCATGCCGTCGCCGACGCCTTTGCGAAATTGGGCCACAAGTACCTGCCGGACCAGAACGGGCGGTGGGAAGATGGCTATTTCCCGGTTTCGATCTCGAACATCTATGACCGGCGCGTGTCGGCGGCGATCGGCTACCTGGACCCGGCGACGCGGCAGCGCCCGAACCTGACGATCCAGGCCGAAACGCAGGTGTCGGAAATCCTGTTCGACGGCCTGAAGGCAACGGGCGTCAAGGCGGTGCACCGCGGCCAGACCCAGACATTCGGCGCGCGCGAGGTGATCTTGTGCACGGGCGCCATCCATTCGCCGGCGCACCTGATGCGCAATGGCATCGGTCCGGCCGGGCATTTGCGGGACAAAGGCGTTGAGGTGCGGCACGCCCTGCCGGGCGTCGGCCAGAACCTGATGGAGCATCCGGCGTTGGGCCTGGCGGCATTCCTGCATCCGCGCTATCGCCAGCCGGAACGGATCAAGCGGCACATCCATGTGGGCCTGCGCTATTCCTCCGGCATCGGCGGCGCGCCGCAGGGCGACATGCTGATGATCCAGATCGCCAAAAGCACCTGGCACCAGGTCGGCTGGCGGCTCGGCTCGTTGTTGATGAGCGTCTACAAAAGCTATTCCACCGGCGAGGTCACGCTGGACACACGCGACTATCGCGACGAGCCAATTGTCGATTTCGAACTGTGCAGCGACCGCCGCGACCTGGACCGGATGATGGATGCCTACCGCCGCGCGATCGGCGTCTATCGGCATCCGTCGCTGGCCGGCGTAGTCGAGACGCCGTTCCCGGCGGCCTATTCCGACCGGGTGCGGGCGTTCGCGCAGGTGACGACCAAGAACAAGGTGATGACGCAATTGGCCGGCTGGGCGATGGACAGCAGTGCCAAGCTCCGCGACTACGTCATCAAGAACGTGATTGCCGAGGGGCCGACCGTCGATGACCTGATGCGCAGCGACGATGTGCTGGAGCAGTTCATCCGCGAAAACATTCACGGCATCTGGCACGCGTCCTGCACCAACAGGATGGGCGCGGATTCCGACCCGATGGCCGTCACCACCGGTACGGGCCGGGTGCGCGGCATGATGGGCCTGCGCGTCTGCGATGCCTCGATCATGCCGAGCGTGCCCTGCGCCAACACCAATTTTCCCACCCTGATGACGGCAGAAAAGATCGCGGACCACATTCTGGCGGGGCAGTAAGTCCTGCCGGCGCGGCCAGGCGGACGGCGGCGGTGCGCCGCCGTCGGGCCGGTCAAGCCACCTGTGGGATCATCTCCGCCATGTCGTCCATCGCCCGCAGCGCGTCGTCCAGGCGCCGGGGGGTGATCAGGGCGACGCGCTTGACGCCCATGTCGCGATATTCCTTCAAGGCGTCCGGCGTCGAGCCTTCGAACGAGAACACGGATATTTCGATGCTGTTCGGATCACGGCCATGCGCCTCCGCCCGGCGGCGGACATCGGCAATCTGCGCCGGCAGGTCCTTGATCAGGATGTCGATCGGAATCCAGCCGTCGCAATAGCGCGCCACCCGCTCGCGGCCCCGCTCGGTCGCGCCGCCATAGATCACCGGCGGACCGCCGGCCTGGGCCGGCTTCGGGTGCGAGATGATGCGCTCGAAATTGACCATTTCGCCGTCATACGAGGCTTCTTCGTCCGACCAGATGCGTTTCATCGCCTCGACGCTTTCGCGCAGGTATTTCCAGCGCTGGCCAAAGGCGATGCCGTGGTTTTCGCATTCTTCCCGGTTCCAACCGCCGCCGACGCCGAACAGCACGCGGCCGCCGGACAGGTAGTCCAGCGTCGCCACGGTCTTGGCCAGGGTAATCGGGTCGTGCTGGGCCACCAGGCATACGCCGGTGCCGAGCTTGATGGTCTTGGTCGCGGCCGCCGCCGCCATCAGCGACACGAACGGGTCGGCCATGTGATAGTAGGGCTTGGGCAGAGGGTCGCCGCCCGGATAGGGGGTTTGGCGGCTGGCTGGGATATGGGTGTGCTCGCCGACCCAGAAGCTCTCAAAGCCGCGTTCTTCGGCAGCGCGGGCGATCTGGTCCGGGCGTGCCCCATAGTCGACATTGTAGCTGAACAATCCCAAATGCATGGCGGTTCCTCGTTTGGACGGGTTTTGCGGGTGTGTTTGGAAAATCGCGCACATTCTGCCGAGGCAATTGGCAGACGTCGAGCGGATACGTCAGGGCGGGGAGATCAGCACCCGTGCCTCGCGCTGTTGGGTGATGCTGGTCCCATCCGCCGCCTGCCGCTCGATCCGGACGGTGCCAATATAGCGTCCGGGCTCCAGCCAGCCGCTGTTGCGTCGGCCAGTGAATTGCATGCGGCGGATCTGATCCTTCGCCTGCTCGAATGTCTGGGCATGCACGGTTTTGCCGTCTTGATCGGTGATGCGGAATTCCATCTTGTCGCCTTTTCGCAGGCCATATGCCATCGCCCAAAGAATCAGCGCCGGCGCATCGGCGGACAGGCGGTCCGGCGTGCTGGTATCCTCTTTCAGGGCGTCAAACAGCGGCGACGCCTGGCGGAAGCCGACCGCTGTCAGAATCGGCGCGTCTGCCGGCGGCAGGGCCTGGACGACACTGGATGACCAGAGCGTCCCCTTCGCCTGCGCGCTGCAGCCGGCGCCGAGCGGCAATCCGGTGAACGGATCGATGTCCTGATCCTGGAAGCGGATGCTGATATGCAAGTGCGGGAATTCCGCGGCCCCGCTTTCGCCGACATACCCGAGCAGTTGCCCGACCTCGACGCGTTCGCCCTTGGCGACGCGGACGCTGCCGCTTTTCATATGGCAATACTGGGTGACCCATCCCCCGCCATGGTCAAGGCCGACCCCGTTGCCGCATTCCTTGCCGGCATCGCTTACGGCCCGGATTGAGTCCGGATCGCCCAGATGGTCCGGCATGGTGTCGCGGGCGCCGAGCACGATTCCGGCAGCGGCGGCCAGCACGGGTGTGGGATAGAAAATTGCGGCGCGGTCCGGCAGTGCAATGTCCGTACCCTTGTGCCCGTTATAGGTGAGGCTACCGCAACGGTAATCCGACGCAGCCGGGCCGGGATCGGCATCGGGGTGATGGACGATCCAGCAATCCTCGCCCAAATGGCATTCGACCGGCCAGGACAACGAGGGCGGGGCCGGGCTGACGCTGCCGGCGGCAAACACAGCCGGCAGCACCAGGTGACAAATCCGGCTCAACATCGGCACTACGCCGATTTTTTGCCTTTCAGAGCCCATTCGACGATTTCAAGGTTGTCGTTGCCGAAATACATGTCATCGCCATTGACGAAGAACGTCGGCGAGCCATAGCCGCCGCGGCCGATCAGTTCGTCGGTGGTGCTGAACAGCTTCTGCTTGACCTCATCGGTGGCGATCTGGGCGAAAAAGTCATCGGCGTTCATGCCGGCCCGCTCGACGCATTTGCGCAGTTCGTCTTCCTTCGAGATGTCCTTGTCGTTGGTCCAATAGGCTTCGAAGCAGGCCCGGCTGTATTCGCTGATCTTGCCCTGGTCGATGGCGACGAACGCGCCGCGCAGGGCCTTGACGCTGTTCAGCGGGAACACGGTGCGCGGGCCGAAGACGATGCCCTGGTACGCCGCCCAGTCCTGCATGGTCTTGCGGTAGTGATTGTCCTTAGCCGGGATCGGGTTTTCGCGGCGCTGATAGACCGACGGGTTGACTTTGTTGAATACGCCGCCGACCAGGAACGGCTTCCAGACCAGTTCCGCGCCGGTGCGCTTGGCCAGCGCTTCGATGCGGTCGAAGGCGAGATAGGTCCAGGGGCTGGAGTAATCGAAGAAGAATTCTAGCTTGGCCATGATAGGGGCTCCAGAAACAGGGTTTTTCAGGCGGAAGGTTAGCGCGAGGACGCGCCGCCGTCGATGTTGATCACCGTGCCGGTCAGGTGGCTGGCGCGGTCGCTGGCCAGGTAGGTGATCAGGTCGGCGATTTCCTCCGGCTTGCCGGGCGGCGGGTTCTTCTGGACCATTTCCTCCCAGCGGCTTTCATCGCCCAGCTGGTCCTTGGCCCAGCC
>JAYPXD010000024.1:20096-22037 GCA_038135395.1 Alphaproteobacteria bacterium | reverse complement strand
GCAACCGGTGCGGACTGGCGCTATAGATCGACGATGATATTGCCGTCAGCGGCGACCCATGCTTTTCCGCTGGGGCCGACAATCAAGGTCGATGCCGCTTCCTCGACCACGGCAGGCCCTTGGAAGCGATAGCCCGCGGGCAGGGCGGCCCGGTCGAACACCGGCGCTTCGACAAAGCCGCGCGCCTCCGGAAAATACAGCTTCCGCCGGGCGTTCGGGGCCGGTTCGCCTGCCGCGGTCACCTGAGAGCGCGGTCGTTCGCCAGGCACCTCCGCCGACACGGCAGAGCGGATGTTGATGATTTCGACCGGGACAGGGGGAGGTGTGCGGGTAAATTTCTCCATATAGGCGGCCTCGAATGCGGCGATTAGGCTGGGCTTTGCCGCTGCGGTGTAGGGACCGGGGGGCAGTGCGACTACGACTTCGAAGGCCTGGCCAACGTACCGGATGTCAGCCAGCCGCTCTGCCTGGGCCAGCGCCGGGTCCAGCCCGGTCGCGGCGATCAGCGCCCGACCTTCCGCCTCCAGCGCGGCGTAGCGCGCCTCGAACACGGCCCAGTCCAGCTGGTCCAATTCCGCCGCGACGGTTGCTACGCGATCCACCCGGGCGGGGGCTATCAACAGGCCGACGGCGCTGGCGACGCCTGCCGCCGGCGGCACGATGATGCGACGGCACCCAAGCTTCTGGGCAACGTGGTAGGCATGCAGCGGACCGCCGCCGCCCGTCGCCAGCAGCGCATATTTGCGCGGGTCCTTGCCGCGTTCGGCGATGTGGACGCGCGCCGCGCCGGCCATGGCCTCGTTGGCGATGTCGTGGATGCCCCAGGCCGCCTGATCCGGCGACAGGCCGGCGTTAGCCGCCAGGCTAGCGACCGCGATGCGGGCGGCCTGCATATCGACGCGCATCGACCCGCCGGCGAAGAAGTCGGGGTTCAGGTAGCCCAGCAGGAAGTTGGCGTCCGTCACCGTCGGTTGCTGCCCGCCCAGGCCATAGCAGGCCGGGCCTGGCTCGGAGCCGGCGCTATCCGGGCCGACCTGCAACAGGCCCAGCGGATTCAGTCGGGCGATAGAGCCGCCGCCCGCGCCAATCTCGATCAGTTCGATGGTGGAAATCTTGATCGGCAGGCCGGAGCCATGGGCAAACCGCTTTTGCCGGGCGGCTTCGAAGTCATAGGCGATCAGCGGCTGGCCATGGTCGACCAGCGAAAGCTTCGCCGTGGTGCCGCCCATGTCGAACGCCAGAACATGGCCTTCTCCGTCATTGGCGCCGAACCATGCGCCGGCAAGGGCGCCCGCCGCTGGTCCGCTTTCCAGCAGGGCGACCGGCGCCTGCTTGGCCTGCGCCAGCGCGCCGAGGCCGCCGTTGGAGAGCATCAGCTGCAACGGCGCGGCAATGCCCAGTCCGGCGAGTTCCTCTGCCAGCCGGTCCAGGTATTGCGCCGCCAGCGGCTTGATATAGGCGTTGACGACCGTGGTGGAGGTGCGTTCGTACTCGCGGATTTCCGGCGCGACGTCGATTGACAGCGAGATGACGAGATCGGGCATTGCCTCGGCCAATGCCGCCCCTGCGGCCTGCTCGTGCGAGGGGTCGGCGTAGGAATGCAGGAAAACGACCGCAACCGACTGTACGCCGGCCGCCTGTAGCGATCGCGCCTGGTCCACAAGCAGGTCGAGGTCGAGCCGCACGCGTTCCCGCCCCTCACCGTCGATGCGGCCGGACACTTCCCGCCGCCATTCGCGCGGCGCGAGCGGGGCGGGCTTGGCGATGGCGAGGTCGTACAGTTCGTATTTGCGTTCGCGGCCGATCTCCAGCACGTCACGAAAGCCTTCGGTTGTAATCAGGCCTGTCGGTGCGCCCTTGCGTTCGATGGTGGCGTTGGTGAACAAGGTGGTGGCATGGACGACACGGCCGATGTCCGACGCGGGCAATGCATCCGCGGAC
>JAYPXD010000024.1:14252-20086 GCA_038135395.1 Alphaproteobacteria bacterium | reverse complement strand
CACCTGGCGCACGCCATTGATCACGCCCGCCGCTGGGTCCGCGTGGGTGGTCAGCACTTTGCGGGCAAACTGCCTGCCGTCTTGGTGGTCGAACACGACGATGTCGGTGAACGTGCCGCCGATGTCGATACCAAGGGAATAGCGTGCGGTCATAAAAGCATCTCGTCTAGCTTGGGTCTGTGCTCATCCTCACCCTTCGGCGGGTTCAGGGCGAAAATTTGCCTGAGCGGGCCGTTACCGCACTCCTTGTCCGAAATGCGGCATCACCTCCTCGGCGAACATGCGCATCGAGCGTTCGGCTTCATCGAAGGCCAGGTTGTGGAAGTTTACCTGCATCGTCGCGTGTTCAAAGCCGCCGGTTTCTGCCTGATACATTTCGATATTCTCGATGATCTCGGCCGGCGTGCCGATCCAGGCCGCGCCCTTGGCGATCTGCGTGTCAGTGTTTTCCCGCTGCATCGCCGCAATGATTTTGTCATAGCCCGGATAGTCGGCGGAACTCATGCCCTGGATCCAGTCGGACGCGCCCTCCACCAGCGATTTCAGATAGGCGTCCAGTTGCGGCCGCGCGATCTCCACCGCCTTCTTGCCGTCCGGATGGCAGAACATGTGATGGGCCAGCATGACCTCGCCGCGGCCCGGGTGCCCGGCCTTGGCGCGGGCCTCGCGATAGATGCCGATCAGTTCTTTCATGGCTGCGCCCAGCATGGGGACACACATGATATTGTGTCCGGCAGCGCCGGCAAATTCGAACGACGATGGCGTGGCGAGCGCCGCGACGTAGAATGGCGGCCTGGGTTTCTGCGTCGGCCGCGGCAGGGTTGTGGTCTCTCGGATCTGGTGAAACTCGCCATCGTCGGTGACGTTCTCTTCCTCCAGCAAGCGGCGCACCTGTTCCATGCCTTCACGGAAGCGCGCCACGGATTCATGCGGCGAGACGCCAAAGCGGCGGAATTCGTGCGGCAGGAACGCCCGGGCGAAGCCGACATCCAGCCGCCCGCCGGAGATTGCATCCAGCATGCCGATCTCACCCGCCAGCTTCAGCGGATTGTTGAAGGCGGGCAGCACGGCGCCGGTGATGATCCGGGCCTTGCTGGTGCGCGCCGCGGCGGCGGCCAGAAACACAATCGGATTGGGCGAATAGCCGCCATAGTAGTGGAAGTGATGCTCGACGATGCGTACGTGGCTGTAGCCCAGCGGCTCGACCAGATCGACCAGCGCCAGCGCCTCGCGGAAATACTGGCCGGCAGGTTTCTGCTCGGGCGCGACGTCGGGGAAAAATTGAATGCCGAACTGCATGAACGAGAGGCGCTCCATTGGAGAAAACAGCCCTCTACCCTAGCGCAGCGAGCGCCGGCGGCAAGCGGGCTGTTGCCTTAGCGTCGCCGCGGCGCGACCGCGCCCAAATGAGCGCTGCGCCGGTTACATGCCCGCGGGCTTGAAAGTCGGCCCGCCTGGCTTCAGGGTCGGCGGGGCGCCGCCGCCGTCATCGCCGCCGCTGCCCCCTTGCTTTCCCCCGCCGCCGCCGCCGCCGTCATCGTCTCCGCCGTCGCCCGCTTTGTCGTTGAATTTTTTGGTCAGGGCCTTGGGTTTCGGCGACGTGCCAAAGCTTTGCGCGTTGTCATTAAATGTCTTTTTTACCGTCTTTGGCGGCTGGGCGTTGCCGAAGCCCTTGGCCGGCGGCTTTCGATTGACAGGCTTTGGCGCTGTTTTTTGCCCGCGCGCCGCTTTGTTGAACTTAGGCGTGATTTTCGGCGCAGGCTTATACTGCGCTCCGATGACGGCGGCGTCCTGCCCAACCGCTAGCCGGCCGATCGCCAGCGTTGACGCCTCCAGGCTGGCGCTGGTCATGCAGCACGCGGAAACGATCAGGAGGAGCCGCAGGATTTTGGCGCAATTTAGCGGCAGAGGGGTCATTGCGCTCACCATCCGTCGACGCTGGTTGAAATGGTCAGGGTGGAATCGCCCATGGTGCAGCCGTACTCGCATTTCGATTGCGAGAGCTTGGCGGAATACAGGTCGCTGCTGGCGCCGTTGCGGGTCCGCGAGCGGCTCGTGCCGCCGAACCGCCGGGTGACGGCCGCCGTCAATGCCCGTTCGGCATTGGCGGCCAAGACGCGGGCCGCGCGGTCGCCGCTACGGACTTTCGCCAGCGTCGCCTCGTCCAGCACGACCCCAAACCCGATGAGATCGTCGCCAAGGCCGACAACGTTGCCGCGGTCTGAATCAACCAAGACGATGCCGAACCAGGAATGCTGCAACATCGCGGTGCGCGTTGGTATGCGATACTCATAGCGCAGCGTGTCTTTGCCGACCTGGCTGACGCATTCCAGGTCGGTCTTGTCTGCCGGAAGAAAGCATAAATAGGGGTCTGGCGGCGCAATCCGCTGATTGAACTGGTCCAGCCCCATTTGCCCCAGCATGGATGATCCGAGGCCGAACATGCCGCCATTGCCGCCATCCATCTGCGCCGAATTCATCCCGGTGCCATCCCAAGGCCGAGAGCCGTTGATGACCGGATGGATTTCAAAGCGCAGCCTCAGCTCTCCGGCACGAACCGACCCCAGGCAGAACAGAAAACAAGCTATGGTTAACCCTACAAGACGCGCCGCGCCTCCAACCCCCATTGGTCATCCTCCAACCATATCGACCAGTCGGCAGCTTATACCAAAGGGAGGGCAATCCAAATTGAAATTTGCCGGCGGAGGAGGTTGGGGCCGGCGGTGGAATTAGGCGGGAAAGAACCGGTTGGCCGGGCGCGGCACGCCCAGGTTCTCGCGCAGAGTCGTCCCTTCATAGGCCGTCCGGAACACGCCCCGCCGCTGCAATTCCGGTACGACGCGATCGACGAAGTCGTCCAGTCCCGCCGGCAGGTAGGGGAACATCATGTTGAAGCCGTCGCTGCCGTCGACTTCGATCCAATGCGCCATCTCGTCCGCAATCTGCGCCGGCGTGCCGACAAACGACATGCCGGAATAGCCGCCGAGCCGCCCGGCCAGCTCGCGCACGGTCAGGCCCTCGCGCTCGACCAGCTTCAGCACGCGCTCGCGGCCGCTGAAGCTGGCCTGGGTCGGCGGCAGGTCGGCCACGGGCAGGGGGCCGTCCGGGTCATAGACGCTGGCGTCGCACCCCAGCGCGATAGAGAGCGAGGCGATGCCGCTGTCATAGTGGACCAGGCTGTCGAGCAGCGCCCGTTTTTCCCGCGCTTCGGCTTCGGTGTCGCCGACGACGACCAGAGCGCCCGGCAGGATTTTCAGGTGATCCGGGTTGCGCCCGACCGCGGCCATCCGGCCCTTCACGTCCTGGTAGAACGCCTGGCCATCCTCCAGCGTGCGATACGAGCAGAACACCATCTCCGCCGTTTCCGCCGCCAACTGCTTGCCCGCTTCCGATGCGCCCGCCTGGACGATCAGCGGCCAGCCCTGCACAGGCCGGGCAATATTCAGCGGTCCGCGCACGTTCAGATACTTGCCCTTGTGGTTCAGGACGTGCATGCGCTCGGGGTTCCAGAATATGCCGCTGTCGACATCGCGGATGAAGGCGTCTTCGGCAAAGCTGTCCCAAAGCCCCGTCACCACGTCGTAGAACTCCCGGGCGCGGGCATAGCGCTCGTCATGCTCCATCTGTTCCTCGAAGCCGAAGTTCAGCGCAGCGTCGGGGTTGGAGGTGGTGACGATATTCCAGCCGGCGCGGCCGTTCGAGATATGGTCCAGCGAGGCAAAGCGCCGGGCGATCATGTAGGGCGGCTCGAAGGTCGTTGACGCGGTCGCGATCAGGCCCAGGTGCTTAGTGTGCATCGCCAGCGCCGGCAACAGGGTCAACGGGTCGAAGCTGGTCACAGTGGCAGACCGTTTCAGCGCCTCGATCGGCATGTTCAGAACGGCCAGGTGATCCGCCATGAAGAAGGCGTCGAACAGACCTTCCTCCAACTTTTTGGCATAGCGGATCAGCGCTTCCAGGTTGAAGTTCGCATCCGGCGTACCGCCGGGATAGCGCCATGCGGCGGTGTGGATGGAGACCGGGCGCATAAACGCGCCAAGCTTCATCTGGCGTTTGGCTTTGGGCATGATGGCTCTGGATCGTTGGGCGGGACCGAATGGCGACACTAACCGATACCGGCAACTCTTGCCAGGAAGCCCCGTGCGCAGGATACTTTCGCAACGCGTAAAAATCGCGATTTTCGAGACCATAACAGGAAACGGACAAGATGGACGCTGACCATAAGAAAACAGCTCTCCGCATGATCCCTTATGGCATTTACGTGCTGACGGCTGAAGCCAATGGCCAAACTGCTGCTGCCACGGTCAACTGGGTCACTCAAACGTCTTTCAATCCGCCGCTGGTTGCGGTGGCGGTGAAGGCCGATTCCGGCGCCCGCAGCATTGTCGAGGCCGCCGGCTCATTTGCCCTCAACGTGCTGGGCAAAGGGCAGCAGGGCACTGCCTTCGGCTTCTTCAAGACAGTCGAGCGGTCCGGCGACATGCTCGGCTCCGAGAAAGTGCGCGATGGCGGTAGCTGCGCACCGATTCTTGAGAGTGCGCCGGCTTCTGTTGAATGCAAGGTGGCGGAAATCATCAGCCGAGGCGATCACCATATCGTTGTGGGCGAGGTTGTGAACGCGCACGTCGCCCAGCAGCCGGAAGGCCGTGCCGATGACGCGACGCTCCACATGCGCGACCTCGGCGACAAAGTGTTTTACGGCGGTTAAGCCCGTCTTATTCAACCCGGATGAGATGTCTGCCGCAGTATGGCTGGGGCAGGCGTCTTCGGTCGCACCTTCACCGCCGTGAGGCCAATCATGAGCAGCGAAGATCTCTTGTTCGAGGTTAAAGACCACATCGCCCGCATTACGCTGAACCGTCCGGCGCAGCGAAATGCCCTGACCGCGGATATGCGCGAGCGGCTGAGTGAGCATCTGCAGCAGATTTCTGACGATCCGGATATTCGGATTGCCATCGTGACCGGCGCAGGTGGGGTGTTCTGCGCAGGTGCAGACCTGAAACAGCGGGCAGCCAGCGGCGGCGCGCGGGCGGAAGACAGTTCGCCGGCCTCCGTGTTGGCGCCTGACCCAAACGCGCGCTGGTCCACCCTGAAAGTAGCAAAGCCCCTGATCGCCGCTATCGATGGCTACTGCCTGGCCGGTGGAATGGAGCTGGCGCTGGCCTGTGATATCCGCATTTGCACCCCAACAGCCCAATTCGGCCTGCCGGAGGTCATCCGCGGGTTCTTCCCTGGCGGCGGCGGTCCGCAGCGGATCATGCGGGCGATTCCGCAATCGATGGCAATGGAGTTGCTGCTCACCGGCGACCGGATCGATGCCGAAGCGGCATTGCGCTCTGGCCTGGTCAGCCGGATGGTTGCGGTTGAAGACCTGATGCCGACGGTAGACAAACTGGCCGCCCGCATTGCTGGTCACGCACCGCTGGCGGTGCGAACGGTCAAGGAAATTGCGGTGAACGCGCTGGACCAGACTTTGGAGCAATCGCTGCGGTTCGGCGACCAACTCCGCTGGATTATCGGGCAGACCGAAGACGCCAAGGAAGGCCCCCGCGCGTTTGCGGAAAAGCGCGATCCTCAGTTCAAGGGGCGCTAGTGGAATGAATTTGACATTTGGCACCCACTCTGCACGAAGCTCCGGACCAAATGTCAAATTCGAACATTCCACTGGATCTATTATTCGCTAGTGGTTCTTGGATTCCAACATTTGCGAGGGACCTAGCATCAAGTGGGATGCAAATGTTGGAATCGAACCACTAGGCCCAGATTTCTTCTTTTTCTTAGCCGTCAGGAAGCACGACATGCTGAAAATCTATCATTCTCCCGGAACCCGCGGC
>JAYPXD010000024.1:10832-14242 GCA_038135395.1 Alphaproteobacteria bacterium | reverse complement strand
CGTTCCCTACGAAATCCAGCCGGTGAACTTTTCGGTTGAATACCGACGCACGGCGGAATGGCGGGCGATGCACCCTGTCAGCAAAGTGCCGGTCATGGACGACGGGGACCTGCGCATGCACGAGTCCTGCGCCATGATTCAGTATATCCTGGCGCGGTATGGCAACGGCCGACTGCAACCCGCGGCGGGCGATCCGGCCTATGCGCAATTCCTGCAATGGCTTTGGTTCTCGGAATCGACCTTTCAGCGCCCATTGGGCGAAATCACCAATCACCGCCGCGAGTTCAGCCCGGAACTGCCGGCGGTTGTCGCCGAAATGAAGGCGCGCGCCACCCAGTGCGTCGATGCGTTGGATGAAGCTTTGGCCGGACGGCCCTACCTGCTGGGCGACCAGATGACGGCGGCGGACCTCAGCAATGCCTATGTGCTGCGCGGCTATGCCCGCAACGTCGGCGTGCCTCTGCCCGCCAACGTGCAGCGGTTCTGGGACCGCATGACGGCGCTGCCCAGCTATGAGCGCGTGGTCAAGGCCGACCGTGAGACGGGGGAGCGCCTGAAATAAGCTACGTTCGCCGCCTTAGCTCTGGCGCTGTTCCGGGCGGCCGGTCGGGTGTAATCCGGTCGCTTCCGGGCCGCCGCGAGAGGTCCTTCCGATGAATGCAATCATAGTCCTCGACTACATCGGCGTAACGCTGTTTGCCGTGACCGGCGCACTGTCCGCATCGCGCAAGCAGCTGGATGTTATCGGCTTTCTGTTCCTGGCGACGGTGACGGGCATCGGCGGCGGCACGGCGCGGGATTTGATCCTGGGGGTGCCGGTGTTTTGGGTCGTGCAGCCGAACTATATCCTGGCCTGCGCCGGTGCGGCGGTCGTCACGTTTTTCACGGCGCACCTGGTCGAGTCGCGGTACCGCTGGCTGCTGTGGCTCGATGCGATCGGCCTGGCCGCGTATGGGGTGTTCGGCGCGTACAAGGGGCTGACAGTAACAGGCTCGCCTTATGTAGCGGTCGTCATGGGAATGTTGACCGGCACGCTCGGCGGCATCCTGCGCGACGTGCTGGCGAACGAGCCGTCGGTACTGATGCGCAAGGAAATCTACATCACAGCCGCGATGGTCGGCGCGACCTGCTTTGTGGTGGCCAGCGCCGCCGGGCTGCCGGTGTTTGCCGCATCGGCGGCGGGGTTTGCCGCAGCGCTTTGCCTGCGCGGCGGGTCGCTGTTGTTCGGCTGGAACCTACCGCCCTACAAGTCCCGTCCGGGCCGAATGCCGCCGGGCGGGCCGACGGGCGGCTGAGGGTCGTCCGCTTTCGGGCGTCCGGCCGACCGCACCCGCTCGCGCCACAGCGCATAGAGGCCGCCGGCGATGACCATCGCGCCGCCGGCAAAGGTCCACTCGTCGGGGATGTGGTCGAACACCAGCCAGCCGACGATGACCGCCCACAGTGGCAGGCCATAGTTGAACGGCTGCAAGGCTGAGGCCGGCGCGCTCTCATAGGCCTTGACCAGCAGGATGTGCCCCGCCGACCCCATCACGCCGACACCGGCCAGCAGCAGCCATTGCCCGATATCCGGAGCCTGCCAGACGGCGAGCCCGGCGACCGAATACACCACCAGGCCGACGGTCGCGGTATAAAGCACGGTCGTCTCCGAGCGGTCGTAGGCGGATACCTGGCGCAACAGGACCTGGTAGGCGGCCCAGCCGAAGGTTGCGAGCAGCGGCAGCAACGCCGGCCAGCCGAATACGCCGCTTCCCGGGCGAACGATCACCAGGACACCGAGAAATCCGATGGCGACTGCGGCCTTGCGGTGCGGCCCAATGGTCTCGCCGAGAAAGACGACCGCCATGACCATGACCAACAGCGGCGCGGCAGCGGCGATGGCGTGGACATCGGCCAACTGCATATAGACGAAAGATTGGATGAACAGCGCCATCTCGCCCATCAGGATCGCGGACCGGGCCAGTTGCACCCAGGGTCGCTTCGACCGGTAGGCCGCTTTCAGACCCAAGCTCCGGTGCGCCATCCAGGCGGCGACGCCGAAGAACATCCAATAGCGCACGGCCAGGATCTGACCGACCGCCAGGTCACGCACCAGCAGTTTGGACAGTGCATCCATGGTTCCGATGATGACCATGGTCAGGCACAGCAGGCCGATGGCGCGTGAGATGTTATTTTGCATGGGCGGGGGTCTTCCGGCCGGCGGATCAACAAGCTGAGACGGCGGCTGGCCCCTTGATAGCCGGCTCAGACAACGCCGTCAGCGCGCAATTTGGCGACGTTGAGGCCCAGGGCGCCCAGCACCTCTTCGGTATGCTGGCCGAGGCGGGGCGGGCTCTCCGTCGGCGGCACCGCTGCACCGTTGGCTTTGAAGCCCAGGCTGGGAAGAGCGACTTGCCGGTCAAGCCCGTCCAGGCGGATCGGTTGCATCAGGCCGCGGGCGGCGAGTTGCGGTTCGGCCAGCGTCTCGTGCATCCGGCGGACGCGCACGCCGGGAACGCGCGACTGGTCCAGGAAAGCCTCCCATTCCGCGGCAGTTTTGGTTTGGAAGATGGCAGCAAATTCGGCCCGCAACGCGGCGGCGTTCTGTTTGCGCGCCGGTGGAGCGGCGAAACGCGGGTCTTCGGTTAGCTCCGTCCGCCCGATAGCCTGGCAGAGGGTCTGGAATTGGCGCTCGTTGTTGGCGGCCAGCATGATCAGGCCGTCTTGCGTCTCATAAGTGCCGGACGATGGTGAGCCTGAGAACGCCTCATTGCCGGTCGGCGGCGGCGAGACGCCGGTCGCGCAGGTCGAAACGGCCAGCGAGGCCATCAGCAACATGGCCGTATCCAGCATGGCGACATCGACGCGTTGGCCTTCGCCGGTGCGTTCGCGTTCCAGCAGGGCGGAGACGACTGCGAACGCACCCATCAGGCCGGTGGCATAGTCGATGTAGGGGCTGCCGACCTTGTTCGGCACGGTTTCCGGCATGCCGGTGGTGTGCATGATGCCGACCATGCCTTGAATGATGTGATCGTAGGCGGGACGGTGGCCGATAGGCCCGTCCTGGCCGTATGCGGACAGCGAAGCATAGACCAGGCGCGGGTTCAGGCCCTTAACGTCCTCGTAGCCGATGCCAAGGCCAGCGGCTGTGCCCGGCTTGAAGTTTTCGACAAAGACGTCCGCGCTTTCGATCAACTGCTTCAGCACCGCCACACCCTCCGGCTTTTTCAGGTTGAGGGTGACGGATTTCTTGTTGCTGTTCTGGGTGAGGAAGCCGAGGGAATAGCCCGCTTCCTTCAGCGCTTCGTCCTGTCCTCCGGCTCGAGTCCAATCGCCCTGTTCCGGTAATTCGACCTTGATCACCTCCGCGCCCATGAGCGC
The DNA here is from genome assembly GCA_038135395.1 of Alphaproteobacteria bacterium. Classification (GTDB taxonomy): domain Bacteria; phylum Pseudomonadota; class Alphaproteobacteria; order Bin95; family Bin95; genus JACKII01. The sequence goes on along the minus strand of JAYPXD010000024.1, from coordinate 10,882 downwards.
CAATTGATAGGTGCAGTAAGGGCCGGCGAGGACCTGGGTGACGTCGATAA
>JAYPXD010000024.1:8391-10822 GCA_038135395.1 Alphaproteobacteria bacterium | reverse complement strand
GCCTGTGGCTTGCTATGAATGAGAAAGCCCCGGCTGCCCTGGCGGGCTTCCGGGGGGTGGCGCCTTTTTCAGGCGGACGCCAGGGGGCCGCTACTTGGCGACATAGCCGGAGTCGGCGATCATCTTTTTGTTCGCGGCGGTCGACTCGGCCATAAATTTGGCCGCGGCTTCCGTTCCGACAAAGTTGACCGGCATCATGATTTTCTTCGAGATATTCGCCATGTCTTCCGAGGCCGCAGCTACCTTCATAGCCGCCGCCATTTTGGCGATGATCGCCTTGTCCGTACCCTTTGGGAACGCGACAACGGTCGGCGCGTCGCCGGCCAGGCCATAGCCCAGTTCGACCAGGCTGAGGGCATCCGGGTATTCGGACTGACGGTTAGTGGTGACCGCGGCCAGCGTCTTGAATTTGCCGGGGTAGCGCGAGTGAATGCCGCCGGAATAGGCCGCCATCACCTGGTTGCCCAACACCAGTTGCACCATGCCGGCGCCGCCCTTGGTCGGGATATAGTCGATCTTCAACCCTTCCTTCTTGGCGATCAGTTCCATCAGAATGCGGGCGAACGGGCTCAGTGCCGCATATTTCAGGCCCGGATTGGCCTTGGCATAGGCGATATAACCCTTCCAGTCGTTGAACGGGGCGCTGGCCGGCGCGACGATGGCGGGCTGAAACTCGGTCACCAGGGCGGCATATTCATAGTCGTTCAGGCCGTAGCCGATGTCCTTTTTCAGGAACGGATTCAGGGTGACGCCGGTGGAGGCGCCGAAGAAAAAGACGTTGCCATCCGCGGGCTGCTCCTTCATCCAGACCAGAGCCGCTGCCTGGCCGCCGCCTGGTTTGTTCAGCACTTTGACCGGGACGCCCAGTTGCTTGCCCAATTCCTTGGCCAGCACGCGACCCTTGGTGTCGGTGCCGCCGCCGGCTTTATAGCCGATCAGCATGGTGATCGGGCCTTCCGGCCATTCGGCCTGCGCCGGCAGGGCGGAGAGCGCCGCCGCCGCGATGGCTGTGGCGGCAAGGCCAAGGGTCTTGAGGAATTTCATGGGGTAGTCTCCCTTGCTGTGCGGCCTAACTGGCCGGCTCGGTTGAAACCTTTTTGCGGCGGACGACGGCGATGACGCCGAGGAGGGTGAGCAGCCAAAATACGATTGCCACCGGATGATCCAGCATCGCCTCCGGCGTGCCCTTCAGCAGGCCGATGGATTGGCGCAACGCCAGCTCAAACCCGTCGCCTATAACAAAGCCGATCAGGAAAGTGACGAAGCCGAAATCATACTTGCGGGCGAAAAAGCCGATGACCGCAAACGCCGCCATCACATAGAGCCCGAACATGCCGCCACCCTGCAAATAAGCGCCGAGGCAGCATAGAAACACGACGGACGACAGTACCAGCGAGGGTGAAAGCTTGATCACCCGCGCAAACATGTTCTGCCCGAAATAGCCGATGCCGAGCAGGATCAGGGATGCCGCCAGCATCGAGGCATAGATGCCCTGCATCAATTCCGCCTGCTCCAGGAACATCAGCGGCCCAGGCGTCACGCCCTGGATGACGAAGGCGCCGATGAGGATGGCGGCAATCACGCTGCCCGGTATGCCCAGCGCAAACAGCGGCACGAAGCTTGCCGGCACCACGGCATTGTCGGCGCTTTCGGTTGCTGCGACGCCCTCAATAGCGCCGTCGCGCTCGAAACTGTCCGGGTCTTTGGCTGCGCGTCTGGCCATGCCGTACGAGAGGAACGACCCTGTCGACGCGCCCAGGCCCGGCAGGATGCCGATGAAGATGCCGACGCCCGTGCCGCGGATAATGGCCCGCGCCGAACGCTTCCAGTCCGCCCACGTCACATAAGCGTCTTCCGGCTTGCCGGAGCCGCGCAGCAGGTCAGTTTCTGCTTCCAGACGGCGTCGGTCCCCGATCTGCACCATCATCTCGCTGAGAGCCAGCATGCCGATGGCGACCGGTATCAGCGGCAGCCCCTCGTACAGATCGAACAGCCCGAACGTAAACCGCTCGGTCGAGGTCTCGATCTCGGTGCCGACGGTGGAGCAAAGCACGCCGAACAGGCCGGCGATCAGGCCTTTGACCAGGCTCTTGCCGGATAACGCTGCAATGAATGTCAGCGAAAACGCCAGGATAGCCACCAACTCTATAGGCCCGATGCCTAGTGCATAGTCAGCCAGCGATTGGGCAGAGAGGATCAGCACGCAGGTGGAGATGAAATCGCCGATTACGCTGGCGTAGAGGCCCATTTTCAGGGCTTTTCCGGCTTTGCCCGCCCGGGCCAGCGGATACCCGGCCATCGCCGTCGGCGCTGAAGATGGCTCGCCCGGCGTGTTCATCAGAATGGCTGACACGGCGCTGCCGGCGGTCGATCCCTTAGATATGCCGATCAGGAAGGCGATGGCGGCCAGTGGCTCGATATAGAACGTAAT
>JAYPXD010000024.1:218-8381 GCA_038135395.1 Alphaproteobacteria bacterium | reverse complement strand
GCCCGGCAGGGCGCCGACCAGGTAGCCGATGGCGACGCCCAGAAAGATGAATGCGACGTTGTAGAGGGTCAGCGCGGCGCTGAATCCGGCAATCAATTGGTCCATCATAGGATTGCCGTCCCCAAAAACTCATAGAACAACAGGTAGACCAACGCGACCAACCCGCCCGGCAACCCCAGCAACAGATACCAGCGCCGCTCTTCCATATAGAGCATGGTCGCCAGCGTCACGAACAGGCCGCCGGCAATCGGATGGACATGACGGAACAGCGTTGCGCCCGCCAGGATAATCACGACGACGGCCACCAACGCGCGCCATTCGCTGGCTTTGGGCGGCTTGTTCTCCGGCGTCCTGCCGCGCAGCGCGTTGAGCGTCAGGATCGCCGCCAGGATGGTGATGCCGGTGGCGCAGATCTCCGGCAACAGCGCCGGTGGCACCGCCGCGCCGGTGTTACGGTCAGTCTCCACCGGAATAATCCAGAACAGCATCAGCAGGCCGCCGGCCATCAGCAGGATTCCGGCGATCAGGTCGGCTTTTGGCATGGTCTGACCTCGGTTCTGCGCCCGGAGGCTGCCGGGCGTACCGCAAATCCTAACGGCGGCGGTACATCCGGCCAACCCTTTCGGCGGCGGTCTGGCGACTAAACCGTCAGGTAGCCGCCATCCGACATCAGAATATGCCCGGTGACGTATTTGGCGAGGTCGCTCGCCAGGAACACGGCGGGGCCGGCGATGTCCTCCGGCGTGCCGTGGCGGCCGAGCGGGATATGCGTCATGAAGCGTTCCAGCATCGGCGGGTTCTTCATGATGCCGTTCTCGTTCAGCGGCGTTGCGATCAGGCCGGGGCCGATGGCGTTGACGCGGATGCCGAACTTGCCGAGTTCCGCCGCCAGGCCGACCGTGAAGCCCTTCACCGCGTGCTTCGACGTTGTGTAGGCAACGCAGTTCGGGGTGTGCACGAAGCTCTGGATCGAGCCGATGGAGATGATCCGGCCCTTGGTCGCCTTGAGTTGGTCGAGGAAGGCATATGTGGTGTTGAAGACGCCGTTGACATTGATGCCGATGGTGTCGTCCCAGTCGGTCAGGGCGTTCTCGGTGTCCAGCGTAGCGCGGCGGACGATGCCGGCGTTGTTCACCAGGATGGAGAGGTTGCCCACCTCCGCCTTCACCTTGGCGGCGAGCGCATCGCAGGCGGCGCGGTCGCGCACGTCCAGGTGTTCGGCACGGGCGGCGTTGCCGCCGATCATCGCCACGGTTTCGGCTGCGCCGGCGCTGTTGACGTCGGCGACGATGACGGTGGCGCCCTGCTCGGCATAGGCGAGCGCAATGCCGCGGCCGATGCCGCTGCCGCCGCCGGTGATAAGGGCGACGTGGCCTTCAAGTAGTCCGGTCATGGTATAGAGTCCTTAGTGTGAAGGGTGAGCCGGCAGCGCCTCGCGCAGCAGACGGCCGAAGGTGATCATTTGCGGGCTGGTGCCCTGGTAGGTCTCGATGGCGGCCAGGATGTGCTCGACCGGTGCGCCGGCGGGCGGCGGCGGCGCCTGCGGCAGCGCGGCCAGGAATTCCGGGACGGCGGCAGCGATGCGGCGGCGCAGTTCGAGGCATTCCGCGATGACGGCGGGATCGGCAAAAACGGGGCCGAGTTGTGTCGCGACGTGGGCCAGATAGGCCGGCCAGTGCGCCAGTTGGCGATAGAGGCCGGGAATGAAGGTCTCGCCATCCATGTCGGTCGCGAGTTGCAGCAGCACGTCGCGCACATCGTCGCCGGCGGCATCCACCGGCAGGGTTGCTGGCGGGTTGGGGAAGCGGTGTTGCGGTCGCCATTCCATGGCCGGCGCCGGGCCCCCGCCGGTCGCCATGCCCTGCAACAGCGCGCGCACGGTCACGCCGGTCGCCATGTTCAATGGCGCCACTGTCTCGAACGAGCGGCAGACGATGCGAATGGTCTCGCAGGCCCCCGCATCGACACCCAGCAGCCGCAGCGCGGCGGGCGAGAGTTTCGGCAGCGGCTGCAGGTTTACCTCTGCCGCCAGCGCCCAGGCGCGCTCCGGCAAAACGCCAGAGGCAAAGGCCGGGCGCACAGCCTCCCACGCCCATTCCAGCACGCCCGGCAGGGTCGCCAGGTGGCGTTGCAGGGAAGAGACGTAGGGCACGCCGTAGAAATGGCGGATCTCAGCGTAAATCTCTGCAATCCGCCCGGTCGCCTCGGCCTCGGAGAGTTCGGTGAAGGAGCTCAAAACGGCGGCACCTCGCCCGGACGGGGATCGATGGGCAGGAGCTTGGAAAGGCCCGTCATCTCCTCGAACACCGCGGCGAGCGCCAGCAGCCCCGCCTCGTCCTGGGGCGGGCCGACCAGTTGCAGGCCGATAGGCCGGCCGAAATCGTCGAAGCCGGCGGGAACGCTGATCGCCGGGCAGGCCGTCATCGAAATCGCCGAGGTGGTGAGCGAGCCAGCGATATAGTTCTCGATCTTCACGCCGTCGATGGTGTCGACGTAGCGAAGGTTCACATCGAACGGCAGCACGTTTTTCACCGGGCAGGCGAGAAAATCATACCGATCGAAAAAGTCGATGACGCGACCATAGAAGGCTGAGCGTTCGCGCTCGGCCCACCCGATCTGCTCGGGCGTCTGGGCCAGGCCTTTTTCTGTGTTCCAGACGATATCCTCCTTCAACAGGTCGCGGTGGTGCGCCATCTCATAGTGACGGTCGGTCACGAAGATCTGCGCGCGCAGGATCTGAAACATCTCATTGACATTGGTCAGGTCCGGATACGCTTCTTCGACCACGCAACCTAGGTCCTGCAAGCTGAGAGCCGCCTTTTCCGTAATGTCCCGCACCGCACGGGCGACGGGAACCATGCCGCCATAGTCGAGGGTGAAGCCGACGCGCTTGCCCTTCAAGCCCGCCCGCCCGCGGGCCAGCGCAGCCATGGTCGTCTCGAAATAGCTCTCGACTGGGGGATGGATCGTTAGCGGGTCGCGCCGGTCCCGGCCCGCAATGGCGTCTAGCATCAGCGCCAGGTCCGGCACGTCCCTCGCCAGTGGTCCTTCGACCGAAGACGGCGAAAACAGGTTGCGGTCGCCGCCGCGCGTCACCCGTCCCGGCGATGGCCTCAGGCCGACGATGGAGTTGAACGTGCCAGGAATGCGCAGTGAGCCGCCATGGTCGGAGCCATGCGCCAGCCAGATCTCCCCCGTCGCCAGCGCCACTGCCGAGCCGCCGGAGGAGCCGCCGCAAGTCAGCGAGGTGTTCCAGGGGTTGAGCGTCTTGCCGAACACCTCGTTATAGGTCTGTGCGCCGGCGGCGAATTCCGGCGTGTTCGACTTCGCCAGCACCAGGCCGCCGTTTGATTCTAGCCGCTCCACCATGGGGTGGGAGAAATCGGGCACGTAGTCCTTGTAGATGGGCGAGGCATAGGTGGTGCGGACGCCCTCGACCTCCATCATATCCTTGATCGCCACCGGCAATCCGGCCAGCCATCCGCGGGGATTGTCGGGGCGTAGCGGCAGCGCCTTGGCCTTTTCCCGCGCCCGGTCGGGGCAGAGGGTCGGCAGCGCGTTGACGTGCGGCTCGACTTCCGCGATGCGGGCGAGCGCGGCGTCGATCAGTTCCAGCGGCGAGACCTCGCCTACCTCCAGCAGTTGCACGACTTCGCGGGCGGGCAGACGGGTCAGAGACAGGTCGGCGCTCATGAGCCGAACCGCTGTCGGAGGAAGCCGGTCAGTGCCGCAAACTCGGCGCGCCCGGCGGGGCCGCCGTCGCGCAGCCGCAGGAAGCCGTGGATGAAGCGGGCGGCGCAGCGATAGGTCACCGGCACGCCCACCGCCTTCAGCCGCTGGGCGTAGTCGAAGCCATCATTGTAGAGCGGGTCATATTCGGCTGTTACCACATAGGTGGGCGGCAGGCGCGAAAGATCGGTTGCGCAGGCCGGCGTTGCATAGGGGTCGGTCGACGGCTGCTCCGCCAGGTACCAATCCCAGTATTGTTTCATGCTGGCGGTGGTCAGGCCCGGCGGATTGGCGTTGTAGGAGAAGGACGGCGCGGACAGGTCGTCGGTCAGACAGGGGTAGATCAGGACCTGCGCGGCGATATTCGGGCCGCCGCGATCGCGCGCGGCCAGACAGACAGCAGCCGTCAGACAACCGCCGGCACTGTCGCCAGCGACCGCGATCCGCCCGGCGTCAATGCCCAGCGCCGCCGCATTGGCAGCGATATGGGCGACGACGCCATAGCAATCGTCGAACAATTCCGGATGCTTATGCTCTGGCGCCAGGCGGTAGTCGACGCTGACGCAGACGGCGCGGGAGTCGACGGCCAGGCCCCAGCCGGTGCTGTCGCTGGTCTCCGGCGAGCCCTTCATGAAGCCGCCGCCGTGAATGTAGACGACGCAGGGCGCGCGCTGCGGCAGGCCTTTCGGCCGGTAGATGCGCACGGGCACGGCCTGCCCGTCGCAGCGCGGCATGGTGGTGTCCTGCACCTCCAGCCCATCCGGTCGCGGCGGCTTGACGGCGGCAGCGGCGGCATCGAACACCGCGCGCATCTCGGCCAGCGTCGTTGCCGGCTGCTGCGCCGCGCGGGCGTCGATCAGCGGTTGCATTTCGGGATGAGTGTCAAAGCGGCCGGGCATAGGTCAGGGGCTCCAGGTAAAGCAGTCTGGCGGCAAGGATAGGCACAAGCCGGCAGGAAACGCTATACCAGAAGCCCGAGAAAACGCCGCTGCCGAGACCCGGACCATGATCGATACGCCGCCTGCCGACCCTGCCCTGGCCCATCGCTTTGCCTTGGCGGGCGCTCCGCCGGAGTTTCTGGCCGATCCCTACCCGACGTATCGGGCCTTGCGCGAGCATGCGCCGGTCAAGCGGCTGGCCGATGGCTCGGTGTTTTTGACCCGCTATGCCGATTGCATGGCGGTCTACAAGGACCCGGCCCGCTTTCTTTCCGACAAGCGCCAGGCCTTCCGGCCGGTGTTCGGCGATGGCTCGCCTCTGTTTGAGCACCACACCACAAGCCTGGTGTTCAACGACCCGCCATTGCACACGCGCGTGCGGCGCTTGCTGGCGCCGGCGTTCACGCCGCGGGCGCTGCAGGCGCTGCGCCCCAGGGTCGGGGCCTTTGTCGACCAATTGCTGGACGAGGCAGAGGCGAAGGGCGAGTTCGACCTGATCGGCGACCTGGCCAGCGCCCTGCCGGTGCAACTCATCGGCGACATGCTTGGCGTGCCCGAGAACGAGCGCGGGCCGCTCCGCGCCTGGTCGCTGGCCATTTTGGGTGCGTTGGAGCCCCGACCATCGCCCGAGGTGCTGGCGATCGGCAACACGGCTGTGGCCGACTTCAAAGACTTCCTGCGCGACCTCATCGCCCGGCGGAAGGCTGGCCGGTTGCCGTCGGTCGAGGGTGAAATTCTCTCCAAGCTGATGGCGGAAACGCACGAGGGCGACCGGCTCAACGAGTTGGAACTGCTGCACAACTGCATCTTTCTGCTGAACGCCGGGCACGAGACCACCACCAACCTGATCGGCAACGGCGTCGAAGCGTTGTTCCGGTATCCGGACGAGTTCCGGCGCTTGCGCGACAACCCCGGCCTGATCGATAGCGCGGTCGAGGAGATGCTGCGCTTCGAAAGCTCCAATCAATTGGGCAACCGGCAGGCGGCGGTGGATTGCGAGATCGGCGGCGTTGCGGTGAATGCTGGCACGTACATTCACCTCTGCATCGGCGCGGCCAACCGCGATCCGGCGGAATTCGCCCAGCCGGAGCGACTGGACCTGGCGCGTGCGCAAAACAGGCACCTGGCCTTCGCAACCGGCATTCATGTCTGCGCCGGCGCGGCGCTGGCGCGGATGGAGGGGCAGGTTGCCATCGGTAAGCTGGTGCAGCGGTTTCCTCGCCTAAGGCTGGCAGGCGCGCCGGTGCGGGGCGGGCGGGCACGGTTCCGCGGCTTTCTGAAATTGCCGGTTCGGATCGATTGACGCTACGGTCTGGCCACCATCGCGGGCATGGCGCGCCGACGCGCATAGCGCTTCCAGCCGATCCGAATCGGAGCATAGAGTGGCTCTATGTTCCGCTTTCTCCATACCGCAGACTGGCAGATCGGCAACCGGGCCTTCGCGTTTGCCGATGCCGAGCGCGCGCCATTGCTGCGGCAGGCGCGGGTAGACGTGCTCGACCGGATCGGAGAGGCGGCTATGGCTAGGGACTCGTTCTGTGTGTTGGTCGCCGGCGACGTGTTCGATGCGGAGGACCTGTCGAACCAGACCTTGCTTGCGCCGCTGGAGCGCATGGTGCGGTTTCCGCAGGTCCATTGGCATTTGCTGCCGGGCAATCACGACCCGGATCGGCCGGAGCGGTTGTGGGACCGACTCGCGCGGTTGGGGTTGCCGCAGAACGTGCATTTGGCGCGCGCTGCGGTGCCGGTGCCTCTCGCAGAAGACGCCTACCTGCTGCCTGCGCCGCTTGCCGCCCGCGGGCATTCCGACGATCCGACCGAGTGGATGGATGCCGCTGCCACGCCGGCTGGCGCGCTGCGCATCGGCCTGGCGCATGGCTCCATCCGTGATTTTGGCGATTCCGGCGCGGAAACGGCGTTGCGTGAGACGATCGCGCCGGACCGGGCGCGCCGCGCCGGCCTGGACTACCTGGCGCTTGGCGACTGGCACCGGGTCCGGCGCATTGATGCCCGTACCTGGTACAGCGGCACGCCAGAGCCCGATGCCTTCTACCCGCCTGGAGAGGCGGACAGTGGCGAGGTGCTGGCGGTGACGCTGCCGGCGCCGGGGGCAGAGCCGCGGGTCGAGCCGGTCCGCACCGGCCGCTATCGCTGGCTGCAAATGGCCGCCGCCCTGCACGGCGGCGCGGATATCGACGCCCTGGTCGCACAGGCGCGCGGCCTCGATCCCGACCCCGGCCGAGTATTCTTGCGGCTGCGCGTCGAAGGCGCATTGTCGCTGACTGACCGGGCGCGGTTCTCGACAGAAGTGGAGGAGCGGCTGGCCGCGGCGCTGTTCGGCCTGAACCTGGATGAGAGCGGCCTGTTGCCGGAGCCGAATGCCGACGATCTCGACGCTATCGACCGTGAGGGCGGCCTGGTCCGCGGTGCGGCGGACGCCTTGGTGCGCCAGATCGAATCCGGTACGCGGGACGATGCTGCCACCGCCCGCCAGGCGCTGGCGTTGTTGTATGGCTTGGCGCGGCGCGACGGGGACAGCTTATGACGCGGTTGGTCATCACCGACCTGGTGGTCGAGCAATTCCGCAAGTTTGCTGGACCGACCCGGCTGGCAGGCCTCGGACCCGGCTTGAACCTGCTGACGGCGGAAAACGAGGCCGGCAAGTCGACGCTGAAGGCGGCGCTGGACGCGGTGTTTTTCGAGCGCCATCGCCTGACCGGCGAGACGGCGCGGGCCATGGCGAACCGTTGGAACGATGCGCCGCCGGCATTGCAGGTGGCCTTTCGACTGGATGGCCAGGACTATCGCCTGACCAAGCGGTTTCTGCGGCAGCAAAAGGCCTTGCTGACACGGCCGGATGGCTCCCTGGCCGATGGCGAGGCGGCAGAGCAGGAAATGCAGCGCCTCTTGGGCTTCGATCAGGCGGCGCGCGGCGGGGTCAAGGCCGAGCACCTGGGGATTTGGGGCCTGCTCTGGCTGAACCAGGGCGACTCTCTGGCGGCCGTGAAAGTCGAAGATTCGGCCAAGGGACCCTTGCAGGAAAGCCTGGTGCAGGGCGAGGTCGCGGCGATTACCGGCGGCCGCCGCGGCCAGCGGGTGCCGCAGGCGGTGCGGCAGGCGCTGGCCGAATACCTGACCGATACGGGGCGGCCCACCGGTCGTTACCGCAACCTGCTGCGCGAGATGGAAGAGGCGGAAACCGCTCTCGCCGCCGCAAATGCTCTGCACCAGGAACTGGCCGAGCGGCTGGACGGCCTCGCCCGTACGCGTCGCGACCTGGCCAGCGACGAGAATGCCGCCGATCCCGATGCAGAGAAAGCCGCAATTGCCGATGCCCGGGCGCAGGTGCAGGCGGCGCGCGCATTGGCGGGAGAGCTCGACCACGCCGGCACCGCCGTAGCGCTGGCGGAACAGCAACAAAAGAGCGCCAGCGGCGAGGCCGAACAACGGGCAGCGCTGGTGCAGGCCGTGGAGGACCAGACGGGAGCGTTGACGG
>JAYPXD010000024.1:0-208 GCA_038135395.1 Alphaproteobacteria bacterium | reverse complement strand
CCCGCGGGCGGGGGGGGGGGGGGGGGGCCGGGGGGGGGGGGGGGCCCCCCCCCCCCCCCGCCGCCGATGCCGGACGTAGGCTCGCGCAGGCCGAGCAACAGGCGGCGGATGCGGCGGATGCTGGTGATGCGGCGTTGCGGCAGCACGAGGCCGTGCGCGCCGCGGCAGCGCGGGCGGTGCGGCAGGTGGGCCTCGACAAGGCCAGGGT
>JAYPXD010000023.1:21355-22048 GCA_038135395.1 Alphaproteobacteria bacterium | reverse complement strand
CCGGGTAGACATGCAGGCTGACAGGGCGGTTTGCGAAGCTGGCAGGCACGCTGTATCGGTTGCGTTCGAAGGTGACCAAACATGTTGGCGAGACGCGTTTGCTGTGCTCGACAAACCCGTCGAAGGCGGGCAGAGGGATCATGACGAAGCAAGACCCCTGGCCAGATAAAGCACGGCATCAATGCCGAAAAGGCCACTGACCCTCAGCATGTGCCCGGACGCCAGAGCAATCTCGATCTGGCCGGCGCCGCTGATGTCGGGTGGCTCTTGTGTCAGCGGCAAGCAATCCGGCTCAATCTCAACCAGAACGAACGCTGCTACTTCTCGACCGGGCCCGAACCGCAGATCGCCCCGCCAGAGAAATATCCTGTTGGCGTTGAGGCCATGGCGACGGGCGACCTCCGAAACCGAAGCGCCCGGTTCCATTGTCTCTGCCACCACCCGGCGCTTGAACGCCGTCGAATAGCTCCGCCGCTTGCGTTTGCCTCGGTTCGCCAAGTCCACTGTCCATGTCATTTACGCGGACAGAAGCGTCCGCTATCGCGACAAGACTCTCACGCAGGCAGCGGCCACAACAAGGGCGGGTTCACCGGGCGCTTATGACTTGGCAGCAATCGACCGGGCTATAAGCAGTGTTGGCCTTTGAGGAACGCCTCTAGCCTCGCGCCGCATTATAAGAGCGCGTTTCAAAAA
>JAYPXD010000023.1:723-21345 GCA_038135395.1 Alphaproteobacteria bacterium | reverse complement strand
GCACCATAGTGCGCCGCATGCATTGGCGCGTCGGCCGTCGCTCTGCGGGTTGAACCTGCGGCCTGAGACAGTTGAACTCTCAGCCTCTACGCCAGGGCGCAATTGCACAAGAATCGGCCGTTAAATCTTGATGAAACGCTGGGCGAGCCTCGGCAGCCACGATTTGAAACGCAGCGGGGCGTCTGTCACCGCCAAGCAAATACAGGGGCCATCCATACCTGCAATCGGCGTGTGCTCCACTTCCTCATCGGCGATTTCAAGGTCGCCGCGCGCGAAGGTGGCGTCGCCGTCGGAAAAGCTACCGGCCAGAACCAGTGTGAGTTCTAGGCCGCGATGACCATGCTCGGGCACCGCCTGGCCAGGCGTAATGTAGAGCAGCCTGCAAGAGGCAGTGGCGTCGGTACCGGCGGAAATTATCTTCTGACGCACACCGCCGCCGACCTTCGACCAAGGCACCGTGTCCAAATCTCCGCCTGCATAGCCGCGCAATGGCTCCGGAAATACCGGCCTGGCTGGTGTTTCAGTCGTCCTTTGAGAATGGGCCGGCTCTTGGGAGCCATTAGCCTCAATAAGCGCCATGCAGGCATCCAGCGACCCATGCGCCATAGTGGCGGGAGCGGACGCATCCAGGATATTCCCTCCAACACTGTCGAACAAACGTTCCCGCATACGGCATTCCGGACATAGCGCCAGGTGGGTGGCAATCGCGACGCTCCAGGTCTCGCCCAGCCGGCCGGCGGCGTACTCGTAAAGCAGTTCTTCCGATACGTGGTGACGGATGGTCATGGATCCACTCCATAGGATTCGCAATTGACTCGCTGGCCAAGGCTGCGGAGCCCCAGACGAATGCGGGATTTGACCGTGCCGAGCGGCACCTGAAGACGTTCGGCAATGGCGGCGTGAGAGGCCTCCTCGAAAAAGGACAGCATGACCGCTTCCCGCTGGGTGTCGGGCAGGTCCGCCAGTGCGTGTTGAATGATATCGGCGTTTTGTTGCGCCGTGATCACTCGGTCTGGGCTTGGAAGGGGCTCCGGTACAAAAGCAGGGTCATTCGGGTCCGGCTCCGGTCGGCTCTCGCGTCTTATGCGATCAATGCGCAGGTTCCGTGCAATTGTGAACAACCATGTGCTGACATTAGCTTTAGCGGGGTCAAAGAGCGCCGCCTTGCGCCAGGCAGTGGCCATCGCCTCCTGTGCAACATCCTCCGCCAATGAATCCGACGCACCGCCGCGCATTAAATAGGACTTAAGTCTGGGCGCGAAGTGCCGATAGAGCTGGGCAAACGCGTCGTGGCTTTGGATTTCAGCGACTAGGATGAGAAGCTCCTCCCACGATTGGCGGTTTTGGTCTGAAGACGGCGGCATAAGCCCTGCGCTTTTCAGGTTCAGTGAGAGTGTTACGGCCTAATCTGCCACTTGGATCATCATTTCGCATGAAAAAATTTTTGCGCAAGCGCCAGTGATCCACACTGGACGCGTTCGCGTAGGACGAAAGGAACAATAGCAGGACTAGCCATGACTTTCGATTCTTTCAGCGATTTTTCAAGCCGCCAGACCGTGGCCGTTATCGGCGCTGGTATCTCTGGTCTGGGGGCCGCTTATGCTTTGACGGAAACTCACAATGTTACCCTCTTCGAGGCGGAGCCACGGCTCGGCGGACATGCGCGCACGCTGGTAGCAGGCAGAGATCATCCAGTCGCGGTCGATACGGGCTTTATCGTGTTCAACTATCAGAACTACCCATTGCTTGCCGCTCTGTTCGGAACTCTGGATGTACCGGTCAAGAAGAGCGACATGGCGTTTTCGGCCAGCATTGATGACGGCCGAATTGAGTATGGCTTGCACGCGACCTCAGCGTTGTTCGGGCAGACCCAAAACGTGCTCCGACCCGGCTTCTGGCGCATGCTCACTGATATCCCGCGCTTCAATCGCGCGGCTCAGGCGGCCAAAGCGGATCCGGACATGAGCCTCGGCCAGTTGCTGGATAGCGTTGGTGTGGGGGAGTGGTTCAAGCGCTATTTCATGCTGCCATTGGGCTGCGCAATTTGGAGCACCTCGCCCAACGATATGCTGGATTTCCCGGCGGCCTCATTCGTACACTTCTTTGAGAACCATGGTCTCCTCACGCTGCACGACCAGCCACAATGGTACACAGTCGATGGCGGCAGCCAAGTCTATGTGGAGAAGTTGGCCGATGCCATCTGCTCTGCAGGCGGCAGAATCCGCACAGGCGCACCGATTGAGGCGGTTCATCGAGGCAGTGGTGTACGGGTCAAGCCGATGGGTGAGGAGGCGCAGCATTTCGATGCCGTTGTTTTCGCCTGCCATTCCGATCAGGCGCTGCGGCTGCTGGCCGATGCGGACAAGGACGAGCATCGGATACTAGGCGCGCTCCGCTATCAGCCGAATACGGCGTATCTGCACGACGATCCCGGTCAAATGCCGGATCGTCGTCGCTGCTGGGCAAGCTGGAACTATCGTGGCCGCTCCGAAGGAGCCATGCCCCAAGTGACTGTCACCTACTGGATGAACCGGCTACAGGGTCTACCGGCCGAGACGCCGCTGTTCCTGACGCTAAACCCGGAGATACCGATTGCTGACGAGCACGTCTTCGACGAGACCGTCTTCTACCACCCGCAGTTTGACCGGGCCGCACTTGACGCGCAGGAGCAACTCGCAGCGCGCCAAGGCACGCGCGATACCTGGTTCTGTGGCGCTTACACCCGGTATGGCTTCCACGAGGATGGCTTGTTGAGCGGCGTCAACGTCGCCCGCGCGCTTGGGCAGGCGCCGGCATGGGCGTCAGTGGGGACATGCGCATGATCAAGGCGAGACCGCAACCGACGCCCTCTGCGCCTTATTGGCCGGCGAGCGGTGCCGCTATCATGGCGGGTGAGACCTTCCATGCACGTAAAGGTAGGCTGCAAAATGCGTTTCGCTATGGCGTGGACTATGTCCTGATGCGGATCAAGCCGGAAAGTCCTAAGCGCTCGCGTATTTTGCGACGGTGCGGGCCGGCGCTGATGGGGCTTTTTGACAAGGATCACGGACGCGAAGGCATCGCTATGAGCGCGTGGGCGCGGGAATGTGCTGCACGCTTTGGCCTGCCGGACGAGGCGTGCGCCGAGATCTGGCTGCTGACTCAACCGCGGACGCTGGGCTTTGTCTTTAACCCGGTCAGTTTTTGGTTTTTTCGGGACGCGAATGGGCATGTTCGCGCGGTTGTGGCTGAGGTGAACAACACGTTCGGCGACCGCCACTCCTACTTCTGCGCCCGGCCTGACTTTCAGCCGCTCCGCAAAAGCGATGAAATCGAGGCCGCCAAGGTCTTCCACGTCTCTCCGTTCCAAGAGGTCGGAGGACGCTACCTCTTTACCTTTCGCATCGCGGGCGACTCGATTGGCATCCGAATCGACCATCAACACGGAGAACATGGTTTGCTGGCGACGCTGGAGGGTTCCCTCGCGCCTATGACAGAACGGGGGCTGCTGGCAATGCTCGGCCGTTACCCGTTAGGAGCCTTGCGAGTTTTTGGCCTGATCCACTGGCAGGCGCTACGCTTGAGGCTGAAGGGCGCTCGTTACCGCACCCGCCCACAGCCGCCGCTGGAGGAAGTGTCCCGGTGATGATCTTCATTCATTGTTGCCGCTCGCTCCGCTTATCGGCCTGCATTGCGTATCTACTTTGGGCCGCGCCTGCCCAAACCGCCGTGTTGTCAGACAACAAGCTCGCAGGAATGGAATTGGTCGGCGCGGCCTCGTTCAAATGGTTGTTCTGGCGGCTGTTCGATGCGGAACTGCGGTCCAGCGAACCGTCCTTCGATTGGGATAGGCCGTTAGCGCTGGTCATCACCTACCGCACGGACTTTTCCTCAGAGGAACTGACCCAGGCGACGCTGGACGAAATGCGTCGAGTCACCAGTTGGGAAACTGCCCGTATTGAGGTACTGCGTGAGCCGGTGGCCCGCTGCATGGCCGACGTCTCTGCCGGAGACACCTTCACGGCGGTCAGCGAGGACGATGCGTCGGTGCGGCTCTACCTGAATCGCGACCACCGTTGCACGCTCTCGGCCCCCGGACTGAAGCGCGCCTATCTGGGGATTTGGCTAAGCGAGCGCTCGCGCTATCCGGAGCAATCCCTCGCCCTCCGCGGCGAGAAGTGAGGGCCGGATGCCCGTTGCCATGACCGTTGCAACGCGCGGCTGGGGAGGCTGGTCATATGCGCTGTTTGGCGCGGCAGTGGCTTTTGCCGGGCCTCCGATCTATATCCATGCGCCAAGTCTTTATGCGGAGGGCCACGGTCTCTCCCTAGGCGTGTTGGGTGCGGTCTTGCTAGGCCTTCGCCTGCTGGATTTCGGCCAAGATCCGCTGCTCGCCTGGTGGATCGCGCGCACGGAGCGGCGGCGGCGCGATCTGGCTGCCGGCTTTGCCTGCCTGCTGGGACTGGGTTCCCTGATGCTGTTTGCACCGAACCCACCGATAGCGGCCGTGTGGTGGTTTGCGCTTAGCCTCGCACTGGTCTTTACCGGCTTCAGCGCGTTGCAAATCCTCTATTACGCGAGTGGTATCGCGTTGGCGGAGCGCGTAGTTGGCGGTCACCGAACAATTGCTGGTTGGCGGGAGATGGGTGTGCTGGCTGGTGTTTCCACGGCGTGTGTGGCGCCGGGCGCCGTAGCGGCGATGACCGGCTATGCACATCCGTTTTGGCTCTATGCGCTGGCGTTTTGCGGCTTTCTCGCCTTTGCTGTCTTGCGCATGGCCTTTCTTTGGCCAGAGAACAGTCCAAGGACTGCGTCGCGACCAGGCGGGTTCGCGGCCCTGCTGCGTGACGCTGGCGTGCGACGGCTGTTACTGATCGCGCTTGTCAATGCACTTCCGACTGGCTTGACCGCGACATTGTTCGTCTTCTTCGTCGAGCACCGCCTGGAGGCAGAGGCGCACACCGGGCCAGCCTTGCTGGTGTTTTTCGTGGCCGCAGCCGGTGCGGCTCCGCTTTGGGCTAGTCTTGCCGTTCGCATCGGGTCGAAGCGGAGCCTGCTGCTGGGCATGGGTGCTGCGATACTGGCGTTCTTGTGGGTACTGACTTTGGGATCGGGAGACTGGCCGGCCTTCTATCTCATTGCTGCCCTCTCCGGCGCGTGCATGGGCGCGGACATGACATTGCTGCCCGCGATGCTGGCCGCGCGCCTCGCCAAGACAGAGCTTAGCCCCGACCGCGCCTTTGGGCTTTGGGGTTTTGTAAGCAAGGCCGCCCTGGCCTTGGCCGCAGGCATCGCTCTGCCATTCCTTGCCCTGGCCGGATTCAACCCGGTTCAAGGCGTTGGCGCCAGCGACGAGCGGGCGCTCACAGCGCTCGCAATCGCCTATGCGGGCATCCCCTGCGTGCTGAAAGCTGCGGCAGCACTCTTCCTCGCACTCACCCCAATCGACGAAGGAGCGTCCGCTTGAACCCCGTCATATATTTAGTGGTCGGCGCGGCCATCGCCATTGCGTGCCTCTGGGCTTGGAACCAGATCTGGAGCTTTAGGGCCCAGCGCCTCAACGACTATGCGAACGAGCGTCCGACGTTCGATCTGATGCAGACGCTTAACCAACGTTTCACCGCCCATGGCGTCATCTTCGACTATTCGGGCCGTGCCAACACCCGGTTCTCTGCTGAGCTTTCCGGCGCGTTCGATGCAGACGGCGGCGTGCTTGCGGAACGCTTCCGCTATGACGGGATGGATGTCGTCGATACGCGCGAATGGCAAATCCGCTTCACTAGCCCCACGTCGTTCACGGCGACCGCGGCAGATGTCGTCGGCGTCGGCCGCGGTGAAATTTCCGGCAATGCGGTGCGGATGACATATCGTCTGCACTTGCCGGAGCGTGCAGGCAGCCATGTGCTGGACGTGGTCGATTGGCTCTATCTGATGGAGGATGGAACGGTCGTCAACCGCTCCGAAATGCGGAAATTCGGCTTTCGCGCAGCTGAGCTTTTCGCTGTTTTCCAACCTGTTTCAGTGACGGATCGATGAACCACACTTGGCAGGACAAGACCTATTGGCTGGTGGGCGCGTCGGAAGGATTGGGGCGGGCGTTGGCGGAGCGCCTGTCGGGACTGGGTGTTACGCTTTGCCTTTCGGCGCGCAACGAAGCGCGTCTGCGGGAATTGGCTGAGAATCTGTCGGGGCCCGCCATCGTTGCACCCTGCGATGTGCGAGACACTGAAAGTGTCGCCCATGCCTTTGCCGGCCTGCCGCAACTTGATGGCGTTATCTTCAACACAGGTCTCTATGAGCCGGTTTCCGCCAAAGCCTGGGACCCCGCCGCAGTCGAGGCCATGTGCGACGTCAACTTCACGGGAGCGGCCAGGGTCCTGGGGGAGGCCGTGCCTGCGCTGGTTGCGCAAGGCCGAGGGCATATCGTGCTGATCGGTTCTTTAGCCGCCTATCGTGGCCTGCCAGGTTCAATCGGATACGGTGCCAGCAAGGCAGGCCTACTTCACCTGGCGGAGAGTATGCGGATCGACCTGCCGCGTCGAAACTACAAGGTCCAGGTCATTAATCCCGGCTATATCGAAACGCGGCTGACGGCGAAAAACCGCTTCGCTATGCCGTTTATTATGTCGCCGGAAAAGGCGGCTCAGGCGACCGTGTCGAAGATGGAGCAAAATAGATTTTGCTCTAATTTTCCCTGGCCATTTGCACTCATCTTTCGGTTGGCGCCGATTGTGCCGGGATCGCTTTATTTCTCTCTGTTCCGATAATTTGGGCGCTAAACGGCCGGAGGCGAGCGTGTTGCGGCAGGCAAGAGTTGACGTCAGCGCTCAGCCAAAAATTGTCCTATGACACTTATCATGGGCCGGGCGTTGGTCAGGCCTTCTACTATTCTATTCCGGATGAGCTTTGCCCGTTGGCGCGCGCGCTTGCGTCAGCCGCCAGGCAAAGTTGCACGCTGCGCGCTGCTTCGCGCGCCGGCATCGGAGAATCGCCGCGACCAAATGCTTTCGCCGTTAACCTTGTTGCGGCGGCTTCGCCGCCATGTCGATGAACGGCCGACTTACGGATATCGCCGCCTCACCGCGTTGGTGCGCCGGGAACTGGCCGCAGAGGGACTGCCGTTGGCGAACCACAAAAAAATCTACCGGTTGATGCAGCTGCACGGGCTCCTGCTGGAGCGCCATAGCGGCCAGCGGCCCGGGCGGACCCATGACAGCAAGGTCGTGGTCATGGCCTCAAACCGCCGCTGGTGCTCGGATGCGCTGGAGTTCACCTGCTGGAATGGTGAGATCGTGCGGGTCGCCTTCGTGATCGACGCGCACGACCGCGAGGTGATGGCCTGGCGGGCGGTGGTCGGCAGTGGCATCAGCGGCTCCGAGGTCCGCGACATGATGCTGGAAACGGTCGAGAAGCGGTTCGCTTCGATCCGGGCACCGCATGCCGTCGAATGGCTGTCGGACAACGGCTCGCCCTATACGGCCCATGAAACCCGCATGTTCGCCAGGCAACTGAACCTGGTGCCGTGCTTCACGCCGGTAGCCAGTCCGGAATCGAACGGCATCTCAGAAGCCTTCGTGAGGACGCTCAAACGGGACTATGTCCGGATCAGGCCGCTGCCGGACGCAAAGACGGCCCTGTCACAGATCGCCGGGTGGTTCGAAGACTACAACGAGAACCATCCGCATTCCGGGTTGCGTATGCGCTCGCCTCGCGAGTACATCCGCTCCCAACAACCCGCCGAGGTGTCCGGTCGATAGGGGGCAACATCATGACCGGACAATCTCGAATTTGCGATCAGTCATTAGGCAAAATTAACCAAGGGTCGCAAAGAGAAAATTGTGCGACCCATATCTGACCACCCTTTCATGGCTCAAAATAAAGATATTTCGCCTGCCCGCACATGGCCGGACAGCACCGCATCTAGTCAAACTCCAACAGCCGAATGACGGCGCGCTCCACAGACACAGGCCAAACCGCCGAACCAACCGCCCGGTTCTCGTCCTCCCCTTCCAAAACCACCCAACACGATCTGCCGCCTGTCAAGTGGCGCTCCTTTGCTGGGGATATAGCATTGCCATCGGAGCGGTTCCCCTCCGCCAGGCGTGTCTGAGATTGACTCAGGCGCGGCCAGCGAAGGGAGAACAGAGTATGAGTTCCACCGATACCAACGGCCTTGAACCCGGCGATACCAAAGCCAAAATCCGCGCCCTGAACGATGCCTTGCGGCAAGGCGATGTCGAACAGGGCATGATCCTGGTCACGTCCGGCATCAGCGCCATGGGCGAGGCGTTCACCGCCGAAGCCCTTGGCAACGTCGCCAGCTTCGATGCGTTTAATACAGACAACGATCCCTACGCCGAGCACGACTTCGGCGCAATCACCGTCCAAGGCGAAAAGGTCTTTTAGAAGATCGATGCTTACGACCTCGCCATGGAGGCGCACTCGCCGGATCCTGCCGACCCAGCCGTCACCAAACGTGTAGGGTAAGCCGGCGATTCGCACCAGAGATTGACCGACCCCCTCCCCGTGTAGCAATTGTAGCGGGAGTAACAGGCCCAGGTGGCCACAACGCACAAATCCTCGCTTATTCCAATCCATGATTGAACAAAAGCAATTCAAAGACATATTTGATTGTGGTTTCGGCCTAGCTGGGGAATTGTGTCAAATTACGCCGGACTTTGTCAGGAGAGTTTTCCCAAAAATTACCCATATAAAACAGTTGTTTATAGATTTTTTCAGCTTTGTCAATTTTGTCAGTGGTCCGTAAAGATAAGCGTAGCGGTCATCCATCTACCCCTGCCCAACGGAGTAGGGTGGAGCCCTCACCCTTCACGAATTTAGCCCACCGTTCCGCCAATACCCGCCGCTGTTCCAGATAGTCAGTCCGCCGATAGGCCCGCACTACGCCACTATCCACCGTATGTGCCAACATCGCCTCGGCGACCTCATGCGGGGCATTGGTCGTCTCTGCCAGCCAAGTGCGCAGGCTGGTGCGGAAGCCATGCGGGCGGGCCTCTATTCCGCGCCTCTCCATATGCCGTGAAAGCGTCATATCGCTAATGACGCCGCCGCGGCTGTTGGGAAACAATTAGCCATTGCGGGCGTGCGGGCGGGCCAAGTCGATAATACGCTGCGCCTCGGTCGATAACGGCACCCGGAAAGCATCGGTTGCACCTTTACGGCCTTTCATAGCCTCCGCTGGGATCGTCCATACATCGCCTTCGATTTGGTCAAGGCGGATATTGCGCAGCGGCGAAGATCGGACGCCGGTCAGTATCAGCAGGCGCAAAGCCAAATGCGTAAGCGTCGGCTCTTCCAGGCTCGCATAAAAAGCCGGCACCTCGGCCCAAGGCATAGCCGGAATGTTTCGCGCCACATGCCGTGACTTGCCCAGTAGCGCCTTTGCCTTTTCGGTCGCTTGCAAGTCTACATCCAGCCCCAGCGCCGCCGCATGGCGCAACACAATGGAAAGCCGGTTCAGCGCCTTGCGGGCAGTATCCGCCTTGGTGTGCCAGAGCGGGGCCAAGGTGTCGCGAATATCCCACTGGTCAATGTCCGTCACCGGCACACGGCCTAGCCTCGGCAATACGTGAAGTTCCAGAGGCGAAAGCCAGCGCCCTGCGGTGCCGCCCCCCTTCAATTCCGCCTTGCGCGCTTCGAAGGCATCCTCGGTCAGAATCTTCAGGGATATATCCTCGCGCCTTGCCGCCCGCGCCTCGGCCTCTCGTTCCCTCACGGGGTCACGGCCAGCGGCGGCGACCGCCCGCCAGCGTTCGGCCTTCTTGCGCGCTTTCGCTATGCCCAGCGTAGGAAAGTCGCCAAGGCCCATCTCCCGCCGCCGCCCATACACCGACACGCGCAACACCCATTGCGCGCCGCCATCGTCACGCTTGACCAGCCAGAGCCCTGCCCCGTCGCAATGCTTGCCTACTGGCGCAGTTTTCAGGAATGCCGCCGATAACCGATTTTTTGCGCGCATTTTTCATCCACCTAAATATCCACCCTTAGGTGGTAGATAGGATAGAACAGGTCAATACACGTAAAGACGAAAAAAACGAGGCTTTCCGGGGAATAATGTGGATATATAGACGCATCAAAAAAAGTAAAAAAATGCGTTTTCGCCTTTTCTTGGCACCATAATATTTTATCTCATTGTTTATAATTTTAAATTTTCCGCGTCTTCTCCTAAATTTACTTCCATTTCCAGTGATTTAATCCCCCGGATATAGTCAGCTGCAATCACCAATTCGCGCGCCTATTGCTGTTTTACGATCATGACAGTCCATTCACATATTCCGCAGAAAGCGTTTCTTGCAGGGCGCGGAAGGCGTTTCCGACCGAGGATAGTTGCTTTAGCTGGGCTCGCTTTCGTTCATGCAGCGAAAATGCGCCGTCTGGAAGGCGCCGAGTGTCTTCGTGGCCGGAACATTTCATGAGCTGGACGCCCGGTCGCCTTGCCAGCCAGCCGGGGATCGCGTCAACTTGGGGTGGACTCGCAAACGGCGCTGAGACTCATGACTGACCGCACCTATTTCGCCCCCACCGGTGGCCTGCCGGGCCAGGAGCAATTGCTGACCGGACGTGCTGTATTTACGGAGGCCTATGCCGTTATTCCCAAGGGGGTGATGACGGATATCGTGACCAGCCTGCTGCCGCACTGGACCGGAACGCGCGCCTGGATCATCGCCCGGCCGCTCACTGGCTTCGCGGAGACTTTCAGCCAGTACATCGTCGAGATCGCCCCCGGCGGCGGCAGCGACCGGCCAGAGCCGGAAGCGGAAGCGGAAGGCGCGCTGTTCGTCGTCAGCGGTTCGGTTCAGCTAACCTTGGGCAGTGATCGCCATGCGCTGGCCCCCGGCGGCTTTGCCTATATTCCGCCCGGCATGGACTGGCGGATCAAAAACAGCGGCGAGGCGCCCGCGGTGTTCCATTGGATACGCAAGCGCTTTGAGCCGGTGGCGGACCTGCCATTACCAGATCCTGTCATTACCAGGGATCAGGACATTCAGCCCGCCGCGATGCCCGGCACAGGCGGGCGGTGGGCCACAACCCGGTTCATCGACCCCGCGGATGTGCGCTATGACATGCATGTCACCATCGTGACCATCGCGCCGGGCGCCTCCATTCCCTTTCTGGAAACGCATGTAATGGAGCACGGACTCTATGTCCTGCAGGGCAAGGGCGTCTACAAGCTGAACAAGGATTGGGTGGAGGTCGAGGCGGGCGACTTCATGTGGCTACGCGCCTTCTGCCCGCAGGCGTGTTACGCGGGCGGGCCAGAGCCGTTCCGCTATCTGCTCTACAAGGACGTGAACCGCCACCCGCGCTTTGCGCCGCTCTCCGGGCGCTAGGGCCATGTCCGTACGTATCCAGGCAGAGCCGCTTACGGCGGAGGCGTTCGCGCCGTTCGGCACGGTCATCGAAATTTCGGGCGAGCCGAGCTTTTTCATTAACGCCGGCCGGTGCGGTCGCTACCACGATCTGGCCCGGCCGGATGTGCGCGACAGGGAAGGAGCGATCGCGATCAGCATAGGCCGGAGTGATGCGGTTACGCTGCCGCTCGCGATAGGCCTGCTGGAGCGGCATCCACTCGGCAGCCAGGCCTTTATTCCGACGGGTAACGCCCGGATGCTGGTGGTCGTTGCCACAGATGCCGGCGGAGTTCCGGGGCCGGCGCGGGCGTTCCTGGCCAAGCCCGGGCAAGGGGTGCAATATCATGCCAATGTCTGGCACGGCGTGCTCGCGCCGCTAGAGGGACCGGCGGATTTTTTGATCGTCGATAGGGTCGGGCCAGGGGATAACCTGGAAGAGCATCACCTGCCGGAAGACCGGTGCTTGCTCGTCGATGCCGATGTCTGACCCCGATTTCGTCTGGGTTTGCTTTGGGCGGCCTCGCCTCTATCCAAACGGATTTTCGACCTTCGGCCAATAAGGCTGGGTAAAGGTCTTGAACGGGATCGCGCCGTAATGCGGCGCGATTGCCCCCGGCGTCGCGCAGTACAACACCGCCTCCGCTATCGGATTGAAGCCTGCATAGAAGTGCTGACTACTTTTCACGAACACCATACGCTTGGCGCTCAGGTCGATGCCCAGCTTCGTAAACGCGTCGGGGTGAAAGACCTGGGTCCGCTGGGTGTTCAGAACCAGGTCGATATCGCCGTCCATCTGCAACCAAACTGCCGTGCCAAGCGGATTGGTTGAAGTGCCGAAGGTCTGCTCGGCATTGTGAAGGATCTTTTTGACGTGTACGCGCAGGTCCAGCGGCATGCCGCTGGCCTTGCCGACCTTGCCGCCAATACGGAGATCCAGATTCGCGCCTTCGCCGGCCTCCTCGCAGAAACGCACGGCGGTCGGATCCCAATACAGCCCGGTTGCAATGCCAGTCAGCCCCTTTTCCAACGCTGCAGCCAGCAGGAAGGTAGCGTCAGAGGGCGCGCCGCCGCCTGCGTTATCGGACGTATCGGCGATCACTACCGGACCTTTGTTGTGGCCGGCGGCTTCCTCCAGGATATCGTTCATGTCGCGTGGCGCCATAGCGGTCGCCGCACGCATCGCCCATACTTCCTTGCCCAGCGTTTCGGCCAACGCCGCGGCTTTCGCTTCGTCGCCGTCGCTCACCACCAAAATCTTGGCCGAGGCCTCCGGCACGTCGCCCCAAGGGAAGCCATGGGCAAAGCTGATGGAGAGAATGCCGTCCTTGCCCTCCAATGATTGCAGTTTGTCGACAAAGCTACGGGTCGGCTCAAACGGCGTGCGCCAGGTGTTGATCATGCGGCAGTCGTAGCGCGCCATGACCGGCGTGGTTTTGCCAGCCGCTGCATCGGCACAGAGCGCAAACAGCTCCTTCGCGCGGTGCGGCGCGTCAACGTGCGGATACTCTTTGAAGGTGATCAGCGCATCCGCGGCCCGCACCATCTCGCCGGTGATCGAGCAATGCAGGTCCAACTCGCCGCCGACAACCCGGTCCGGCCCGACAATCGCCCGCACCCGTTGCAGGATATCGCCCTCACAGTCCAAATAGCCGTCGGCAACCATTGCGCCATGCATGTTGATCAATGCGATATCGACCGGCATTGCCGCTTCCAGATCGCGCAACAGTTCATCGCGGAGCCCCTCATAGACCGATTTGATGCAGACGCCGGCCGGCTGCGCGAAAGCGGCAACGCTTTCCACCACGTCCCAACCACGCGCCTCGGCCTCGCTGCGCCAAACGTGCAGCGGTTCGGAGAACAGCATCGGCTCGTGATTGGTGGCTTTATCGCCATTGTGAAACAACATGGTCTCGCGGAAAGTCTCCCAGCCGGTCGGCAAGGGGGAGAACGTGTTGGTCTCGGTTCCGAGGCAGGCGATGAAAACACGCATGAGGAGGTACTCCAGTCGAAAGATCGGGCTGCAGGCCAAGCTAGGCGTTTCGCTGCCATCGCGCTAGGCTCGCCCTCTGTCGCCGCTGCATCGGAAATTGTCATGGCTTCCCACGAATCCCCCGAAGTCCTCTATGAGGTCTCTGATCACATCGCAACCATCACGCTCAACCGGCCGGAGCGGATGAACACGATTAGCCGGGTGATGTTGGACTCGCTGGCAGACCACCTGATTACCGCCCGTGACGATCCAGAGGTTCGGGTCGTGCTGCTGACCGGCACGGGCCGCGCGTTCTGCGCCGGCCTGGAAGTCACCCGCGATTCCAGCCAGGGCTCGCGCGGCGTCATGGACCCGAACGCCGGCCCGCGCACGACCATCGACCTGCGCAAAATCCCCCCGATCATCCTAAACGAACTCGACAAGCCGACGGTCTGCGCCCTGAATGGCTCGGCTGCAGGCTATGGGTTCGATATTGCCATGGGCTGCGATATCCGGGTGATGGCGGAGGGCGCCAAGTTATCCGCCGCCTTCACCAAGCGCGGCATCGTGCCGGAATCGGGCGGCACCTGGCTTCTTCCCCGCATGCTGGGCTGGAGCAAGGCGGCAGAGTTGATCTTTACCGGCCGCACGCTCAATGCCGAACAGAGCTTGGACCTGGGCCTCGTATCATCGGTTCATCCTGCCGGCGACATCGCGACGGCTGCCCGCAGCATCGCTGCCGAGATCGCGGCCAATGCCCCGCTGGCAGTGCAGGCCGCCAAGCGGATGATGCGCGCTGGCCAGAACGAGCCATTTCCGCAACACGTGCACCACGTCTTCCTGCAACTGAACGCATTGATGCGCACAGAGGATGTGAAGGAGGGGATGACGTCCTTCGTCGAAAAGCGGCCGCCAGTGTTCAACGGGCGATAATGTGGCAATTTCGACAAGCGCTGATGATTTTCTGGGCAAATACAGAATTCGCTCTAGCTCTTTAGGCTTTGGCCGCGCTAGGCTCTGACCGCCCGAGAGGCTGCGAAACTGGCAAGAGCCGCCGGGCAGGGGTGCTGGATGCCGTTCTGGCATGGTACTTGCACTCCAAAGGAGGTGTGCCGCCCCTGGCACGCCGAAACGCTTAACCGGAGGGTCTGAGATGCGATATCTATCGACCTTGGCCAAAGGCATCGGCATTGCTGCCGTCGCGGCGGCCATGCTTAGCGCGGCCAGCGCCGAGAAAGTGCTGCGGATTGTCCCGCATGCCGACTTGAAGAACGTGGACCCGATCTGGACCACGGCCTACATCACCCGCAACCATGGCTACATGGTCTATGACACGCTGTTTGCGGTCGACGAGAAGGGCAAGGTCCAGCCGCAGATGGTTGGCAAGTACTCGCTGAGCGATGACAAGCTGACTTGGACCTTCACGCTGCGCGACGGCCTGAAATGGCACGACGGCACGCCGGTCACGTCCGAGGACTGCATTTCCTCGATCAAGCGCTGGGGCAAACGCGACGGCGCGGGCCAAAAGCTGATGGACTTCACGGCCGAAATGAAGGCTGTGGACGCCAAGACCTTTACGCTGACGCTGAAGGAGCCGTATGGCTGGGTGATCGATTCGCTGGGCAAGATCAGCTCGAACACCCCCTTCATGATGCAGAAGAAATATGCTGACACCGACGCCTTTACCCAGGTGACGGAAATCGTCGGCTCCGGCCCCTTCAAGTTCGTGAAGGAACAGTGGGTGCCGGGCTCCAAGGTCGTATACGTCAAGAACACAGACTACGTGCCGCGTTCCGAGCCGGCCTCCGGCGCCGCGGGCGGCAAGGTCGTGAAAGTGGACCGTGTCGAGTGGGTCTACATCCCCGACCCGGCGACGACCATGAACGCGCTCGCCAATGGCGAAGTCGATCTGTGGGAAACCCCCGCGCCTGACATGCTGCCGCTGATGAAGGCCAACCAGAATATCGAGGTTGCGGTGATCGATCCGCTGGGCACGCAGGGCTGGCTTCGGATGAACCACCTGCATCCGCCCTTCAACGACCCGAAGGTCCGCCAGGCCGTCCAGATGGCCGTCAAGCAGGAAACCTACATGCAGGCGCTGGTCGGCGACCCGCAGTACTACCGGACCTGCAAGGCCTTCTATATGTGCGGCTCTCCCCAGGAATCGACAGCTGGCGACAAGGGCTATCTCGAAGGCAACATGGCCAAGGCCAAGGAGATGCTAAAGGAAGCCGGGGCAGTTGGCGCCAAGGTCGTGCTGATGCAGTCCACGGACATCCCGCTGCTGAACAATGCTGCGCTGGTGACGGCCCAGATCCTGCGTGACCTAGGCTTCAACGTCGAAATGCAGGCGATGGACTGGTCCACCCTGACCAGCCGCCGCGCCAAGAAGGAACCGCCGGAGCAGGGTGGCTGGAACGTGTTCCATACCTACGCGACCGGCGCGGACGCTCAGACGCCCGTCACCAACATCGGCACCTCCGGTGGCGGCGTCGAGCGCGCCTGGTTCGGCTGGCCGGCCGATGAAAAGGTCGAGAAGCTTCGCGACGCCTGGGCCCGCGAGAGCGACTCGGCGAAGAAAAAAGCGCTGATCGATGAGTTGCAGGCGCGGCTGTTCGAGGTGGTTCCGTTCGCCAACTATGGCCAGTGGTTCCAGCCGATGGCATGGCGCAAGGGCCTGAAGGGCGTGCTGGTATCGCCAGTGCCGTTCTTCTGGAACATCGAAGTCGCCGACAAGTAAGGTCGACAATTGTTACATCCCCGGACCCGGCCTCGCCGGTTGCCGGGGCCGCGTGGGGCCTGGTGCTGCACGCGGCCCCGGTTCTCCCAAAGACCGGCCGGGGATTCAAATTTTCTCGTGTTCTGAGGCGAACCGAAGACAGAAAGCTCCAGCTTTTCATGTACGCCTATATCATTCGCCGCATGCTATCGACCATCCCGGTGATGGCCGTCGTCGCGGTCTTCGTGTTCCTGCTGCTGTATCTGACCCCCGGCGATCCCGCCGTCGTCATCGCTGGCGACTATGCGCGGCCGGAGGACATTGAGCGCATCCGGGAGCAATTGGGCCTGAACAAGCCACTCTATGTTCAGTTCTTCACCTGGGTCGGGAACGTGTTTACAGGCGACCTGGGCATTTCGATTTTCTCCAACATGCCGGTGCTGAAGCTGATCGGGCAACGACTTGAGCCTACGCTCGCGCTGGCGATCTGCACGATGATTTTCGCGGTCGTAGTCGCGGTACCGATGGGCGTGCTGGCTGCGTGGAAGGCGCATACCTGGGTTGACAGGGTCGTGATGATCTTCGCCGTACTGGGCTTCTCCGCCCCGGTTTTTGTCATTGGCTACCTGTTGATGTGGGTTTTTTCGCTGAACCTCGGCTGGTTCCCGGTCCAGGGCTACAAGGCTATCGCTGATGGTCTGGGCCCGTTCTTTGCGTCGATCGCCCTGCCGACCATCGCGCTCGGCCTCGTCTACATCGCCCTGATCGCCCGCATGACCCGGGCAAGCGTCATGGAAGTCCTAACAGAGGACTATGTCCGGACCGCACGCGCCAAGGGGGTGAACAACCGGACGCTGCTGATGCGTCACGCCCTCAAGAACGCCTCGGTGCCCATCGTCACGATCATCGGTGTCGGCGTGGCGTTGTTGATCGGCGGCGTGGTGGTAACCGAAAGCGTTTTCAACATTCCCGGCCTCGGACGACTGACCATTGACGCTGTGCTGCGGCGCGACTACCCGGTCATCCAGGGCGTGATCCTGATCTTCAGCGGCATCTACGTGATGGTGAACCTGCTGATCGATCTCTCCTATACGCTGCTCGATCCAAGGATCCGCTACTGATGACGGCTGCGACTGGCAATCCGGCGGTTTCGACCCTGCCGCCCCGCGCCTCGTTCGGCAAGCGCGCCCGCCGGCTGATCCGCCGGCATCCGACCGCGGTCGTCGGCTTTGTCCTGCTGCTGGCGATGGCGATCATGGCGATCCTTGCCCCCTGGATTACGCCCGATCCGCTACGGATCAACCCGATCATACGCCTGAAGCCGCCGGGCTTTACCGGGCCGCTTGGGACCGCGGGACCGTTCGGCACTGATTTTCTCGGCCGCGATCTCTATGCCCGCGTCATCCATGGGGGCCAGATATCGCTGGTGGTCGGCCTGTCGGTCGCGCTCGTGGCGACGGTTGTCGGCCTCGCCATCGGCCTGCTAGCCGGTTATCTGCGCTGGCTGGACGCTGTCGTCATGCGGATCATGGACGGCCTGATGTCCATCCCGGGCATTCTGGTCGCCATCGCTCTCGTGGCGCTCGCGGGCGCTAGCATGACCAACGTCATCATCGCGATCACCATTCCGGAAGTGCCGCGGGTCGTCCGCTTGGTGCGCGCCGTCATTCTGACCATCCGCGAACAACCCTATATCGAAGCCGCCGTCGTCTCAGGCGTCAGCCTGCCGCGCATCATGTTCAAGCATTTGCTGCCGAACGCGGTCGCGCCGCTGATCGTGCAGGCGACCTATGTCTTTGCCAGCGCGGTGGTGTTCGAGGCCATCCTCAGCTTCCTGGGCGCCGGCACGCCGCCGGAAATTCCAAGCTGGGGCAATATCATGGCGGAAGGCCGCACCTACTTCCAGATTGCGCCCTGGATCATCTTCTTCCCCGGCGCGTTCCTGGCGGTGACGGTTCTTGCGGTCAACGTGCTGGGCGACGGACTGCGCGACAGCCTGGACCCGCGCATTGCCAAGCGGATGCGCTAGGTGAGCATAGGCAAGCCGATATCGGTCGCCGGGCCAGGCTTCGGTCTGGTCGGCAACCGCTTTGCGACGCCCGAGCCAATTCCCGCCCCCGCACACATGCAGCCTGCAGATTTTGCGCAGGCAGCGGCGGCGATCCGCAGTTGGCAAGGCTATGCGCCGACGCCTCTCGTCAGCCTGCCGTGGGCGGCAGCGGCGACCGGCGTGGCAGAGGTGATCTATAAAGACGAAAGCCCACGGTTCGGGCTGCAAAGCTTCAAGGCTCTGGGCGGCGCCTATGCCGTCGGCCTGCAGGCCGCGGCCTGGCGGGCTGAAGGCAAGGGCCCTGCAACGCTGACGGTCTGCTGCGCCTCCGACGGCAATCATGGCCGCTCGGTCGCGTGGGGAGCAAAGCGCTTTGGCTGTCAGGCCGTGGTCTATGTCCCGGCGGTCATGGCCCCGGCCCGGCGCGCCGCCATTGAGGCCTTTGGCGCTACAACCGTAACGGTTTCCGGTTATGACGAAGGCCTGCGCGAGGCTGCCCGCCAAGCCGAAAGCAATGGCTGGGTCGTCGTCTCCGACACCTCCTACCCTGGCTACGAGTCGATCCCGCAGGCCGTCATGTGCGGCTATGGCGTGATCGCCGAGGAAGCTGTTGCACAATGGAGCGCCCCGCCAACGCACATCATCCTGCAAGCCGGCGTCGGCGGCATGGCGGCGGCCCTGGCGCTGCGCTTCCAGCAATTGGGGCATTCGCCCCGCCTTATTATCACAGAGGCAGAGGGCGCGGCCTGCTGGTTCCGCAGCCTGGCGGAGGGCGAATGGCAGGCGGTCGAAAGCGAAGGCACGATCCAGGCCGGGCTAGACTGCGGCGAGCCATCCACCCTGGCATGGGCGATGCTGCGCCACCACGCCGAGGCAGCCTGTTGGATTGCCGACGATCGGGTCGAAGGCACACTCCGCCGCCTCGCTGCCGGCAAGCCATCGGTTGCGGCAGGCGAGAGCGCGTTGGCCGGGCTTGCGGTTCTCCTGGCCAGTGAGGGCAGGTCGTCTCTGGCGAATGCCCTGGGCCTTGACGCCAAAAGCCGCGTATTTGTCCTGGGCAGCGAAGGCCCAACCGATCCGGACGGATATGCCCGGATTATCAACGCCTAGCCCGGAGGACTGGCGCTGCGGCGTGCCCTGGGGCCGAACAATGCCAGAGGTGTCTCCAACCTGATGCGCACCTTGCACTGCAACGCCGAAAGCCGGGTCGAGCGTATCTTTACCATTGAAGCCAGAGGATTGATGCCATGAGCCGCCAACTGACCATCGCCGGAGCCCAGCTTGGCCCTATCGCGCGGGAAGAGACGAGGGCATCCTGTGTAGCGCGCATGATCGCACTGCTGGGCCAGGCGCAACGGCGAGGCGCGGACATAGTCGTTTTTCCGGAACTGGCGCTGACCACATTCTTTCCGCGGTGGTTCTTCGAAGATGAGGCGGAGCTCGAACCGTTTTACGAGGCCAGCATGCCGAATGCCGATGTGCAGCCCTTATTCGATGCCGCAAAGGCTGCCGGGATTGGCTTCTATCTGGGCTATGCGGAGCGGACGCCGGAAGGGCAGCGCTTCAACACCTCCATATTGGTTGATAAAAGCGGCCGGATCGTGGGCAAGTACCGCAAGGTCCATCTGCCCGGCCATGCGGAGCATGAGCCCTGGCGGCCGTTCCAGCACCTGGAAAAGCGCTATTTCGAGCCGGGCGACCTGGGTTTTCCCGTGTATGAGACCATGGGCGGTACGATGGGCATGGCGATCTGCAACGACCGCCGCTGGCCGGAAACCTACCGTGTAATGGGCCTGAAAGGCGCGGAGGTCATCATGCTGGGGTATAATACGCCGACAACCTATGTGCCGGTGCCGCAACACGACCATCTGCAGAGCTTCCACAGCCATCTGTCGATGCAGGCCGGGGCCTATCAGAACGGCGCCTATGTGGTCGGCGTCGCCAAAGCCGGGGTTGAGGAAGGCTGCATGCTGTTGGGCCAGTCCTGTATCATTGCGCCGACCGGAGAGATCATCGCCCAGGCCTGCACCATCGGTGACGAGTTGATCGTCGCCACCTGCGACCTGGACCTGTGCAAGGAGATCAAGGAAAACGTCTTCAACTTTGACCTGCACCGCCAGCCGCAGCATTACGGTATCATCAGCCAGGCTAAGCCGGCCCGCCGCTAGAGTAGCGACGGATCAGAATGTTCAGGGGAAGCTGCGCTAAGGTTATGACTGTCGGACAATTCCCGTTCGAGTGCGCCCATTCGAACGGGAATTCCCCTATGCCAACGGCGCCGATTTCCGACGCTCGAGCGTTTTTCGTCAAACTGATTTGAAGAGCCGGCCCTGCTAAGCAAGGGCTAGGCTATCGGGCCTCCGAACCGAAGACGATCGGATGCCGTGTGCTCCGAGACCGCAACGATGCGGGTCGTCACAATTGGCGTTATGGTTTCAATCATAAAAAGATTTCTTTACTGGGCGTTTGTCATTAACGCCCCAACATCACTTGCGCAGCCAACCTGGGCGATAACTACGGCTGGATTCACCAC
>JAYPXD010000023.1:0-713 GCA_038135395.1 Alphaproteobacteria bacterium | reverse complement strand
GGGTAAGACTGATCATAGTGTATGCGTAATCGCGAGGTACGGTCGTCGCGACCGAAGGAGAGACACAATGCGTATCGCTGTAGCTTCTATAACCACAGTTGCAGCACTATTGGCCGCCCCCGCTTTCGCCGGCCCCTATGCCGACGTCGGACAATTCGGACAATATACATTTAACGTCGAATTTCAACGCGACCTTGGTACAGGTAGCGCAGTTCTCGGAAACTCGTTTACTATCATCAATGGTAGTGTGCCTACGAGCAATAACAAGTTCTCCACCGAAGAACTAACGGCAGTACAAGGCTTTTTGAGCGTTTTGAGTGCTGGGTTCAAGGTGACGACCACCGTCGGCGCTGCAAATAATGGGCAAACGGTGACCACATCCTTTAACCGCGCTATTGTTACCGATGTGGCCGACGGCAACTCCGCTGGCGTCGAGGTTGGCACCATGACGTTCACCATCGCCAACACCGTTGCCGTGGATATTTTCGGCACCACCTCGCAAACGGTTAGCGCCGCGGGTCTGATAACCGCGAATGCGTCGATTTTCTACGATGCCTCGCAACAGGGTTCCTGGTCATTTGGCGGCTCCTACGGCGCCGGGTCTGGGTTCGGTTCTGGCTCGATCACCATTTCCGTGCCTCCGGATCCGTCCATCATCCCCACCGCGGCCTCGGAGCCAGGCGTGTTGGTCGTGGCAGGCGCCGGCCTTCTGG
>JAYPXD010000022.1:0-22257 GCA_038135395.1 Alphaproteobacteria bacterium | reverse complement strand
CATATGCACAACGACTTTAAGTATTTTCAGAGGGAAAAAACAACTAAAAATTTAGATAATGTTTTGTTAAAGCAAGGATAAATGTGGTAAAGGCGTGTAACTGCGTCCGTTATGGTAATTTTCTTTAAAAATCATGCAAATTTCTATTGAACGAAAAGATATATCCTATAGGCTTGAATAGCGGGACGTGCCCGGATTTTTGAATGGAGGGTAAGGCAATGGCCGTTATCATTGGTGACAACTCATCTGAGACGATTAACGGAACGTCGGGGAACGACACAATTATCGCTGGCGACGGTGTAAATAAAGTTTATGCCGGCGCTGGAGATGACACAATCATTGGCGGCGATGACAGGGATTATCTCTGGGGGGGCACCGGCGACGATACAATTGATGGCGGCGATGGCGACGACATCATCTCGGGCCAGAAGGGCGACGACATCCTGGATGGCGGTGATGGCAACGACCAGATGCTGGGTGGAATCGGTGCCGATACGTTTATCATCTCGCTAAGCGACAACGAGAACAACGACCTAATCGCCGGCGTTAAGAACGGCGATGCTTGGCGCTACGACTACGAAAATGGCATTGACAATATTGAGATCCAGTTCGGAACGACTGGCTCTATCCTAAGCAATGTCGAAGTGAGTTCGACAGTTCTGGGATACGAGACATTGGACACCGTGTTGCTGACGTTCAGCAATGGCAACACGCTCGAAATCGCCTCGAAAATGTCTGAAACTGTTGAGGCCGTAGGCGCCTCTTCTTATGCAGAAGGCGATCTCACGACGTTTTCCTCTCCGGCCGCTGAAGGAAACGGCACCCAGATTATCAATGACGTTATCGCCAGCAATGCGTTGGCGGTGGACGCCGGCGATGGCAATGACGTGGTTGCGGGCGGTGACGCCAGCCAGGTTATCAACGGCGGCGCTGGCCAGGATTTTATCAATGGCGGTGGCGGCGACGACATCATCAGCGGTGGTTCGGACGCCGACACGTTCTATGTTGCTGACGGCGATGGCAACGACACCATCCTCGACTTCGATGCAACCGAAGGCGATTTCATCGTTGCCCACGGTGCAGGCTCCGTGACCGTGTTAATCGGCAGCTTCAATATCGATTTCACCGATAGCGGCAATACGATCTCGGTGATCGGTGACTACGACGCGGGCGCTGTGCTGTTCATCTGATCGGATTGTAAAGTAGCAATCGGGCCAGTTGCCGGCAGCGGCGGCTGGCCCTTTTTGTTTTAGGGCATCCCGGGCTAAGCACCTTTGACCGTTCGGACCTGTTCGGCGGTGTACCCCAGCAGGTCTTGCAGGACAGAATCGGTGTCTTCCCCTAAAAGCGGCACGCGCCCCGGCTTGCGCACTGGCGTATCCGACAGGCGAAACGGGCTCCAGACCACGTTCTGCGTCTTGCCGTCGTGGGTTGCGGGCTGGATCATCTCCCGGCCCAGGGCCTCGGGCGAGGCGACCGCCTCCAAAGGCGTGCGGACGGCGCCGGCCGGGACGCCCGCTGCCCGCAGCAACTCAACCCATTCCTGGCGCGGTCTCGCGCGCAGGGCCGCGACCACCTCGGCCTCCAACGCGTCGCGGTTCGCCAGCCGGTCGCTGAGAGAGCCGTAGCTCGGATCCGTCGCCAGGTCTGGACGCTCCTAGGCCTCACAGAAGCGCGCGTACTGGCGGTCGTTGCCAACAACCACCATGATTTGCCCATCGGCGCAATCATAGGTCCCCATCGGAACGAGCACCGCCGAGCCGTTGCCATAGCGCGGCATATCCTGACCCAACATCAGCGGATACATGGCAGCATAGCCGCCGGCGGCCAGCATCGAATCGAACAGGGCAACATCGACATGCTGTCCTTCGCCGGTGCGATGCCGGGCCTGCAGCGCTGCCATCAGCGCCATGCCGGCGTGCAGACTGGTGAAGGTGTCTGCGACCGACCCGCCGGCTTTCTGCGGCTCTATGCTGGCCGGTCCGGTCAGGTGCATCAGGCCGGTCTCAGCCTGAGCGATGGGGTCGTAGCCCGCCACCAGGCGGAACGGCGAAGAGTGGCCGTAGCCAGAGATCGAGCAGTAAATCAGACGCGGGTTCAGCTTGCGCAGGCTCTGGTAGTCCAGACCGTATTTCGCCATCACGCCGGGCCGGAAGTTTTCGACGACAATGTCGGCTTTTGCAGCCAGCGCCCGGATTGCCTGTTGTCCGGCTGCATTGGCAAGGTCGATAGCGACACTCTTCTTGTTCCGGTTCAAGCCCAGAAAAAACGGCGCATCGCCTTTTCGCCCAGGCGGATTGTAGTGGCGAAAATCATCGCCGCCGCGCGGGTCTTCTATTTTGATAATTTCAGCGCCGAAGTCGCCCAGCATCTGGGTCAGATAAGGGCCGGCGATGACCCTGGTAAAATCCAGCACCAACAGGTCGTCCAGCGGTGCAATCGGGTGAGACATGGGGGCAATTCCTCGGATGGGCTGTCGCAATTGCCCCGAGTGTAGCCGCAATTCTGCGAGTGCCGCTCGAAAAATCCGGGTCAGATGGCGACAACGGCGCCCCGGGCGATGAAATCGGCGATCTCGTCGGCCGAATATCCCGCCTCCAGCATCACCTCGCGCGTATGCTCGCCGACTTTCGGGGCTTGGCGTTGCAGGCCCAGGTCATGGTTGCCCATTTCGATCGGCAGGCGCGGCAGCTTGGTCCAGTCGCCGTTCTGCAACTGAATCGGCAGCAGGCCGCCGCCAGCCGCGGCAAGCTGCGGATCGTCGAACAGGTCGGCGGTCTTGGCGACGGGAGCGAACGGAATGCCGATCCGCTCGGCAATCTCGACGATCCGGGCGGTCGGGTAGCGTTTCACCACCTCGGCCACAATCGGCAGGATGCGCGGGCGGGCGGCAACGCGGGCCTCGTTCGAGGCAAGGCTGGCGTCGTTCAGCAGGTCCGGCCGCTGGAATTCGGTACAGAAGCGGCGCCAATGGTTGTCGGAGGTCAGGCCGATGAAAATCTGGTCGCCGTCGGCGGTTTCAAATGGCTCATACACTGCCCAGGCGCCTTCGCGCGCCGGCATCGGCGGCACTTCGCGGCCGGTGATGGCCTCGCCGGCCATGTGCTGAGTCATCAGCCACGCGGTGCTTTCGAACAGGGCGCTTTTCAAGTACTGGCCTTTGCCGGTGCGCTTGCGCTCCTCCAATGCTGCCAGAGCGGCGACCACAGCCATGGTTCCGCCCATCATGTCGATCACACTGGCGCCCGCGCGCAAGGGCCGGCCCGGGGGGCCGGTCATGTAGGCCAGGCCGCCCATGAATTGCACCACTTCATCCAGCGCCGGACGATGCTCGTACGGGCCGGAGAGAAAGCCCTTCAGCGCGCCATAGATCAGGCCGTCGTTCAGATGCTTGACCTGCTTATAGCCGCAGCCCAACCGCTCCATCGTGCCTGGGCCGTAATTTTCGAATAGCATGTCGGCCTGAGAGATCAGGCGATACGGGTTTTGTCACCGGCAGGTGCTGGCTCCACGTTGATAACGTCGGCGCCGAGGTCTGCCAGGATCACGCCGGCAGTCGGACCCATGATGGTATGGCAGAATTCCAGCACGCGAATGCCGGCCAAGGGAAGTTCAGGGGCGGTCATCACTAGCGCTTTCGGTGGGGCTTAACGTTGGGCAAGTTCGGCGAGGTGTGGAGCAAATTCGGCAAACACTTGCTCGTATACAGGGCGTTTGAAATCAACGATGCGGTCGAGAATCTCTTTGGGCTCTGCCCATCGCCATGCCGAAAACTCCTGGTGGTGGGTTTTCAGGTCGATATCCCGATCAAGGCCGGTAAACCGCAGCAGGAACCAGCGCTGCTCCTGTCCACGGTATCGGCCCCGCAGTGCCCGGCCGGATACTGCCTGAGGCAGGTCGTAGCGATACCAGTTTTGGCTTTCGACCAGGATTTCTGCGGTTGTAACCCCGGTTTCCTCATAAAGCTCCCGCATTGCCGCTTCTGCCGGAGTTTCTCCCGGGTCGATGCCGCCTTGCGGCATCTGCCAACTATCTTCCGAGCCGATACGCCGACCCATCCATACCAGACCATGCGTATTGGCCAGTGCTAGGCCGACGCACGGTCGGTAAGGAAGATTGCGATAGGATGCCACGGTTTCTCTAGCCGTTATTCTGCTTTCGGAAAATGGCGAGGCCACGCAACAAGTCTAATGCCCTGGAGAGCTGATAGTCCACTTGCGCTGCCGGTTTGGCGTCCGATTTGGTCGCCTCGCTATCGGAGGGTTCAGTTTTGTTCGGCCCTTCCGCGCCCGACTCGTCCTTTGCCGGCGGGTTGGCGTTCGGACTGGCGGGCGAATTTTGGCCGGGGTCCGTGTTTGGATTCGCGAGCGCGCCGCGGAGATCAGCCTCTCGCCGCCGTTTGGAGACGTCGATGACTTCCACCTTCGCCGGCTGAACCTCGATGTCGGGCGAAATTCCCTTTGCCTGGATCGACGTACCTGAGGGTGTGTAGTATCGCGCGGTCGTCAGGCGGATTGCGCCGTGCTCCGGGATCGGCTGGATCGTTTGCACAGACCCTTTGCCAAACGACCTGGTGCCCATCAGCAGGGCGCGATGATGATCCTGCAGAGCGCCCGCAACGATTTCGGAAGCGGATGCAGACCCGCCATTGATTAGGACCACGACAGGCAGTCCATTGGTCAGGTCGCCCGGCGTGGCGTTGAAACGTTGGGCGTCATCCTTGTTCCGGCCTCGGGTCGAAACAATTTCTCCGCGCTCCAGGAATGCGTCAGAAACAGCGATCGCCTGATCCAACAGACCGCCAGGGTTATTGCGCAGATCAAGGATAATGCCGCTGAGGCTGCCCTTTGGCGACTCTTCCAGTAGCTTTTTGTAAGCCTTGCGCAAACCGCTTTCCGTCTGCTGGCTGAAGCTGGTGATGCGGATGTAGCCGATGTCGCCTTCCAACCTCGACCGGACCGACTGGATCTTGATAATGGCCCTGGTCAGCGTGACTTCAAAGGGCGCCTGGTCGCCGCGCCGCACGATCAGCTTGATGTCCGTATCCGGTTTGCCGCGCATCTTCTCGACGGCTTCGGCGAGGGTCAGGCCCTGGATCGGTACGCCGTCCAGATGGCTGATAAGATCCCCGGATTGCAATCCGGCGCGAAAGGCCGGTGTGTCATCGATTGGTGACACCACCTTGACCAAGCCGCCCTCCATGGTGACTTCAATGCCAAGGCCGCCAAACTCGCCCTTGGTCTGGACCTGCATGTCCTCGAAGCTGTCACGATTGAGATAGCTGGAATGCGGATCGAGCGACGACAACATGCCGTTGATTGCAGCTTCGATCAGTTTTTCTTCAGAAACTTCTTCAACATACTGCGTACGAACGCGATCGAACACATCACCAAATAAATTCAACGCTTTATAGGTTTCGGAGACGTTTTCTTTGGCCGTCGATGGAATAGTGCTGAGGAGCGCCACCGCTAATCCGGCGCTTACGAGTCCCAATCTGTAACGTTTTGCGCGCCGCATTGCGTGTATCTCCAAGCTGCTTTCAACTGCGCCCGACGGTAAACCATTGCAGAGGATCGACTGGACGACCGTTTCTGCGGATTTCCACATATAGGGAGCCATGAGCCGCAACGCGAGCCAATGGCTCGCCAGCCAAAATCCATTGGCCGGTAACAACATTGGTCCGCGAGAGGCCGGTGATGACCGAGTGGAAGCCGCCACCATGATCGATGATCAACACTAGGCCATAGTTTTGAAATTCGCCAGCGTATCGAACACGACCGTCTGCCGGGGCCAGGACAGGTGCATCTGCATTGGTTGCAATTGAGATGCCGTGCGAGAACGCGTCATTCCCTTCGCCAAACCGGCGATCGACCTTTCCGGAAACCGGCAACAGCAGACCACCTTGCTTTTTGTCGAGGCCTACCAGTGCAATCGGCGCTTCCGGCTCCTCTGGAAGCGATGCTCCGGCGCGGGCGGAAATCGCGGCGCGGCGTTGCTTTTCGGCGGCCACGGTCGCCAAGCGCGCCTTGCGGCTGTCATCGAGCCGAACCAGTAGTTCGCGGATATCCTGGGCGCTTTTTGCCTGACGGCTCGCAACCGCAGTTATCTGCACGATTTCATCCTCGCGGGCTGCCAGTAGCAAGTTCTTGCGGTTGGCCAACTGTTCGGCTTCTACCAATCGGCGTTCCAGCTTGGCTTTCGCCTGTACCAACGCGGCTTGGCCGGCGCTCACCGCCTCTGATGCGTTACGGATATTGGCGATATACTGCCGCAACAGGTCTGCCCGGTTCTGAAGACGCGGCAGCAACGCGCGCAACAGAAAGGCGCTGCGAAGCCGGTCGATGGCTGCGGCGTCCTGCAACATCGTGGCCGACGCCGGGACAGTCGTCAGGCGGACTAAGGCCGACAGGGAATTGCCCACTTGCGCACGCCGCAGATTCCATTCGGTCAGCGCGCTGGCGTGCCGCTGTTCCAATGCGCTCAACTCTATTGTTCTGCGCACGATATCGGCTTCGTGGCTTCGCAGGTCCTGTGCAGCGCTGCGCACGGCGCTTTGCAGGGCGGCGACTTCTGTCGATAAAGCCGACGCCGCTTCAGATTTTTGCGCCTTGTTGGCCTCCGTTTCCGACAGAGCGCGTTGTGCTGCCCGCAATTGCTGTTCAACCGCCGCCCGTTCGGGGTCAACCGCGTTCGCGGGGGCCCATAGGGCTGTCAGACCTGCCAGTACGAGTCCTACGAAACGCACATGCGCGTTCATTTACGCTTAGTCCCGGTGGTAGGGATGGCCAGCAAGAATTTGCTGAGCCCGGTATAGCTGCTCGATAAGCATGACCCTGGCCAGCATATGCGGCCAGGTTGCTCGTCCGAAACGCAGCGTCCGATTGGCTCTAGCCCGGATACTGTCATCCAACCCGTCGGCGCCGCCGATGGCAAAGCCGCACATCGGCTCGCCGCGGTCGCGCCATTCGGCCAGCAGGCTGGTAAAGTCTTGACTTGAGAGGTCGTCGCCACGTTCGTCCATGGCGATGACAGGACCAGATTCGGGCAGGGCTTGCAAAAGCAATCCTGCCTCTGTTGCCTTTACTTTGTGCGGCGGAACGGCGCCGCGGGTTTGCACTTCTCGCAACTCCACGGGCAGCGAGGTCATTCGCTTCAGATAGAGATCCAGCAGCGCGCGGTTCGGCCCTTGTCGCAGCCGTCCGACTGCGGCGACAACAATGCGCATCCTGCCCGCGTCCCGCCGAAATGCTTAGGAGACGCCGGAGCTTGGCGGGTAGGCGGCGGGTGTCGCGCCCCACATCGATTCGATGTTGTAGAATTCGCGCACTTCCGGCCGGAACAGGTGAACGATGACGTCGCCCGTATCCAGCAGCACCCAGTCGCCTTGCGACATGCCCTCTACCTTCGGCGCATAGGCGATTTCCTTGACCGCCCGGGCCAGGTAGTCGGCCAGGGCCTGCACCTGCCGGCTTGAGCGGCCAGTGGCGACGACCATGTAATCGGCCAATGGGCTTTTGCCGGACAGGTCGACGGTCACGATTTCCTCTGCCTTATGCTCGTCAAGCACATGCAGAATGAGGTCTAGCATTTCGCTGGCCGTCGATGATTTCACTTTGGGCTTCCGTGCGCGGTGAGCGGAAAGGAAGTCGAGGGGCGCATCCATTGTCGCATGACTGGAAGGCTCTGCGGTTGGGGTTATGGTTTGGGTCCTCCATCAAGGGTCGCAGCCTGCCCTGCATGGCGCAAGGCCGTAGCAGAAGCTGGGTGTAGGCGGATTGGAAAAAATGCCCATGCCGGCGGTTCTGCCAGGGCCAACTGCCCTGCCGCCTCCATCGGGATACGTTTGTGCGCGTAACGTTGTGCGACCTTGCCTACCATAGCGCGAACAGAATAGGACGGTCGGCCCCAGACTGCAATCGGGACTCTTGCGGCGATGTCCTGCCAATTGGCCCAGCGTGGGAATTGAAGCAGGTTGTCGGCGCCCATGAGCCAGACAAAGCGGACGGTGGGCAGGCGGGCTTGCAGCGCCGCCAGGGTATCGACGGTATAGCGCGTGCCCAGTTGGGCCTCCAGGTCGCTCGGCCAGATCCGCGGGTGTCGCGCCATCTTTGAGGCGGATGCGAAACGGGCTGCGAACGGCGCCATGTCCGCGGTCGATTTCAGCGGGTTTTGCGGCGAAACCAGCCACCAGATCGCGTCCAGCCGCAAATATTGCAGCGCCAGCACGGAAATGTGCCGGTGCCCCTCGTGCGCCGGGTTGAAGGAGCCGCCAAGCAGCCCGATGCGGCCGCCATTGCGGCGGCCGAGGCCAAGCAAGGACGGTGGCTTCGCAAGATGGCTGGTCACGCCTTGGTCCTAGGGCCGGGTTTCGCCATGGCCGCGCACCACGTATTTGTAGCTGGTCAGCTGGTCAGCGCCGACCGGGCCGCGCGCATGGAACCGGTCGGTGGAAATCCCGATCTCCGCTCCAAACCCGAACTCGCCGCCATCGGCGAATTGCGTCGAGGCATTATGCAGGACGATGGCGCTATCCACCTCCGTCAGGAAGCGGGTGGCAATCGCCGCATCGTCGGTGATGATTGCGTCGGTGTGGTGCGAGCCATACTGGTTGATATGCGCCATCGCGCCGTCGACGCCATCGACCAAGCGAACCGAAATGATCGCGTCCAGATATTCCGTGCGCCAGTCGCTTTCGACGGCCGGTGTGACGCGCGCGTCCGCTGCCTGGCAGATTTCGTCGCCACGGACGGCGCACCCGGCCGCAATCAAGGCGTCGATCAGGGGCAGCAGATGCGTATTTGCGGCTCTTCTGTCCACCAGCAGGGTTTCGGCAGCGCCGCAAATGCCGGTGCGCCGCATCTTGGCGTTGACCGTAATGGCGCGGGCCATGTCCAGGTTGGCCGCGGCGTCGACATAGAGATGGCAGAGCCCCTCCAGATGGCCGATCACCGGCATGCGCGCCTCGTTGAACACGCGCTCGGTCAGGCCGGCGCCGCCGCGCGGCACGATCACGTCGATAGCGCCGCGCCCGCGCAACATGGCGCCGACGGCGGCGCGGTCCTTCGTGGGCACGCGCTGCACGCCGTCGCGCGGCAGACCCGCGGCGGCAAAGCCGTCTCGCAGGCATTCGATCAACAGGCCCGAGGATTCGAAACTGTCGGAACCGCCGCGCAACACCGCTGCGTTGCCGGCCTTGACGCACAGCCCGCCCGCATCCGCCGTGACATTCGGGCGGCTTTCGTAAATCACGCCGATCACGCCGAGCGGCACCCGCACCCGGCTGATGTTCAGGCCATTGGCAGGCGTCCAATTCTGATCGACGGCGCCGATTGGGTCCGGCCGGTCTGCGACCGTGTCCAGGCCGTTGGCAATGCCCTCAATGCGCGCCGGATTAAGACGCAGGCGGTCGAGAAACGCCGCGGAAATTCCATTCGCCTCGGCC
Organism: Alphaproteobacteria bacterium; assembly: GCA_038135395.1. Taxonomy (GTDB): domain Bacteria; phylum Pseudomonadota; class Alphaproteobacteria; order Bin95; family Bin95; genus JACKII01. The sequence continues at coordinate 12,815 of JAYPXD010000022.1, read as the reverse complement.
CGGACGCAATCATTGGCGTTGGCGTCGAGCAAGGCATTGGCGGCGCTGCGCACCCGTTCCGCCGCTTCGTGCAGGCCCTGCGTCTTGCGGGCGGCGCTGGCCTGTCCCAAGGCCAGCGTTGCTGCACGGGCGCGTTGGCCGATGCCGGCAATCAAAGCATCGGCTTCCGCCTCTGTCATCGGCGTGGTTTCAGTCATGACGCTTCCTGTTGCTGGTCGTGTGCCCGGGCCGGGCTTGCGGCCTCCGTCAGCACCAGATCATCGCGATGGATCATTTCCTGACGGCCACGGTAGCCAAGCAATTCCTCGAATACCGTGCTCTTATGACCGGCGATGCGGCGGGCATCGGCGCTGTCATAGGCGATGAGGCCACGGGCAAGCTCGCGTCCGTCCATATCGGCGACCACGACGGCGTCGCCCCGCTCGAACTGGTCTTCCACCATCCGCACGCCCGCAGGCAACAACGAGCGCCCGCCGCTCAGGGCCTTGGCCGCGCCGGCGTCGATGCGCAGGCGGCCTTTTGGCCGCAGGCTGCCAGCGATCCATTGCTTGTAGGCGGTGCGGGGCGATGTCGACGACTCGAACCAGGTGCAGCGCGCCGAGCCGTCCGCAAGATCGCGCAGAGCGTGCAGCGCGTGGCCGCTGGCGATCAGCATGTGGCAACCGGCCCCCAGGGCGATCTTGGCTGCGGTCAGCTTGGTAACCATGCCGCCAGAGCCGTCCTGGCCCGGCTTGCCGGCCATGGCTTCGATCCGGGCGTCGATGCCGCGCACGTGCGGCAGGAACTCGGCCCCCGTGTCATGGCGAGGGTCGCCGGTATAGAGCCCGTCGATATCCGACAGCAGGACCAGCATGTCCGCGCCGATCATCTGGGCCACGCGGGCCGCGAGCCGGTCATTATCGCCGAACTTGATTTCGTCGGTCGCGACCGTGTCATTTTCGTTGATGATTGGCACGGCGCCATAGCGCAACAGGGTGGACAGCGTGTTGCGGGCGTTCAGATAGCGTCGCCGCTCTTCCGTATCGGACAGAGTCACCAAAACCTGTGCGACGGCCACTCCGTGTGCGCCCAATGCGGTTTCATAGGCATGGGCCAGTCGGATCTGACCGGCGGCGGCAGCGGCCTGGCTTTCCTCCAGTTTCAAAACGCCGCGCGGCAGGCCCAGCGACCGGCGGCCGAGCGCAATAGCGCCGGAGGAGACGATCACCACCTCTTTGCCGTCGGCGCGCATCGCTGCAACGTCCGCCGCCAGCGCGTCGAGCCAATCCCGGCGTGGCGTGCCAGCATCGCGATTCACCAACAAGGCGGAGCCGATTTTCACCACCACCCGTTGCGCCTGGCGCAGGGGATGGGTCATGGCAGGAACGGCTCTGGTTCGACTTCGCCCGCGCGTCGCTCGGCCACATGCTGCATCAGCGTATCGCATAGGCTTTCGACGCCAGCCCCGGTCGCGCCGGACAGCAGCACGATGTCGTTGGGCGAGCAATCCGCCGCCTCGGCCAGGTATTCGCGCTGCAAAGCGAGTTCTTCAGCGTCCATCGCATCGGTCTTGTTCAAGACAAGCATTTCGGTCTTGGACTCCAGGTCCGCGCCATAGGCCTCCAGCTCGTCGCGGACGGTTCGATAGGCTTTGGCCACGTCCTGGGCCATGGAGCCATCGACCAGATGCACCAGCAGGTCGCATCGCTCGATATGGCCCAGAAACCGGGTGCCAAGCCCGGCGCCGTCGCTGGCGCCTTCGATCAGGCCGGGAATATCCGCCAGCACAATGGTGTCGTCGCCGCGGCGCACGACGCCCAGCCCTGGATGCAGCGTGGTGAACGGATAAGCCGCAATCTTCGGTTGCGCCCGGCTGGCCGCCGACAGCAGGGTCGACTTTCCCGCATTCGGCAGGCCGATCAGGCCAACGTCCGCGATCAGTTTCAGCCGCAACCAGACCCAGCGCTCTTCGCCCGGCCAGCCCGGATCGTACCGGCGTGGGGCCTGGTTCGTCGACGTCTTGAAGTGGGTATTGCCGAAGCCGCCGTCGCCGCCGCGCAGAAACACGACGCGCTGGCCGGGCTCGGTCAGGTCGAGCAGCACATGGTCCGCATCTTCATCCAGCACCTGAGTGCCGGGTGGAACCTTGAGGATGACATCATCGCCCTTGGCGCCGGTGCGTTGCTTGCCCATGCCGTACATGCCGGTCTTGGCTTTGAAATGCTGCTGGTAGCGAAAATCGATGAGCGTGTTGAGATTATCGACGCACTCGATGATTACGTCGCCGCCGCGGCCGCCGTCGCCGCCGTCCGGGCCGCCGTATTCGATGGACTTCTCGCGCCGAAAGCTGATACAGCCGGGGCCGCCATCACCGCTCTTGAGAAAAATTTTCGCTTCGTCGAGGAAGCGCATGAGGACGGTGCTTTCGAAATAAAGGGGCCCTGGCGGGCCCCTGGGCCCATGGCCTGTTTAGTCGTCGCCGTCCAGCGACGCCCCGGCTTCCGCCGCGGGAATCACATTGACGAACTGACGCTCGTTGCGCTTGCGCACAAACGTGACTTCACCTTCCGCCATAGCGAACAGCGTGTGATCTTTGCCCATGCCGACATTCTCGCCGGGATGGAACTTCGTGCCGCGCTGGCGGACCAGGACGTTGCCTGGAATGACCAGTTCGCCACCGAATTTCTTGACGCCGAGCCGGCGTCCGGCGCTGTCGCGACCGTTGCGCGAGGAGCCGCCTGCTTTCTTATGGGCCATGGCTCTATCTCCTGGAAATAAGCGTGTCTGGTGGTGCGGTTAGGCAGAAATCGCAGTGATCTTCAGCACCGACTGCAACTGGCGGTGACCGTTCTTGGTCCGCGACTTTTGCCGGCGGCGCTTTTTGAAGATAATCACTTTGTCGGCACGGTTCTGCGCGACAATCTCGGCGGTCACCGAAGCGCCGTCCACGGTCGGCGCGCCAACTTTGGCTTCGCCGTCGCCAGCGACCATCAGGACCTGGTCAATCGTGACTTCGGTGCCTTCGTCGCCGGGCAAACGCTCGACGGTGATGACGTCATCTTTGGCAACGCGGTATTGCTTGCCGCCAGTGCGAATAATTGCGTACATGTTCGAACAATTCCGTTCCGGTTCGCGCTTGTGTGCGAGAGCGTATCCCTCAAAGCGCGATGCGGTTGACCTGCGTTGTCGTTAAAGGAGGCGCTATTGAAGCGAAGCGGGGAACATAGTGAAAAGTGACGACCTGTCAACCCCTGCGGCAACCAAGGGCTTGCAGTCTACGCCGGAATTTTCTAAGTTCCGCCCATCGCCAACACCGGGCCGGCCAGCCCGGTTTTTTTGCGACGCAGGAGAGGTGCCAGAGTGGTTGAATGGGGCGGTCTCGAAAACCGTTAAGGGTGTAAGCCCTTCGAGGGTTCGAATCCCTCCCTCTCCGCCATGTTGCAGTTTGCTCGTTGATGCGCAATTTTGCGGTGGCGAGCCTCAAATCATCCCAAAATCATTGCGGTTTAGCGGCCTGCTGAGTTAGTGCGCTCCGCATGCGCGCTTCTGCGTGCTCGGCTCCGGCGCGGAGCAGGCGGGCTGAACGCTCCATCCGGCCGATTTCCGTTTGTTCCGGCGCGGGGGTGACAGCGAGAATTGCTGCGCCGTCAAAAGTCGATGGGCGCATCAAGGCCAGGTCGCGATACAGCCGGCGGTAGGCCCTGTCTTCCGCGCGGATGCGTTCGCCAAGGGCCGGCGAATAAAGCCGCTGCATGCGCCAGGGCAGCCAGGTGCGCTCCAGCCACGATGTCTGGGCCAGCGACGGCGCATTGGCCGGCCGTGTCATGATCAGGAGCACATGGGTGGCTCCGTACCCGAGCGCAGCCTGCAACGGCAGGAGGTTCAGGATGCCGCCATCCAAGAGTCGCCGTCCGTCAATTTCGACCGGGCCGGATGCGAGCAGCGGCATTCGCGCCGTCGCCCGCAGGATTTCCAGCGCCCGGTTTGGGTCCTCGAAGCCAGACAGATAGTGCGTCTCGGCGCGGTCTATGTCGGTGGCGGTGGCGATCAGCTTCGGCCCGGGCTCGCGGAACCGGTCAACATCCAGCCGCTTGATCGATCGGAACACGTCATCGACCAGGAAATCGATGTCGACGATCGGCCGGCCCGATAGGGCGCGCCATGGGTCGATGAAGGTGCGGTTGTTGATGTCTTCGAAAAAAATGCGCGTACCGAACCGCGCCTGCCCTGCGCGCAGGTAGGCCAGGGCGCAGGCGCCGGCGGAGGTGCCGATCATAACATCGAAGCAATGGGCCAGCCCTGCTGCCTCAATCGCCGACACCATGCCGCCGGCTATGACGCCGCGCATTGCGCCTCCTTCGGCGACAAGCGCAATCCGGTATCCGTCATGGAAAGGGGGGCCACCAAGGCCGGTTGACCTCCGGCGCTGGAGCGCCGCTGCTACAGTCTCCATCATCCGCCGGCGGCAACGATCCGTTCGAGCAGCAGCAGCGCCTGGCGGCGGCATCCGGCTGCCTCCATCCATGCGGCCTGTTCGGCTGGCACGGTTAGTCCGTCCGGCAGTCGGTGCAAAACCAATTCTACCGGCCGTGGTGAGAATTCGAGATCGACGAGGTAGCGGCCGCCGTTGCTGATCGGCAATGCTTCCGGCCAATCCAACCCGGGCAAGCCCTTGTGCCAAACCAGATGCGCGGTTGCGCCGGTTGCAGCGTCGGTGATGATGACGGCGCTGTCCGCATCCATCGTGCTGGGCCGCCACAGCCGAACCGGTGCGCCGGAGCGGATACATTGGGTGGACGAGTACGCAACCGTTACCAGTTCCGGATCCTGTAGCCTTTGATCCGGTGCAGACCGGACAGCGCCCAGCCGGGATTGCTCGGCATGGCGCGACGCGACCAATCGGCCGAGGCTGGAGGCGAGATCCTGGTTCTGGGCAGTTGGCGCCGGTCCTGCGATGGGGCCATCGTATGGCCCGGCAATCGTGCGTGTTTTTCCCGAAAGTTCATTGATCATTACCATGCCGCCAGCGGGCACTTTGATGGCTGTGGCCGAGTCGACCAACGTCCCTGGCGTCAGGCTCGGCACCGTACTGGCGAGGACGACGACCTGGGCTGCAGATGCCGTGGCGATGCGCAACACCATTGCGGCCAGGACAATCGCGAACCAATGGCATTTTGTAGTGCTCACCGCTTACTTCTCCGTCAGTTCCATTCTTTGTCCAGTCTCCCCGGCGTCTAGCCGGGCCAGATGCAATTGTACCACGGAATCATCGCCGAGTTCTTCTAACTGCTGGCGCGCTTGTGCCGGAGCGGTCTCCAGCATGTCATAAGCGGCGTTGTAGGCCATAAGCCAGTAGGCAGTTGCTGCCGCGTTGATGGTGGAAACCGCCAGTGCCTCGGTTTTGCCCTTCAGAATAATCTTGCCGATCGGCTGGACGGCCAACGGCTGTTTGAGATAACCGGCCGCCAGCGCAAGGCAGGCGTCGCTCACCGCCAGGCGGGTGCCAAATGCTTTGTTGGCGCCTTCCAGCCGCGCCGCCGTATTCATGGCATCGCCGATGGCGGTATAGTCGAATCGGGCGCTTCCGCCAAAATTGCCGACGATGGCTTCCCCGGAGTGCACGCCTATTCGCGTCACGCCGAGGCCGACGTGCGCGTACTTTGCCCGGAATTCCTCCGAAAACGTATCGATAGCCGCAGCGCAAGTCACCGCCCGCGCCGCATGCGCCGGATCGTCGGTCGGAACGCCAAACAGCGCGACCACGGCGTCGCCGATATATTTGTCGACCACGCCATGGTGCGCCATGATGATGCCGCTGACCCCGTCCAGATATTCATTCAGAATCTTGCCGAGTTCTTCGGGATTGATGGCCTCGCTCAGGCTGGTAAACCCGGCGATGTCGGTGAACAGAAAGCTCATGGTTCGCCGCTCGCCGCCCAGACGCAATGTTTCCGGATGCTTGACCAGGGCATCGACCAACTGCGGCGCAAGGTAATGCGAAAACGCGCTCCGGACGAAGCGCCGTTCGCGATGCGCCAGCAGTGCGTCTACGCCCAGGGCGCCGCCGCCGCTCAGCAACAGGCCCAACAGCGGCGCAACCAGCGGCAGCGCGCCGCCGCCCTGAAATGCGTAGGTCAGCGCCGCCGCTGGAAATCCAACGGCGAGGCAGGCGATCGCTAACCCTTTCAGGGCGACATGCCGGCGCTGCACACCAATCGTCGCCGCCAGCAGCGCGAGCGCCAGCGTCAGAGCCAAGCCAAGCTGCGCCGGCGGTTCCGGGGCCAGTCGGTCGTCCAGGAGTTGCGCCAGCAGTTGGGCATGCACGACAATTCCCGGGATTTCGGCATCGCTTTGGACCGCGGACAACGGCGTCCGGTGCCGGTCCTGCTGCGGCAATACTGCGCCGATCAGAACGATACGGTCCTTGAACCAACCGGAGAGCACGGCAGGATTGGCGGCCATCAACGGGATCACCAGGCCCGGCGTCGTCTGAAACGCCGGCGAACCGTCTGCGCCGCCCAGACGCCAGGCGACCAGCCATGCATCGTCTGCGCCGGTCGGAGCCGTCCGGCCGGCCAGGGCGGCGACAAAGCTGGATGGCGCCGCATCCGGCAGGCGGATGCTGTGCCGGCGCACGATGCCATCCGGGTCTACGGTCAGGTTGACATAGCCGAACATGCCGCCGCTGGCCTGTCCGAACTGGGCCAGCCAGGCGCTCTGCGCTTCGCTCATGCCGCCGCGGGCGTCGGCCCATGCGAGAACGACGGGGCCGGGGAATGCGTGGATTGCGTCCGCCAGGCGGGCGTCTTTTTCCGGCTCTGTCGGTTGATCGAACAAAATATCCAGGCCGATGGCCTTTGCCCCCGATGCGCCGACCAAGGTGACCAATTCCGCCAGGAAACCGCGGTCGATGGGTGAGCGATAGGGCAGGCGGGCCAGAGTAGGCTCATCGATCGCTATGATGGAGATGCGGTCGTCCTGGCTGGCGCCGGCGGTGGCTGCGGCCAGGCGGATCCGGTCGGCAAGCCCGCTGTCCAGCAGCTGCAACGGCCCGATCCAACGCGCGCAGGCGATGGCCACGGTCCCGGCAATGGCCGCAACCAAGACGACGCGGAACACACGCATCGCGACCTTTGCTGAGACCATCGGCAATAATTCGACCCTTGGTGAAGCACTCGCGACCAGATTCCAGTTGATCGAAAGCGGTTTGTCAGCCTTAGCAAGTTGGACGCAAAGCACAACCTCTGATATGGTCGCTTGCTCCAGCCCGAAGCGAGTTAGTGCCGATATTGTTGCGTTTCCGATTTGCTGTTTTGTCGGCGTTGCTGCTGCTGCTGTCCGCATGCGCCCAGCATGTCGCCACGCCACGTCTATCGGCGCAGCCGACGGAACTGAACCGGCAGGCCGATCTGTCCGCTCGGCTGGATAGAATCACGCCGCGCTACGGCGAAAATGGCGCGGAGCCCGTGTCGATCCCATCGCCGCGCATGAAAGTCCGCCAGCCGCAGGTGGGCGATGACCTGGGCCACGGCATCGTCGTGACGCCGGAGCTTGCGGTTTTGTTTCAGGCTTCGGCGGACAAGGATTGGCAGTATTGGAAGGCCGCGCTCGGCGCTGCCGAGGCATCCCTGCCTAAGACGACCGAGGCGGCCTATATTCTCAGCTCGCAACGGATCAAAACGATGATCCACGCCGGCCGACCGGCCGAAGCGTTGGAGGAATTGTCGCGCCTTGATGGGATCGAGCGAAGCCTCTTCGGCGACAATTCGGAAACCCTATCCCAATACGGCCAGTACAATTTCTGGCTAAATCGCCCGGACGAAGCGATCTTTTACTATAGCCTGTTGATAGACAAGATGGGCGACTGGTGGATTCCAACCTTTTATTACGGGAAGCCGGAAAACATCGGCAACGCCAAGCGTTTGGCTGGCGCGATGATGCGGGCGTATATCGGGCTGGCCGGCGCGCATGTCATGAAGCGGGATTACCGCAACGCGATGGAGTGGGGCCGGCTTGGCCTGGAGCGCGCCCGCGATATCGTCGGGATTTCGCACCATCCGGTGTATGGCCTGTTCGTCGAAACCACCGCCTACATGTACGAGGGTTATGCCTGGATGCTGACGTTCTACGCCGCTGGCCGGCTTGGGGTCAGTGGCGATTGGGACGCCAACCGGCCTCTGATCGATGCGGCAAAGGCGTTTTTCCGGCAGGCGAAGTATCGCTGGGGCGACCTCGTGGTCGATTCGGTGATCGACTTTGTAGCTTTCGACAAGGGCCTGAAAATGCAGGCCCCCGCGGCCATTGGCAGGATCGGGCAGCCGATAGCCACCACCGCCGACCGGCTGGAGCGGGCCCGCCGGGTCCGGCCGCAGGGTTTGGAGACGCGCGAAGCGATCCAATTGCCGATCCCGCACCCGGATTCGATCCGCCTGCCGGGCGAAGGCGAAATGAACTCGTTCAATTTCCGCGTAGGACCCGATCTCGCCCGCGCCAACGCTGCGTTCCTGCAGGGCAACTACGGCGATGCGGCCCAGATGCTGGCCGATCACTCCGCGCGTGAGCCTGATGCGCTCCGGCGATGGCATGCCTCGGCGCATGCGATCAAGGCGTTGATCGCAGACGGGCGTTCGGGGGAGGCACTGGCGGCCTTGCCGGACAACGAGGCGCTGGAACATGCCTTCTTCGGCACCAACCTCGGCGCGCGTTCGCTGCGCGGCGATGCGAAATTCTGGCTGGGCGACTATGCCGGCGCCGTGCGCGACTACCTGCAGGTGGTGGAGGCGCTGGGCGATTTCCGGCCGCCGACATTGTTTGTATTTCCACCGCAAATTCCGCAACTCTCGTTGATGAATCAGGCGCAATTCCGATCCTACTTAGGCATAGCGCGGTCGCTGATGTATCAGGGCGACTATGCGGCGGCGCTGCCATGGTCAGAGGCGGCGGAGCAACTGTTCGAAGAAACGCACTATGCGTGGCAGCACGAGTTGTACCGGGCTTACCTGAAAATCGACCGTGACATGTTCTTTGGCCGCGGCTTGAACCTGGCCGTGATGGCGGCGGCCAATCTGGTGCATGGCCATGACCCGGTTGCAGCGGACGCGCGGTTTGCGGCGGCTCGCGCTTATCTGGAGGCGATGAGCTTTGCCAGCGGCCTGACCACGGTCGAGGCCATCCGCGCCCGCGCCCTGCTGGATGCCGGCCGGGCCGCAGATGCCGAGGATGTGGCGACCAAAGCCGCAAAATTCGCCGCAGAACGCGGGCAGGCGGACCTATTGTGGCAGGTTCAGGCGTTACGCGGCGAAGCCCTGGCCAAACTTGGCCGGCATGGCGATGCGGAACGGGCCTTCCGGGCGGCGCAAACCGCGATCGAAGCAATCTCCGGCGCACTGGCCACCGATAGCGCCAAGCAGCAGTTCAGTATCGGTAAGGACGATATCACCCGCCACCTGGTGCACTATGATCTGGCGCGGCGCGACTATGCCCGTGCATTTGCGGACCTGGAGCAGGGACGGGCCAGGGCCTTCGTCGACATGGTCGGGCAGGTGCAATTGGCACGGGGACGCGATCTGGCGGGCATCAAGACGATCCGCGCCTATGACGCCGCAATCCGAAAGGCCCGTATCAGGGCCGCCGCCCCCGGCAATGCAATGCCCGGCCTGAGCGCCGAAGTGAGCGCGCTGGCCGTCAAGCGCTCGCGTGAGGTGTCGCTGTTGCGCCGCCATGCGCCGGATATCGCGGATGCGCTGGCGATCGGTGGACGCAGCCTGAAGGATGTCCAAAGCCATCTGGGGGTGCATGACCGGCTGATCTATACCCTGCCGCATGACAGCGCCGACGATACGATCCGGTTCCTTTTGGTGACGCACAAGACTGCGGCGGTGATCGCTGCGACCGCGAGCCACCGGGAAATTGAGGCGCTGCTGGCGCCGTTCACGACCGATGCGCCGCTGGAGGAGGCCGAGGCTCAACTTCGGGCATCGCAGACGATTGCCGGGAAACTGGGCGCCGCGGTCGACCAGACGACCGGCGTGCTCTATGTCGTCCCCAGCCGTTCTTTGCATTTCATGCCGTGGGGCGCCTTGCCGGTCGAAGTGCCGGTCGTCGTGCTGCCGACCGGAAGCTGGCTGTTGCGCGATTCCGGGACGACTGCCGGAACCCGGACGGCCGTCGTCGGCGATCCGGCGCTGGGCGGGCAATGGGCGTCGTTGCCGGGCGCGCGAAAGGAGGCAGGCGACGTCGCCTCGATCTATGGCGTCAACGCGATGCTGGGCGCGTCCGCAACGGTGGATGAACTGCGTGCGTCGGTCGGCGGTGGCGTCCGCGTGTTGCATCTGGCGACGCACGGGGTCTTCAATGCGCTGAAGCCGCTGGAATCGGCCATATTGTTGAGCGATGGCGGCAGCCAGACCATTGAGCGCCTGACCGCCGCCGACCTGTTTGCCGAGCCATTGCCCGCCCGATTGGTCGTCATGTCGGCGTGCGAGACCGGCCTCGGCCAGGTGATTGCCGACGATGACATCCTGGGGCTGGCCCGGTCGTTCTACCTGGGCGGCACGCGGGCGGTGGTGAACAGCCTCTGGCCTGTGCACGATAAGCCCACCCGCAAGTTCATGGAGGTCTTCCATCGGGCTGCGCGCGACGGCGATGTCGGCGGCGCGTGGCTGAAGGCGCGCAACGCCCTGCGCGCCGAGGGCTTGCCGCCGTCCGTCTATGGCGCCTTTGTTCTGGGCGGAGCGGCCCGAATTTAGCCCGCCCCTATGATGCGCTGGCTTGCGGTAATCTGAGCCCTGCCTCCCGCATCAGCGGCAGGACGGCCTCGCCGAAATATTCCAGGTCGGGCGCAAAGTCGTAGAAGGTGACCTGTACGCCATCGACGCCGGCCTTCTGTAGAGCCAGGAACTGCTCCACCACCTGCTCGGGCGAGCCGACCACGTGTAGGTTGCCGCCGAGCGCCGCGTACTGGCGTTTCTGGCCGCTCCAGGCGACCGCATCGCCGCCGCGGGTGATGGCGGCGAAGCCCTCGACCGCGCCCGTGTCCGCCGCGTCCACGATGGCGTCGCGGTAGGCGATGGCCTCGCGCGTCGTGGGGCGGCAGACGACCATGGGGTTGATGATGGTTTTCAGCGCCCGCCCCTCGGCCGCCGCCGCCGCGCGGATTTTGGCGGTGTGCGGCGGCAGGCTCTCGACCGCGTGCTCCATCTGGTTGCCGGAGGGGCTGGTGATGAACACCACGTCCGAGTGCTTCGCCGCATGCGCGATCCCATCCGCCGAGCCGGTCGCGTTCACCAATACCGGTCGTCCGTACAAAGGCTTCGGCGTGCAGAACGCGTTCTCCATCGACCAGTAGGGGCCGTCGACGGTCATGTTCTCGGTCGCGGCCCACAGCTCCTTCAGCCGCGTCGTGAACACGTCGGCCATCTCGTAGCGCTTGGAGTGGTCGGGCCTGATCTGGCCGAACATGCGGGCCTCGCGCGGGATGTGGCCGGTGACGATGTTGGCGCCCCAGCGCCCGCCGGAGATATGGTCCAGCGTCGCCCCGAACTTGGCGAGGTGCATCGGGTGCCAGGGGCCATAGAGCACGTGCACGGTGGAGATCAGCAGGATGCGCTCCGTCACCGCCGCCAGTGCGGCGACGGTCATGAAGCTGTCGATGGAGATTTCCCGGTAGGAGGTCTCGCCGCCATGCCCGCCCTTCGGCGTCCATTGCGCCAGGCCGAAGACGAGGTCGAAGCCGAGTTCTTCTGCTCTTTGGGTCAGCGCCTTGTTGTAGTCGAAGGTCCAGTCGGTCGAGCGCGGCAGGGTCGAGGGCGTCCAGCCGCCATCCTGGATCGGCAGGAACAGGCCCAGCAGAAACGGCTGCTCCAGCACGCGGGAGAGGGGGCTGGCGGGGAAGCTGCCCGGCTCGGCGCAGACGATAGCCTCGCCGCCGCTCATGGCTCGCACATGCCGCTCGCCACGCCGGCCATGGTCTGCTCGCCCCGCTGGTTGTGGGCGGCTACTGTCACATGCGCCCGAGGCCGGCCATCGGGCTCGCGGGTGAAGCCGGCGATAGTGCCCGTCACCTCCAGCGTGTCGCCGCAGAGGACGGGGCGCAGGAACTTGGCATCCATCGTGCCGCCTTCGACGAAGCCGGCACCTACTGCGGTCTGCATGATGGTGGAGATATAGGCCGTGCTCATCATTCCCTGGGCGATGGTGGTGGCGAAGCCTTTCTGCCGGGCCCAGTCTTCGTCCGTGTGGATCGAGAACGGGCGGATGCCGCTGTAAATGTCGATCTGGCGCTGCTTCAGCGTGCGGCTGAGCGCCGGCAGCGCCTGGCCCCGCTCCAGCCGGCCGCTGCGGCCCTGCGCTGACGTGATGCTGTCGTCATAGGCCGTCTCGCCGTCCCCGGCCCGGTTCGAGCCGGCAGACGAGCCCGCCGCCGGTGCGGTTTCCTTTGCGAACAGCATCTGCACGAAACGGCCATGGGTGTAGAGCGTGCCGTCGTCGCCGCGCGTCTCGAACTCGGTCACCATGTACGGTTTTTCGCGCCGCCAGTACTTGTCCACCACCTTGCCCGTCGTCCGCGCCCGCGCGCCCAGCGGGATCGCCTTGACGAAGTTGAGCACCATGCGCGCATGCAGCCCTGCCGGCACGACGAAGCGGTTGTGGCGCAGCAGCAGCGCCTGGTTCGCCAGTAGCGTCGGGTGGCAGATCGCGCCGCCGAAGGGGGAGGGGCCGAAGAACCATTCGTCCTCGTCCTCCACGGCCCAGCCATAGGCCTCCGTATCCTCCGGCCGCAGGTGGCGCTCGTCGGAGCGCATTTCGGTGCCGACCTCCAGCACCTCGTACGAGAT